>JAWKIQ010000002.1:0-309895 GCA_041394185.1 Acidimicrobiales bacterium
TCACAGTCACCGGAGAACGAATCCCGCCCACTGACCGACCGGCATCTGTCGAGGCCAACGGACGCACGATCACGGCAACCATCCATCAGTCGGACACGGATGGCCGCGATGACGCGTCTGCGTCCGCAAGCTGGAACGGCGAGTCACGATTTGCCTGGTTCTATGACTTCCGGGCCGATCCCGATTTCGGACCGGTGATCAACGCGACCATCATCGTGCCCGACTATTTCCCCGCCGGCACCTACGACGCGTGGGTCACTGGAGGCAAAGCCGACCCAGACGTCGATGCAGATCCGATCGCCATCACCATCGAGTGAGTCGGAGGTCTGGAGGTTCGTGGTCCGCCGGCGCTGCACCTGACCCCGCCACCTGCCGCTCAGAGTGATGGACGAAGTGACAGATCGTGACGAAACGCGCCCGCGGGCGCGTTTCGCAACCCACCGTGGCCTAAGCATCACCCAAAGTCACCTGACGCCCTCACAACCAAATCGTCACGAACCCTGGTTCGGTGTCGTCTCCAAAACGTCACCAGGTTCGTTAGCGCTGTCGCGGCCACCGCCGACTAGGTTCCCGCTCCAGCGCCATTCAGGCGCAAACAAGGGGGACCTACCGTGGAAGACACGATCCGGCGATTCTCGCCACTGGCGGGCATTGCGTTCGTGCTGATGATTCCTATCGGCTTCGCGATCGAGGGCGGAACACCCGCAACCGACGACCCCGCGGCCGAGATTCAGCAGTTCTACCTCGACAACGATGCGAAAGTCATCGTCGGGGCGTTCTTCATCATGATGGCCGCAGTCGCTCTGCTGGTGTTCGGAGCGGCGCTCCGCGATCGAATCGCAGACGCAGGAGCCCGCCTGCTGGCTTCGGTGGCCTTCGGCGGCACGATCTTCGGCGCCTCTGCGATTGCAGCGGACTCGGCGTTGCGCTTTTCGCTGGCCGAGTCGGCCGACAAGCTCGACGCCGCCAGCCTGCACAGCATCTTCGCTCTCTTCAACACGTTCTTCTACCCGATCCACGCCGGGGTCGCCGTGTTCGTCGCGGCGACGAGCCTGGCCGCTCTCGACTCGAAGATGCTGCCCACCTGGTTGAGCGGCATTGGCGTGCTCGCCGCGGTGCTCCTGCTGGTCCCCGTCGCAGCAGTGACACTGACGGGCCTGCTCATCGGCATGGTGTGGGTTCTGATCACCAGCATCTTGTTGTTCCGCCGAGGCGCACCGAGCGTCGCTGACTGATCCGAAGGCGAGCGGCTGGGGGTGGCCGTCACGATCCAGGTCCGACCAGGGTCTGCGGGCCTATGCGTTGCGGTTCGGCCACTTCGTAGAGTTGCGGGGTGTTCAACCGTCCGAGCGATCTGTCTGACGATGCCGTGGCCGGGGCGCTTCGGGACGGTTGGGGCATCGACGTCGAAGCGATCGAGTACGCGGCCGTTGGCTTCGGAAGCCACCATTGGCGAGTGGCGTCAACGTCACAACGCTGGTTCGTCACCGTTGACGACCTCGACGCGAGGTTGTTGGGCGACGCCGATTCGCGTTCGGCGGCGCGAGATCGGCTCACGGCTGCACTCTCCACGGCACTCGCGTTGCGATCGGCCGGCTATGAGTTCGTTGTCTCGCCTATGCCCGACAGCTCGGGCCACGTCGCTCAATCGATCGAAGACCGCTTCACAATCGCCGTCTATCCACACATCGAGGGAGCGACGGGTTCGTTCGGGCCTTTCGACAGCACAGGCGACCGACTCGCAGTTGTCGACCTGTTGGCACGACTCCACAGCGCAGACATCGCGGTCCCAGCACGAACCACGGACCACACGATCCCCTGCAGGGATCGGCTCCACGACGCGATGGCCAACTTGTCCGAGCCTTGGTCGACGGGCCCTTTCGCACAGCCCGCCCACGAACTGCTTCGCCAGCACCATCGTTCACTGCGGCGAGCCCTTGCCGCCTACGACGCACTCGTACGAGCAGTCGAAACCGCTGGTAGGCCGCTTGTCATCAGCCACGGTGAGCCACACCGGGGCAACGTCATCGTCACCGCTGGTGGGCCGGTACTCATCGACTGGGACACGACACTCCTCGCTCCGCCCGAGCGCGACCTCTGGAGCCTGATCGACGAAGATCACACCGTTCGATCCCACTACGAGCGAACCGCAGGTCGCGCGTTGAACGACAACGCCCTCCGGCTCTACAGCCTGTGGTGGGACCTCTGCGAGGTAGCCCTTTTCACCCATGACCTGCGCCGACCGCACGAAGACACCGATGACACACGAACGGCGTTGCAAGGTCTCCAGCACCACCTCGATCCAACCCGCTGGACCGACCTGATCTGACCAGGTCTCGCAACGGCAACCGCAGCCGAGCGGGTCCGTCCACGAAGAGTGACCCCGCACACAACGCTCACTGTGAGAGAACGCGCCCGCAGGCGCGAGTAGTGGACCCAGCGTGGTGACGCGAATGCGCTGAGAAGTCTCCTCCGGCCTGACGGGCGATCGCGAGGCGTGCTCGGCCGTCAGCCAGAGGGCGCCGATGTGCTCGGCGATTGCTGCGCTGACCACATCGGGACGCTCGAGGTGCAGGAAGTGGCCGGCGTCGGGAACCTCGACGACCTTCACCCTGAGCGGGTAGTCCTCGCCGATGACAGCGTGGCCATACAGGCGCCGGTCCATGCACCCGTCGTCGGCGCCGTGAAGCACCAATGTCGGCACCGAGATCGTGGCCTGCTCCATAGCAGGGCTGGAGGTGAGGCCGAGCAGCAGCGGTGGTGTGGCGTTCTGGCGGTAGTGCGCGAGGGCAGCCCCTACCACGCCAGGCTGGTCGAAGCCCTCGATGAGCCGCTTGCCCAGTCAGGCTCGCTCTGGGTGTAGCCCGGAGACCAGGTTCTCCAGAGCCGGCGCATCAACCACCAGTCGCCCGCTCTTCAACGCTCGATCCGACACCCACTGGAATCTGGAAGAACGTCATGTACCAAGACCGCAGAACCTGGCGCGGCACCTTCCGAACCGCAGCCGGAACACGGGCAAGCGGCGGAATCGCCAGAGTGGTGAGGGTGTGGAATCGCTCGGGGTGGTAGCCGGCGGCCACATACGAAATTGCCGCTCCCCAATCGTGGCCGACCAGGTGGGCGCGCTCGACGCCGAGCTCGTCGAGCCAGCCGATCACATCGTCTGCGAGAGCCATCAACGACAAGTCGCCGTCTTCTGGTATCGACGAAGGCTCGTAACCCCGCAGCGCAGGCGCCACCACACGAAAGCCGGCGTCGGCCAGCGCACGCAGCTGGTGACCGAACGTCGACGGCGAATCGGGGAACCCGTGCAGACACAACACCAGTGGGGCACCCGGTTCACCCTCGACCAGCGCCGAGAACTCGAGCGACGAAGTCCGCAGTTTCAGCGCGTCAGCCACGTGGCCCGCTCTCAGTCAAGGTCGACTCCGACCAGCGCGCAGACGTCGCGCACGCGGGGCGACAGCTGCACGTTTCGTGGGTCGTACCGGGGCGACAGGGCCTTCAGGGTTCCGGGCAGAGCGCCCGACTTCCAATGCCGCTTGGCCGCGTCGAAGGCCACGCGACGCGTGGTCACCCCCGGCTCGCCGACCTCGTGCCTCAGCACGGTGGCCATGCGCATCAGATAGCCCAGGAAGTGCAGCTGGGCCCGTGATCCGACCGCCACGCGATACGGGTACTTGCCGACTATGCGGTCATAAGCGTCGAAGGTGACGGTGCGGTGTTCGATCTCCTCGGCCAGGTGCCAAGCCATCAGATCGAGCCATCCGGGCGCCGCCGAGGTCGACGACTCGTCGCTCATCGTCGAGCGCGCCAGTGCGAAAGTCATCGCTTCGAACCCCTCGGCGTAGGCCAGGTTGAACGCAAGCGACTTGGTTGCGCTGAAGTGCCGATAGTCGGCGTCGAGGTCGGCTTCCAGAGCCCGCATCTGCTCGGCGCGGCCATCGGTGAGCTGGCTGCGCACGATGTCGTTGATACGGGCGTGGTTCTGGAAGTGTTGCGCTTCCTGGCCCGAGAAGGCCTTCATCTCGGCGGCGAGCTCGGGATCTGCGATCTCTTTGCCGGCCAGCCTCATGGTGCGGATCAGATAGGGCTCGAGGTAAGGGAGGGTGAAAGACAGCGCAACCAGATCGCAGGAGCGACCCGGGTCGTCCGGGTAGGGCATGAGGCCCAGGTCTTCGGGCCAAACAAAGCTAGGACGCCTGACGGTGATGCTCCCCATGGGCAGATGCTAACCAGGCTTCGGCGCCCTTCAGCATCCGCTGGCCTGCCAGCTCGTCGCCGCCCATGCGTTGTCCATTGGCCCGCTGCGGTCGCCGTCATGGAGTTCTGATTACGACGCCGACATCAGATTGACGTCAGATTCGACTTAGGTAAGGCGCTTCAGCCGCCGACGGGCAGGGGGACGTTCCCCTATCCGAGTGAGAGAAATGTCCCTGAAGACCAAGCTGACTCTGGGCGTTCTGGCAATCGCCGTCTTGATCGTCGCACAAGCCTTGCTGATCCGCTCGCTTGCCAACGCGGTGGTCGCCGACATGGACCACGTCGAGAACGTGGCCGTCGAGGGCGCTCTGGTGGGAAACCGCATCAAGTTCGATGTCGTGCAGGTACAGCAGTGGCTGACCGACATCTCGGCCACGCGCGGCCAAGACGGGCTCAACGACGGTTTCGACGTGGCCGCCGAGTTCGCTGCCGACTTCCAACTCGCCACCGAAGAGCTGGAGGCGATACGTCCGGACCTCGCCCCCCAGCTGGCCGAGCTGAGGCTGGTGTTCGCCGAGTATCACTCCGTAGGCATCGAGATGGCTCAGGCCTACATCGACGGCGGCCCAGCCAGCGGCAACCAGATGATGGGACAATTCGACGAAGCCGCGTCGACCATGGGCGAGACCGTGGATGAGCTGGTCGATGACCTGCTCGCCGAGGCCGCCGCCGCCCTCGACGGGGCAGGCGACGACGCCCTCACCGTACGAACGGTGGTGGTGATATCGGCGCTGGCGATCGCCGCTCTGGTCGCCTTGATCGGCATCGTCGTGATCGGCGGAATGCTCCGCCAGCTGCGCAAGGTGACGGCATCGGCAACCCAGATCGCGGCGGGCGACCTGTCGGTCGAACCGCTGCCGGCCCACGATCGCGACGTGCTCGGTCAACTGGCCATGGCCTTCAACGACATGACGTCGATGCTTGGAGCCGCCAGCACCAGAGCTCGCCAGATCGCCGCAGGTGACATCAGCTCACAAAACGACATCCCGGGCGACTTCGGGGCTGCCTTCGGCGCCATGGTCGAGTCGCTGCAGTCGATGGTTGACCGGTTGTCGACCTCATCGACACAGCTGTCGAGTGCCGCCACCGAGCTGACCCGGGTTTCGTCGAGCCTCGGCGAGAACGCCGACAAGACGGCATCCGAAGCCGGAAGCGTCTCGGCGGCAGGTGATGACGTGTCGACCCGCATCGCCACCGTGGCCGCGGCGATCGAGCAGATGCATGCGTCGATCCGCGATGTGTCGACCAGCGCAACGCAGGCATCCGATGTTGCCGGCAGTGCCGTCGAAGTGGCTCAGGCCACGTCGCAGGCCGTCGAGAAGTTGGGTCAGTCGAGCGTCGAGATCGGCCAGGTCATTCAGGTGATCAACACCATCGCCGAGCAGACGAACCTGCTGGCGCTCAACGCCACCATAGAAGCGGCGCGAGCCGGCGAGGCGGGCAAGGGGTTCGCCGTTGTTGCAAGCGAGGTCAAGGAACTGGCAGATCAGACCGCCAAGGCAACACAGAGATCGCCGAGCGCATCGAGGCAATCCAGAGCGATACCGCCGGGGCGGTGCAGGCCAACCTCCAGATCGGCGAGACGATCGATCGGATCAGCGAGATATCGACATCCATAGCCAGCGCGGTAGAGGAACAGACCGTGACCACCGAAGAGATCGGGCGAAACGTTGCCGAGGCGGCGTCGATCACGGTCGAGATCGCGGGCAGCATCAGCGATGTGGCTGCTGCGGCCGAGGACACCAACCGCTCTACCGATGCGACCCGTTCAGCCGCCGCCGAGATGAGCCGGGTGGCCGACGAACTTCGCGAACTGGTCGGACAATATCGCTAGCCCCAACCGTTTGGGGGCGACCGAGGAGGGGTAGACGCCCTCCATGCCAAACATCGTCGAAGCACTAGGAACTGACTTGGCCAGGTCGGTCGCCTCCAGCCGCCAGGAGCGGGCCGACGGGCGGGCGGCCAGGTGACCACGAACTCGAGCGACCGATCGGCCCTATCGCCCGATGGCGGGAGGGTCTCGATCTGGTGGGGCACCTTCGTCGAACGCTTTCGCACCAGCCTCTTCGGCGTGCCCGCGCTGTGGATCGCGGCCGCCGTGTTGGGGTCGTACGCAAGCACCCGTTTGGATCAGGCCGGGACCGGCTGGGAGCTGCCGGGGTTCTTGGACACAACGGTCGCAAGCGCCCGGTCGATCCTCGCCGCGGTCAGCTCGGGCACCATAACGGCCGCCTCGGTTGTGTTCTCGTTGACCCTGGTATCGATACAGCTGTCGACGAGCGCCTACTCGTCGAGGGTGTTGCGCAGCTTTCTCCGCGACCGATTCCAGCAGCACATGATCGGCGTGGTCACCGCCACCTTCTTGTACAGCCTGTTGGTGCTGCGCGAGGTCCGAGGACCGCTGGAGGAGGGCGGCGATGCCTACATCCCCCGCTTCTCGGTATTCATCGCAGTGGTGTTCGCCACGGTCGCGGTGTTGGCGCTGATCGCTTCCATCAGCCATACGGCCCAGCAACTGCGCGTGTCATCGGTTACGCGAGAACTGACCGACGAACTGATCACTCTCATCCACAACCGGCTACCCGAGCCCAGCTCGACCCGCCCAGATTCGAGAGTGACGCTGGCCTCGGCCTCTGTGGCCGACCCGCAACTCGAGCCTCACGAAGTCGAAGATCCCGACGATGCCTCGTTTCGCGGAGCCGTCGTCACCGCTGACAGGCGCGGGTGGGTGCAACAGCTCAGCCTGGCGGCCCTCAGCGGGTGCCTTCCCGAGGGCAGCACGGTGAGGGTCGAGGCCATGGCCGGCGACTACGTCATGCATGGGTCGCCCTTGGCGGTGGTGTGGCCTGCGCCGGATGCCGACTCTGCTCCGGCGATCCAGTCGGCTCTGAGAGGTGCATTCAGCATCGGCGCCGAGCGCACCATGCAACAAGACATCTCGTTTGGAATCATGACCCTCGAGGACGTGGCGGTGAAGGCGCTGTCGCCCGGCGTGAACGACCCCAACACCGCCATCGCGGTGATGACCCAACTGGCCGAGGTGGTGCTGAACATCCTGGAACGAGAGCTGCCCCCGACATCGCTGGAGATCGCCGGTCGACGCATCACCAGCCCCTACTCGGCCAGCAACGCCGACTACGTGAGGGCGGCCTTCGACCAGATCAGGCTCTATTCGCGGGGACAACCTCCGCTGCAGAAGGCACTGGTCGAGGCGATCTCGTCGATCGACCTCGAGCTCGCACGTCGCAGGCGTTCGACCACCGAGGCGCGCGAGGCCCTGCAGTCGATGATCGCCAGCGTCATCGAGGACATGGAGCACGAGTCGCGGCCGGGCACGGGCGACCGCGCTGCCGTTGCCGCGCTTGGCGCTGCGCATCGCCCAACCCCGGCGCCCTAACCTCGAACCCATGGATGTTCCCCGGCTGCACATGACCGACCTGTCCGACGACTCCGGGGTCGATGCGCTGGCCGCGGCACTGCAGGCCGCAGGTTGCGTGGTCATAGAGGCCGCAGCGTCGGCCGACACCATGGACCACATCGCCGCCGAGCTCGCCGAGTACGAACACCTGGGCTCGATCGGTGCCAGCAACTTCGAGGGACACCACACCAGGCGCGTCGGCTCACCTCTCCCCCGGTCGAAGACGTTTCGTTCGATCGCCTTGCACCCGGCGGTGATGGCAGCGGGAGACCTGGTGTTGGGCCACGCCACGTCGTGGAGGTTCTCTGCCGCCGAATACATCCAGATCGGCCCGGGCGAATCTCCCCAGCGCCTGCACAGGGATGCATGGAAGTACGACCGGGTCGACTTCGGCTTCGAGGTAGAGCTGAACGCCATGTGGGCCGTGTCCGACTTCACCGAGGCCAACGGCGCCACCCGCGTAGTGCCAGGAAGCCACCTGGCAGGCAACGACGAGCGCTACTCGACCGACGACACCGTGCCCGCCGAGATGGCAAAGGGTTCGCTGATGATCTACACGGGCACGCTGTATCACGGCGGAGGACCCAACAACTCCGACCAGTGGCGTTGTGGGCTGTCGTTGCAGCACGCCGTTGGGTGGTTGACACAATCGACCAACCAGTTCCTCGAATGCCCACCCGCCCAGGTGACCGACTGGCCAGACGAACTGCTCCGATTCATCGGGTACGCCAAGACCGGCAACGGGCTCGGCTACTGGCGAGACAGCGAAGACCCACTGAAGGCGGTGCACCCGGACCGCGACTTCGAACGAGGTTGGGCCACGGTTCGCCCCGACTGAACCGGTTGCGCCAGATCAGGAGGCGTTGATGACCTGGGTCAACGCACAGAACAGTTCGTCGTAAGTCTCGAACGCGGCCAGATCGCTGCGCTGAGCGACGATCGCCGGAGGCGACCGAAACAGGAAGCCGGCGTCCGCGGCGTCGATCATGTTCAGGTCGTTGAACGAATCGCCCGCGGCGACGACCCGGTAGTTCATCGCCTGAAACCCATGCACGGCCGCCATCTTCTGGTTCTCGATGCGAGGCACGAAGCCGACGATCCGGTCGTCGACGACCTGCAGTCGATGGCACAAGATGGTGGGGAAACCCAGCTTGGCCATCAGCGGGCCGATGAACTCCTCGAAGGTGTCCGACAACAAGACGACCTGGGTAACCGACCGAAGCCGATCGAGGAAGTCCTTGGCCCCATCGAGTGGTTCGAGTTGGGCGATCACGCCCTGAATATCGGACAGGCCCAGCCCCAGACCCGCGAGGGTGTCAATACGACCCTGCATGAGCTTGGCGTAGTCGGGCTCGTCCTTGGTGGTGCGCCTCAGTTCGTCGGCCCCAAACCGGTCGGCGACGGCGATCCAGATCTCGGGAGTCAAGACGCCTTCGACGTCGAGGACGACAACAAACTGTGGTGCGGGCTCGGCGGGCACCGTGCGACTGTAGCCGAGCGCTCGACCTCAGCCGACCCTGCCATCGAGCAAACCAGCAACCAGCGAGGCAATGCGGCTGCGCTCGGAGCGCTGAAGTGTGATGTGGCCGAACAACGGGTCGCCCTTGAGGTGGTCGATGACCGTGGCAATGCCATCGAAGCGGCCGACGCGCAGGTTGTCGCGTTGAGCGACATCGTGGGTTAGCACCACCTTCGAGCCCCGACCCAACCTGGTCAGCGCTGTCAACAAGACGTTGCGTTCGAGGTTCTGGGCCTCGTCGATGATGACGAACGCATCGCTCAACGAGCGGCCCCGGATGTGGGTCAACGGTTGCACTTCCAGCAACCGGCGACCCAACACCTCGTCGATGACGGCGTGGCCGACGATCGACTCGAGTGCGTCGTATACCGCTGCCGCCCAGGGAGACATCTTGTCGGCCTCACTGCCGGGCAAGTAGCCCAGCTCCTGGCCACCCACGGCGAACAGCGGGCGAAACACGATGACCCGTTGTTGCAGGTTGCGCTCAACCACAGCCTCGAGCGCAGCCGCCAAGGCCAACACACTCTTCCCCGTGCCGGCGCGACCACCCAAGCTGACGATGCCCACCTCCTGGTCGAGCAGAAGGTCCATGGCCAGATGCTGCTGGCTCGATCGGGGATGCATGCCGAACAGCTCGTGCGAAGGACGAACCAGGTGCACCCGCTTGTCGTCGCGCACCCGGCCCAACGCCGACTGCGAGCCGTTGGCCAGCACCAATCCAGCGTTGCACGGAAGATCACGGGCCTGGTCGAGGTCGACCGAGCCGACGTCGTACAACTCGTCGATCGTGTCCGAATCGACTACGAGGTCGACATAGCCGGTCCAGTGGTCGTCGTCGACCTCGGCCTCGCGGTATTCCACCGCCTCGATTCCCACAACCCCAGCCTTCAGCCGCAGGGGCAGATCCTTCGACACCAACACCACCGACTCGCCATCCACCCGCGACAGGTGGTTCGCGACCGACAGGATTCGGTGGTCGTTGCTGTCGACGCGAAACGCTGCAGGCAGGGCGCCAGTGTCGGTGTGGTTCAACTCGACTCTCAGCGTTCCGCCCTGTTCGTTCACCGGAAGGTGCTCGAGCAGCGAACCGTGTTCGACCCGCAACTCCTCTAGTGCTCGAAGGGTTCGTCTGGCCGCCCATCCCAGGTCGGGGTGGTGGCGCTTGCCCTCCAACTCGGTCAGCACCACCAGCGGCAACACCACATGGTGCTCGGCAAACCGCTGAAGGGCCGTGGGGTCGGCGAGCAGAACAGAAGTGTCGAGCACGTAGGTGCGCCTGGATTGGGTCATCGGGCAGAGGGCTCCGTCGATCTGGGCTGTGTGCACAAGTCGAACAGACTTGGGTGAACGTACGGCGTCGTCTGCGTGACTTGTGGGTTAGGGGCAGATGATCACCAGCCCTCCCAGCCACACTCATGATCCCATTCGTCCTCGAAGCCCCACTCGTCCTCGAAGCCCCACTCGTCCTCGAAGCCCCACTCGTCCTCGAAGCCCCACTCGTCCTCGAAGCCCCACTCGTCCTCGAAGCCCCACTCGTCCTCGTCACCCCAGTCATCCTCGTAGTCCCAGTCGTCCTCATGACCCCACTCGTCCGAGCCTGAATCGGGCGCGTCGATCGGCTGGGCCTGCCCGTCGTTCACGAAGTCGGCGAACGCGGCCACCTCGGTGTAGACACCCGGGCTGGCGCCGCCGCATTCCTCTCCCCAGCTGACGATGCCTACCAGCCGTGGCCCGTCGTCGGTCTGAACGACCAGAGGACCTCCGGAGTCGCCATAACACGAGTCGGCACCAGTACCTCCGGCGCACACCTCGAGTGCACCCTCAGCACCGACCTGTCGCTCACAGACCGCATCTGGGACGATCGGTATCTCTGCGCCCCGCAAGACCGACGGCTCGGCCTCGTCCCACTCCGACGTCGCTCCCCAGCCGCTCACGTAGGCGGTGGATGCTCGGGCCAGATCCGCGCCGTCGCCCAGCTCGATCGCTGCCACAGAATTGCCGAACCGCAGATCGGTGCCCAAGGTCAACACGGCTATATCGCCCAGTTCGGTGCGTTGGGAGTCGGGATGAGCTGCAATCGCCGACACCGGAACCCGCTGCCCATCGCGGCCCTCGACACGGTCGACACCAGCTACGACGGTGAGGTCACCGGCGGTGAGGCCCTCGACACAATGGGCTGCGGTCACGATCTTGTCGGCGGCAACGATCGAACCGCCGCAGAAGTGGCCCTCGTCATCTTGCAGCGACACCTGCCAGGGCACGCTGTCGATGGAAATCTCCTGCCCCTGCACGATCGCGCCAGCGGGCTCGGCCCAGGCTCGAACGAACCCGGGCCCGGCGAGGGCCAGCATCAATATGGCCAAGAAGCCGGCGCTGACCGATTGGCGATGGCATCGCATCTGCCTGGTATGGATGGTCTTCGACATTTCTTCTCTCCTTCGAGTTGAACGGAGAGACGAGTGTCGATGAGCGATCTGGACTGATGCTGAACGAACCTGAACGTGCCGTTCAGCCAGCCGTCGGCAGTTCGATCACAAACCGGGCGCCGCCAAGACTCGACTCGTCGACCCACACGGCGCCTCCGTGGGCCTCGACCAGTTCGCGTACCAACGCCAAGCCAAGCCCAGCCCCTCCGGCTTCTCGAGACCTGGCCTCGTCGAGCCGAACGAATCTCTCGAAGACGGCTTGCCGCTGTGCAACGGGCACACCCGGACCATCGTCTTCGACGACCAGCCGTACGACCCCGTCGGCCTCGGCGAGCGAGCACGAGATGGCGGCGTCGTGGTGGCGCACAGCGTTCGCCAACAGGTTCTCGACACAGCGCAGAAGCTGATCTCTTTCGCCGCGAACGATGGCCGGCGCGACCGACCCGACATCGACCATGACCCCCCGGGTCGACACAGCCGCCGCGGCGTCGAAGACGACGTCGTCGAGATCGACCACCGGCGACGACGGCCGGTCGGCTGGGACGGCGTCGAGCCGCGCCAGCGCCAATAGGTCGTCGACCATGCGCCTCATTCGGTCGGTCTCGTTTGTCAGCACTGCTGCTGTGGCTTGCCAGTCGGCCACGCCCAGGTGGGCATTGTCGACGTCGAGTTGGGCAGCCATGACCGACAGCGGGCTGCGCAGTTCGTGGGCGACATCGGCAGAGAACCGACGCTCCCGCTGGCGCGCGGCGCTCAGTCGGTCGAGCATCGAGTTCATCGTGCGACCCAGGCGAGCGACCTCGTCGCGCGTCTCGGGAACCGCCACGCGGCGGTCGAGGTCAGACTCTGCGATATCGGCGACCTGCGACCGCATGCGCTCGACCGGTTTCAAGGCTCGCCCAGCCAACACCCATGCCAGGAGCCCCGCAAGGCCTGACAGCACCGGAACGGACCCGAAAGCCAGACGATCGACCCGCGACGTCGTGCGGTCGAGGCCGTCGAGTGTTCTCGCCACGACAACCAGTTCGTCTCCGGTCTGGAGATCTGCGGCGACCAGACGCATGTTGTCTGCGCCGACGACCAGCGACAAAGAGTCGAGGCTGGCGTCTACGGGCTCCCCGACAAGAATCGCTCCGGTCGGATCCGACAGGGCGTCGAGGATCTCGTTCGGGTCGGGTGAAACATCGTTGTGGATCTCCAGGACCGGGGCGTCACCGAACTCGATAACCCCCACGAAGGTCTCCTCGTCGCCCGGGAACGATGCGTTGGACAACTCGTCGGACAGGTCGATGCCGTCGGCGACGTCGAAGGCCCGGTTGAAGATCGTGGTATCCACCTCGTCGAGCAAGCTGTCGGACAAAACCCACCCCAGGGCGTAAGCGGCCAGCGCCAAGACTGGTGCAGTGACGAGGACCGCGACCAGCGTCAGGCGGATCCTCACGGACACTTCAGCCCCGACCTCTGGAATCATCGCAGAGGCGATAGCCGACTCCACGAACCGTCTCGAGCGACGACCGGTCGAATGCGGTGTCGATCGCCGCGCGAATTCGCGAGACATACACCTCGACGATGTTCGGATCGCCCGCGAACTCGGGCCCCCACACCTGATCGACGATCTGGGACTTCGGCACGACCAGGTCTCGTTGCCACATCAGATACTCGAGCACAGCCATCGCCCTCGGCGACAACTCGATCTCGGTATCACCCCTGAACACCCGCCTGGCACCGCAATGGAATCGAAGGTCGCCGACCTCTAGTACATCGCCAGCCGAAGCAACGATTGCAGAACGACGAATCAAGGCCCTGACCCTGGAAAGCAGAATCGGATAGCGAAACGGCTTCTTCACGTAGTCGTCGGCGCCGCTCTCGAGGCCTTCCAGTTCGTCGTACTCGCCGTCCTTGGCGGTGAGCATCAAGATCGGCGTGTGAACGCCCTGTCGTCGCAGGGTCGAGCAGACCTCGTAGCCACTCATGGCCGGCAGCATCAGGTCGAGCACGATCACCGCGTAGTCGTTCGTAAGCGCCAGCTCGAGGCCACTTGGACCGTCGAATGCCAGGTCGACGACGAAACCATCGGCGTTGAAGCCGCGGCGAAGTGCCTCTGCGATACCGGATTCGTCCTCGACCACCAGCAGCCGCATCGTCAGATCCTACGGATCATGGGCGAGACAACGCCGGAAGCACTTCGGTGGCCATCAACTCCATCTGTTCGGCGAGGATGTGTGGCGGCACCCCGCCGCCGTCGAACAAGAAGATGTGCCTGCTGAGGCCCAGCTCGTCGTCGATGCCGCGGATGCGTTCCGCGACCTCGGCCGGGCTGCCACAGATGGCTGGGCCTTCGATGAGATCGTCGAAGCCGGTGGGGCGACCAAACGAACGCCGCAGCGACAGCGCGAAATCGCGATAGTTCTCGAGGTACGGACGCCAGCGTTTGCGGGCCAGCTGGCTGGTCTGGGCGACGTGCACATAGCTCGGAAACCCGACCTCGGCAGGCCCGCTGTGTCGAGCCTCGACGCGCTTTTGCCGGTAACGCTCGACGATTTCGACATAGTCGGACGGCCAACGAAACAAGCTGGGCAGGAACAGGGGCAGATCGAGCGAGGCCGCCAGATCGGCCGAGGTGTTGGACAATCCGCCACCGATCCAGATCATGTCGTGGGGTTCTTGAACCGGTCGAGGTTCCAGACGAACCGCGTCGAGCGGGGTGCGGTAGTTGCCGGCCCATGTCACCTGGTCCTCGGTGAACAGTCGCAGCAGCAGGCGCAGGTACTCCTCGAAGCGTGGCCTCAGAGCGTCGAAATCGGAGATGCCGAAGGCGTGCGCCGTGCGCTCAGACACACCGCGGGCGAACGTGACCTCGGCCCTGCCGGCCGACAAGACGTCGAGGGTTGCCAGCTGCTCGGCCCGGCGGACCGGATCGGAGTTGGCCAGCAGGGTCACCGAAGTGCCCAACCTGATGTGGCTGGTGACAGACGCCGCTGCGGCCAGCACCATCTCGGGCGAGGACAAGATGTAATCGGCGAAATGGTGCTCGCCTACGCCGAAGAAGAAGAAGCCCGCCTGCTCGGCGGCTGCCGCGGCGTCGACCACGCCGCGCAGGCGTTCGACCTGGGTTGGCTTGTGCCCACCGACCGGATCCGCGAGCAGATCTGCAAACGACAAGACGCCGTATTCGGTCACTCCAGCCTCGGCTCTCAGAGGTTCTCCCACTCGACGACCTCGGTGCCGTCATAGACACCCTCGGCCAGACCCACGGCGATCATCGACTGCCAGTCGGGCACTTCGTCGAACACACCGACCTCGGTCAACAACTCGATCTCGGCCCCAAGGCGTTCGGTGTCGAGCAGGCCTGGACCTTGTCCGGCAGGTGTCGTAGCGAGCACCAGGTCGCTCTCGGTGATCCAGCGGAACCCCTCGCCCTCGGTCGAGAAGAAGAACGGGTTACCGGCCGCATCGATTCGCTCGAAAGCAAAGCCGACCGCCATCTCGGGGTTGTCGACAGCGAAGGCGAACCCCTTGAAAGCGGCACGCAGAAAGTCTTCCACCGCTGTGGGGTGTGAGTTCAAGAACTCGGAGCTGGTGAAGAACACGGCAAAGGAGGCAGGCACATCAAAATCGAGCGGGTCGAATACCCGGTACTCGACCCCGGCCGCGTCCAGTTGCGCAGGCTCGTTGCTCTTGTAGACCGGCAACGCGTCGATTCCGAGCGCCAGATGGGCAACCGGGTCGAAACCGTCGAGCAGGGGCTCAGACAGGCTCGAACGTTCGACCCCGGCAATTCCGAGCATCGCCTGGAGCGAATACGGCAGATCGCCCTTGATGCCAACCGTTGCGCCCTGCAGGTCCGCGAGTTCGACGATGTCGCTGTCGGCCGGAACCACGAGCTCTTCGATGGCGGTCTTGCCATATTGGGCTATGGCCACCAGGTCGGCGCCGCCCTGAACGTTGGTGTTGACCAGCTCACCGAACGAGCCGGCCGAACTGAGCTGGGCCCCTCCGGAGGCGACTAGGGCCCCGTTGCCCGGCGCAAACGACGGCTGGATCTCGACGTCGAGGCAGTAGTCGTCGAAATAGCCCTCGGCATCGGCGACGATGACGTCCAGTATCGAAGCCGCGGCGGCGAAATCGAACGACGACAAGTAGGTGATGGTGCCCGCATCGCGGTTGGCCTGGCATCGATCGGCCAGCACCTGTTCTTGGGAACCTGCTGTGGTGTCGGCGACTGTGGTGCTGGCGCTGGTGTCGGACGAATCGTCGCCACACGACACCGCCACGACCGCCAGGGCGAGAATGGCCGACGCGATACGGAACCACTGGGTTCGAGAATTCAACTGCTTCTCCGTTGGTGGGCTGGTCAAAGGGTTGCCTGAGATTCGTGCCAGCGCAAAAGGCGTCGCTCTAGCGCCATCACCGCCAACGTCAGGGCGATGCCGATGAACGCCAGTGTGAACACGCTGCCCCAAAGCTGGTCGACCAGGCTACGGGCCTGAGCGACGCGGGCCTGATAGCCCAAGCCGCGTATCGAACCGCCGTAAAGCTCGCCGACAACAGCGCCGACCAGTGCCAGGCTCACACAGATGCGGGCTGCTGCGAACAGCGCGGGCAGGGCGTGCGGCAGCCGAAGGTGCCACAGGATCTCGCGCCGGCTCGCGTTGACCGACCGCATCACCTCGAGGGTGTCGCGGTCGACGCTGCGCAGACCTGTGTGCGCGTTGGCCACGAAGGGAACGAAGGTGAACAGGGCCGCAACGAGGATCTTGGGCATGGGGCTGAAACCGAACCACAGCAGGAACACCGGCGCCAGAACCACGACAGGAGTCGACTGGATGAGCACGATCACCGGCATCGTTGCCCGCTCGGCGAAGCGCGAGTGAGCCATCAGCGTGGCCACCACCAGGGCGGTTATCAGGGCCAGGAAGTAGCCGATGAGCGCTTCGCGCAATGTCACCCAGCCGTTTGACGCATAGAACGACGGGAACTCGAAGACATGGTCGAGCACTCGCGACGGTGCTGGAAGTGTCAAAGGCGTGACGTCGGCGGCCCTGACGTAGATCTCCCATCCGCCGAACAACAGTGCCAACCCCGAAACGGGTGCCAGATAGCGCAACACAGGCGAGCGCGCTTCGCCATTGTCGGGAACCGCTTCTGAGTGACCATCGACTCCCAGATTGGGGTGCGGCAGAGCGCTCAACCTGCGGGCCTCCGCTTGTCGGCATCGACCGCCTGGTGCAGTGCGGCGCGCAGCTCGGCGGCCAACGCGTGGAAGTGGCCCGCATCTTCGAGGCCATGTTCGCGAGGACGGGCCAGGTCTATGTCGAGCTCGGTAAAGACCCGACCGGGGCGACTGGTGAACACCACGACGCGGTCAGACAACAGGATCGCTTCTTCGATCGAGTGGGTCACGAACAACACCGTGGCACGCGTGTCCCGCCACAAGTCAAGGAGCAGGAACCGCATGTCGGAACGGGTTATCTCGTCAAGCCCGGCGAAAGGTTCATCCATCAACAGGATCGGAGGCCTGAGCGCAAAAGCACGCACCAAGGCGACGCGCTGTTGCATTCCGCCCGACAAGGCCGCAGGCAACACGTCGGCGAAGGGTGCCAGACCAACCGACTCGAGCAGGTCGTCGATCTCTTCGTCGCCGACCGCTCCCCTGCCCTGACCCTTGTTCAACGAACCCAGAAGGGCGACGTTCTCGCGAACGGTGCGCCAAGGCAGCAAGGCCGGGGTTTGGGGCACCAGCCCGAACCTCTTCGAGGCTCGACCGGCGGCCGGAGATTCGCCGGCCACTTCGATGGACCCGCGATCGGGCTCGAACAAGCCTCCGACGAGCCGCAGGAACGTCGACTTTCCGCATCCGCTGGGCCCGATGATGCTGACGAACTGGCCCGCCGCGATTTCGAGATCGAGTGCTGACAGGGCGCGCGTGCGATGGCCGTGTGCCGTGTAGGTCTTGCCCACACCCACTGCCTTCAAGATCGTGTGCTCGGCGCCGGTCACCCCGCGAGCATGCCAGTTCTGGCACCGACATCCGACAACGGGTGCCCATGTGAAATTGTCCACTTCACTGGCGCCAACAGCGGTCGACAGCCCAGACGATGAGGTCGCCGTCGCGAACAAGAGGGCGTCGTTGCGGCAACCGGCCTCATCCACACGGTTGTTTCGCCCTCGAGTGGCAAGGCAGAAGATGCACAACCTCGACGCGATCCACTTCGGCATCAACGAGTCGAACCTCAGCAGGCGACGCGAGTTCGTACGCCTGACGGCCGAAGACGCAGTCACGCTCAAGGAGATGATCCCTTGGGCCCAAGACCACGCCAGCGCGATCGCACGCGACTTCTACGACTGGCAGTTCTCGTTTCGCCCCACCGCGCGATTCTTCAGCGAGTTCGCCGAAAAGCGTGGCGTTTCGGTCGGCGACCTTCGCCGCAACCTCGAGAAGGCCCAGGCCGAGTACCTGGTCGAGGTCTTCACCGGCGCCGAGACCGAGTGGGGCCTTGCCTACTTCGAGAAGCGCCTGAAGGTCGGTGTCGTTCACGACCAGATCAACCTTCCGTTCAAGTGGTATGTCGGCTCCTATGCCGAGTATCGGCGTCTGGTGCGTGAGGCCTTGCTGCGAGACTTCGTGTCTGCGCCGGCTCCAGCAGCGAAGAAGGGGACCGAGGCACCCGACCGTGCCGCGCAGTACGAGATGGTCGAGCGGGTCATGGCTTCGGTCGAGAAGGTGTTCAACCTCGACCTGCAGGCGATCGGCGATGCATTCATCGGGGCGACGCTTGAATCGGTGGGGCTCAACGTTGGCGACGTCGTTGCGTCGGCCGAAAGCGACCGGCTCGAGCACCTCGACCAGGTCAAGCAATGGAGCCAGATCCTGCTGTCGCAGGCCCAGGCACTTGCCAGCGATGTGATGGACAGTGCAGTTCTGGGCGAAAGGGTGCCGGGCACCATCGGCAACGGGTTCGCCGGTGTGGTGGCAAAGGTTCAGGCCGTCGCAGGATCTGTCACCTCGGTGTCGGAGAACATCGATTCGCTCGCCGCCGCAGGTGAGGAACTGACCGTGACCGCGAGCGAGATTGCCAACCGCAGCCGAGACATCTCGCGCCGCGCCGGCGACGCAGTGGCCATCGCCGACGAGGCGAGCCATGCGGTCACCCGCCTGGACGACAGCAGCGAAGAGGTCGGCAAGGTGGTCGAGTCGATCGCTTCGGTGGCCAACCAGACGAACATGCTGGCCCTGAACGCAACCATCGAAGCCGCCCGCGCGGGCGAAGCGGGTAAGGGATTCGCTGTCGTCGCCAGCGAGGTCAAAGAACTCGCCAACCAGACGGCGGCGGCAACGGACGAGATCGACGCCAAGATCAGGCGCATCCGCGACGAGATCTCGAACGCGGTGAATCTGATCTCGTCGATCGTCGAACACGTTCGCCACGTGAACGACAGTCAAGACGCAATGTCGTCGGCCATTGGCCACCAGACAAACGCCGTGGAGGAACTGGGCCGAAATCTGCTGGCGGTCTCTGACGCCGCTGCCGAGATCAGGGCGCAGGTTCAGATGGACTCCGGGCTGCCTCGCGGCCACTACACGCTCACCTGATCAGGGCAGGTTTCACATGCAAACGCCGAACTGTGATCGATTTCAGATCTCCGCCGAGAGCCTGGCAGCCAGGCGCGACTTCATCGGCTTGGGCGCCGACGACGCGAAGGTCATCGCGAGACTCATTCCGTGGGCTGAGCAGCACGCCCCGATTCTCGCCAAGAGGTTCTACGACTGGCAGTTTGCATTCGAGGCGACAGCCACCTTCTTCCGCAACTACGCCAGGCAGGCCGGTGTCTCTGTGGCCGAGCTCCGCAACGGCCTGGAGGCCGCGCAGGCCAACTATCTGGTCGAGGTGTTCACCGGCGCCACCAGCGGGTGGGACATCGAGTACTTCGAGAAGCGCCTGCGGATCGGTGTTGTCCACGACCACATCAACCTGCCGTTCAAGTGGTACATCGGCTCGTACGCCATGTGGCGGGTGCTGGTGCACGAGGAACTGATGCGTTCGGCTCGATCGTCGGAGGCCTGGCACAACCCGATGCGCCTGGTGCGCCGGCGGGGTTGGGTCGACGACGCAATGCTCGCCATCGACAAGGTCTTCAACCTCGACCTGCAGGCCGTTGGCGACTCGTTCATCGGCTCTACGGTCGAAGCGCTGGGGTTCAGCCTCGAGTCGATCACGCCCGCTCCGGGCTCGGACTGCTTCGATCACCTGGGAGCCATCAAGGACGAGATCAAGGCGGTGTCGATATCGGTCAGCACCGTGACCGAGGGCATCGAATCGCTGGCAGCCGCCACCGAAGAGCTGAACGTCACCGCCAAGGAGATATCGGGTCGAAGCCACGAGATCTCAGATCTGGCGGCCGACGCTGCCGCCACCGCCGGACAGGCCAACAGCACCGTAAACCGCCTGGACGAAAGCAGCGAGGAAGTCGGCAAGATCGTCGAGTCGATTGCCTCGGTGGCAGACCAGACCAACATGCTGGCCCTCAACGCGACCATCGAAGCTGCCCGCGCCGGCGAAGCCGGCAAGGGATTTGCCGTGGTGGCCAGCGAGGTCAAGGAACTGGCCAACCAAACTGCCAAGGCCACCAACGAGATCGAGAGCAAGATCAGGCGCATTCGCGACGAGATCTCGGCCGCCGTCGGCCTGATATCGGAGATCGTCGACAGGGCCAACCGGGTGAACGACGCCCAGGACTCGATGAGCTATTCGGTCGACAACCAGGCGGGCGCGGTCGACGAGTTGGCGCGCAGCCTGAACACGGTGTCAGACGCCGCCACCGACATCAGAGATCGCCTGAACACCTCGGGCCGTCTCTGACCTGGATCAGCTGAAGCGGCTCAGTAGAGGAACATCGGCTTGCCACCCACGTGGCGAACCTTGGGCCGATACCCGTTGAGGTCGTAGAACTCGCCCACGTCGACACGCTTCACGCCCTCGCCGGTGACGCTGACGGGCACGCTGGTGTAGGTGCCCGACCGCAGTGCAACCATGCGGCCCGACGTTCCCTCCAACGCCAGATCGGCCGCCATGACCGCGTAGTTGGTTGCCACCATCAGGTCGAGGCTGTCGGGACGGCCCGAACGCATCAGGTAACCGAGTTCCTGAAGGATGATGTTCTCGCCCGTGATGGCCTTTAGCGCCTCACCCGTGGTGCGCCCGATGCCGCCAAGCTTGCGGTGTCCGTAGGCGTCGGCTTCGCCGCTGAGGTGAACCTCGCCACCTTCGATGGCTGCCCCTTCCGACACCGTCAGCATGGCGTAGTTGCTGGGGTTGGCGGCCTTGTCCTTCATGATCAGCGATGCCAGCTTCTCGACATCGAAGGGAACCTCGGAGATGAGGGCCCGGTCGACACCAGCCAGATAGGCGGTGACCAGCGAGGTCTCGCCCGAGTAGCGCCCGAACAGCTCGATGACGGCGATGCGCTCGTGTGACCCGGTGCTGGTGCGCAGGTTGTGGATGAACTCGACACCGCGAGACACCGCAGTCGAGAACCCGATGCAGTAATCGGTGCCGTGGACGTCGTTGTCCATCGTCTTGGGGATGGCGACAACGGGAACTCCCTCGTTGTGCATGCGCAACCCGTAGGACAACGTGTCGTCGCCGCCGATGGGCAACAAGGCGTCGATGCCGAGCTTGTCGAGCACCGAGATGACGTGTGGGGTCACATCGTGTATCTGCTCGGGGTCGCGGCCCTCGGCAAGATGGTCGGGCAGGTCTGATCCCTTGACCTTGGCCGGGTTTGTGCGAGAGGTGTGCAGGAAGGTGCCGCCCGTGCGGTCGACGGTGCGAACACGCCCCGCGTCGAGAGCGACGATGTTGTGTTCGATGCTGGCTGCATCGTCTGGGTTGCAGTCGACCAGCCCACCCCAGCCTCGACGGATACCGACTATCTCCGACCCGGCCTCGAGGATTCGGTTGGCTGCGGCCTTGATGCATGGGTTGAGACCGGGAACGTCGCCGCCGCCGGTGAGAATTGCCACTCGCACGAGATCACTCTCTTCCTGAATTCGATAGCGCGATGTTGGGCACGAACGCCTGACCGGCCCAAGCGTAGAACGCTGCAAGCGCTTCCAGGATGAAAATAGGGTTTACATCAGCTGGACTCTGCCAGAGCCAGCAGGATCGAGGCCAGATCGTCGGGGTGGGTGAAGGGCACCAGGTGATGGGTGGCGATCTCGTGCAGGGTCCACGACTTCGACGCCCGCGCGTGGGCCGCGGCCCGCCAGAACGCCGAGCCCCCATCCTCGCCGGGATCGGCCGTCGCCTTGATGTAGGTCAGCGAAAACGGCCACTGCTCGAGCGGCATGCTCAGCCCGACCGGCTCGGTGAAAGTTCGCGCCGGCTGGTGCGTACGCCGCTGATCGGACCACTGCATCTCGTCCGGGTCGTCCATCTGGCGCGGCCGCGGGGGCACCAGCCAATCGGCCCCCAGGTGAATGCGTCCTCGGCCTGGGTTGCCCACCAGATCGTTTACCGACTGGCCGTCGCCGGGTACGAACGCGTCCAGATAGACGAGGTGGTCGACCCGATCGCCGATGTGGTCGAGTGCACCCGTGACGACCATGCCCCCGTACGAGAAGCCCAGCAGCACCACGTTGTTCAGGTCTTCGTACAGGACCGTGTTCACGACGTCCTGGACGTGGGTCGACAACGAAACGCTGGGGTTGGTCAGATGCGACCGTTCACCTATGCCCGTGAGGCTGGGTGTGAACACCTCATGTCCCGCACCCCACAACAGTGGGCGCACCTTTCTGAAGCCGTAGGAACCACCCCAGGCTCCGTGAACGAGGACTATCGGACGGTTGACCATGACCCGAGTCTTGCACCATTGACCGCGACGCTGCCGTAACTTGGTGTCGACCATGAAGATGCACGACGTACAAAGGCCCCCGACCAGGCCGCAACGCTATGAGGCCCCGACATCGATCGAGCACGCGGTGGCGCTCTTGGCCCAGGCGGGCGACAGCGCCAGGCTGATCGCTGGCGGTTCCGACCTGCTGGTCGAACTCGACCGGGGCGCGCACAACAACACAGATCTGCTCATCGACATCAGCCGCGTGCCGGGACTCGACGGCATCGACAGCACCGCCGACGGTGGCCTGCGTGTGGGGGCTGCCGTCACCCACAACCAGGTAGTTGCCGACGAGCGCTGTCGGGTCATTGCCCTGCCACTGGCGCAGGCGTGCCTCGAGGTCGGCTCTCCCCAGCTTCGCAACCGGGCCACCGTGGTGGGCAACATCGTCACCGCCAGCCCCGCCAACGACACCATCGGCCCGCTGATGGTGCTGGGAGCCACGGTCGAGATCGTCGGACCGCGTGGCACCAGGACGCAGCCGGTGGCCGAGTTCATCACGGGGTTCAGGAAGACCAGCCTGGGTCCCGGCGAAATCGTCACCGGGCTCGTCATCCCTGGCAAAGCGGCCAACACGCGCTCGATGTTCGTCAAGGCGGGCCTTCGAAGGGCGCAGGCGATTTCGGTGGCCAACGCCACGGTTCTGGTTCGGTTCGAAGACGACGGCTCGACCGTTGGCTCGGCCACCGTCGCCCTGGGCAGCGTGGCCCCAACTGTCATAGAAGTTCGGCTCGACCAATACCTGGCCGGAACTTCGCTGGACGCCGATTCGATAGATCTCGCCGCCCGCGCCGCTGCGCAGGCCGCCAGCCCAATCGACGACCTGCGCTCTAGCGCTGAATACCGACTGCGCATGGTCGAGGTGATGGTGCGCAGGGCGTTGCAGGCCGTGGCCAACTCGCAGCACGCCAGCACCTGGCCGCGGCGCACACCAATGCTGTGGTCCGAGGACTTCGCCGGCCGGTTCGCCCCACCAGAACGGGCGTTGGGAGCAATCGCCGAAGGCGACCAGATCGAGTTCACCCTGAACGGTCAAGAGGTCTCGGTCGCAGCCCACCCGGGCTCGACGTTGCTCGACTTCTTGCGCGACAGCTGCGGCGCCAAGGGGGTCAAGGAGGGTTGCGCCGAGGGCGAGTGCGGAGCCTGCACCGTCCACCTCGACGGAGCCGCTGTGATGAGCTGCCTCGTTCCGTCGGCGCGAGCGGCCGGCGCCGACGTCACCACCGTCGAAGGGCTTGGCACCCCCCAAGACCTGCACCCTGTGCAGGCTTCGTTCGCGTCGTGTGGCGCGGCCCAGTGCGGATTCTGCACTCCGGGTCTGCTGATGTCGGCGTCGATGTTGATCGGTGAGTTCGACGACCTCGACCGCAACGACATCCAGGCCGGCCTTGCCGGAAACCTCTGTCGCTGCACCGGCTACGGAGCCATCGAGGCCGCGGTAGCCCTGGCTGCAGCCTCTCAGCCTGGG
This sequence comes from Acidimicrobiales bacterium, assembly GCA_041394185.1. Lineage (NCBI taxonomy): Bacteria > Bacillati > Actinomycetota > Acidimicrobiia > Acidimicrobiales > Acidimicrobiales bacterium. The sequence continues at coordinate 23,991 of JAWKIQ010000002.1, forward strand.
GAGGCCCGATGAGCGTTGGAGCCGTCCGCGTTCGCAACGACGCGATCGACAAGGTCACGGGTGCGGCCCAATACCCGGCCGACCGAATTCCCCCAGACGCATTGGTGGCCAAGGTCGTATTCACCGACCAGCCTCACGCCAGGCTGACACACCTCGACGTTTCGGCGGCGGCCGCGGCCCCGGGCGTGGTCACGGTGCTGACGTCGGCCGATGTGCCCGTCAACGAGTACGGGCTGACCCTGTTCGACCAGCCGGTGTTCATCGGCCTCGACCACACCCAGCGCAGCCCTATCGCGTGTGATGTCAGCCGTTGGGAGGCCGATCACCTGGCCGTCATAGTGGCCGAGTCGGCCGAAGCAGCAGACGCTGCCGCCCTACTGATCGAGGCCGACTGGGAACAGCTGGACATACTGGCCGACATCGACCAGGCCCTCGCTCCCCAGGCCCCGTTGCTGCACCCCGAAGATGGGCGAGGCTCGAACGCCTACCACAACTACAAGATCCGCAAGGGCGACATGGACGCCGGCTGGGCAGCCGCCGCGGTCGTGGTCGAGGCGACCTACGAGCTGCCACACCAAGAACACGCGTACCTGCAGCCCGAGGCCGGGGTTGCCTATCGCGACGAGGCGGGACGAATCGTCGTCGAGATAGCTGGTCAGTGGACCCACGAAGACCGCGAGCAGATTGCTCACGCCCTCGACCTGGCCGACGAACAAGTGCGCGTCATCTATCCGGCCATAGGCGGAGCCTTCGGTGGCCGCGAAGACACCTCGCTGCAGATCGTGCTGGCCCTGGCCGTCAAGAAACTCCACGAGATGGGCATCGACAGGCCGGTCGCCAGCCAATGGTCTCGCGAAGAGTCGATAGTCGGACATCACAAGCGCCACCGAGGCCGCATCCACGCGAAATGGGGCGCCGACTCCAACGGCAAGATCGTCGCAGTGCAAAGCGAGGCATGGCTCGACGCCGGCGCCTACAACTACACATCCAACAAGGTGCTGGGCAACTGCCACCTCGGCCAGGCCGGGCCTTACGAGGTTCCAAACGCCCACATAGACAGCCACGCGGTCTATACCAACAGTGTTCCGGGTGGCGCGTTCCGAGGCTTCGGCGGCCCCCAGGCCGCTTTCGTGGCCGAGAGCCAGATGAACAAGCTGGCCGAGGCGTTGGGTATCGACCCCATCGAGATCAGGCGCCGCAACGTCCTCCACGACGGCAGCATCGGAATAACCCAGACGCCGATGCCCGACGGCGTGACCATCGCCGAGGTGCTCGAAGTGTGCCAGCGAGAGGCGGCTGCCGACGTTCCCGCCGACGACGACCGCCGGTTCTCGCCCTTCGTGTCTGTGCCACCCGCCGACGGCGCGCTCAGGCGCGGACGCGGCTACGCGTGCGCGTTCAAGAACGTCGGCTTCTCGTTCGGTTTCCCCGAACGCTGCGAGGCGACCATCGTGCTGCACGGCGATCCCGAGGACGAGTCTCCCGCCTACGCCGAGCTGTTCCATGCCGGAGCCGAGGTGGGCCAGGGAGCCCACACCGCCTTCCTGCAGATGGCTGCCGAGGCCGTAGGCATCGATGTAGACCAGGTCCGCGGTCACTTCTCGGATACCGCCACGTCGGGCGACTCGGGTTCGGCGTCGGCATCGCGCCTGACGTTCATGGCAGGCAACTCGATATTGGGCGCAGCCGAAGAGGCCGAGAAGGCATGGCGACGCGGCGACAGGCCGGCCCGGGGCCACTTCCGCTATGTACCGCCGCCCACCGAGCCCCTCGACCCCGAGACCGGCGTGTGCAACCCCAACTTCAGCTACGGATACGTGGCCCAGGCCGTCGACGTAACGGTCGACACCGAGACTGGCCACATCGTCGTAGATCGGGTTGTGAGCACCCACGACGTGGGCCGGGCGATCAACCCAGACCTGGTGGTGGGCCAGATCGAAGGTGGAGTGGTTCAGGCCCACGGTTATGCCATCAGCGAGAGGCTTCGGGTCGACCAGGGTCGCGTGCTGAACCCGCGGCTCAGCACCTACCTGATTCCTGGCATCGCCGACATACCCACCGAGATCAAATCGGTGGTGCTGGAGCTGGCCGATCCTCGCGGCCCTTGGGGCGCACGCGGTATGGCAGAGATGCCGATGATGACCTACGCACCCGCCGTCACGGCCGCGCTCCACGACGCCACCGGGGTCTGGTTCGATTCTTTCCCCCTCACACCCGATGTGGTGCTGGCAGCGCTGGCACAGTCGGCGAGGTAGACGACAGCACCTCCAGCTACTGTCTTGGCCTTGCACGAGTCGACAAAAGCACGGCCCTCACTGGGAGCGGTCTTTCAGCAGCCCGGCTACAGGCAGGTCTGGCTGACGAACATGTTGTCGTCGCTGGCCAACGGCTCCAGCCGCTTCATCTTCGTGTGGCTGATCAAGGACCTGACCGACTGGGATCCGGCGGCTGCGTTGCTGGGGATTGCGATAGGCCTCCCGGCGCTGCTGCTGTCGGTGCCCGGTGGCTCGCTGGCCGACAGGCTGGCTCCGTCGAAGATGGGGCGAATACTGCTGGCCGCATCGGCATTGCTCTTCGGCCTCACCGCAGTGGTGGCGTCGACCGACCTCATCTCGGTGCCCGTCGCAGTGGGGCTGGCGTTCCTGACCGCGGTGCCGTTGGCGATGCTGATGCCCATGTTGCAGGCCGTCGTGCCCGCGCTGATCCCCCAACACCAACTGCTGCAGGCGGTTGCTCTGCAGAACATGGGCCTGATGGCCGGAATGATCATCGGTGCGTTCGCCGGCGGGGCCATCATCGTCGTTTTCGACACGGCGGGCGCCATCTTCTTCCTCGCCGGGGTGTGCCTGCTTGCGCTGGTTGCCATGTCGCGGGCTCAGCTGCCCGACGCGCCGGCCAAACGATCGGCGACCCCGGCGGTGTCGATGGCCACGGTCGCACGCGAAGCGCTGTCGACCGAGCCGCTGCGAACCCTGCTGTTCCTCACGGTCATCACGGGCGTCACGATGGCGGCCAACATGATTCTGATACCCGTGATCGCCAGGGACGTTCTGCAGGTCAATGCGTTGAAGGCCGGCCTCATCAACGCCCTGATGGGTGTGGGGATGATGATCACATCGGTGCTGCTGGCCCGGCGTGGGCAGCTCGCCCGCCCCGGCCGCACCATGTTGGTGACCCTGTCGGCCGGGCTGGGCACCGGCCTGTTCCTGCTGGGTTGGTCGGACGTGTTCGCCCTGACGGTGTTGGTCGCCTTCATGTGGGGTGGCGCCGGCGGCAGCGCCATGGCGCTGCTGCGAACCCTGACCCAGCTCAACACTCCAAGCGATCGCATGGGCCGGGTGATGGGCTTGGCCACCCTGGCCCAGTTCGGGGCATTTCCCCTGGGCGCACTGGTGCTGTTCGGGCTGGTAGGCGTCACCGGCCCCGCCAACGCGATGATGATCACCGGGGCTTTCGTGTCGCTGGCCATCTGGAGCCAATGGTTGCGCCCCGTGCTGCGCGACAGCTGACGCCGTCTCAGGCTGCGGCGGTGCGGCGCTGGCTGGGCGCGAGCACGGTGTACATCAGCACCAGGCCCAGGCTCGACACGGCTGCCATGGCCAGAAAGGCCGTCCGATACGAGCTGGCCTCGACGACCCGCCCGAAGGCCGGTGACGACAGGGCGACTGCGAGATCCATGAACATGGTGAAGGTGGCCATCGCAGACGCCCTCTGGGCTGGGCTGACTCCATCGACGGCCACCGGCATCATCGAGGGAGTCTGCAGAGCCATGCCCCCGGCCATGATCACAGCGGCCACGAACACGCCAGGGACCGACGCCCACAAGGCCGCGACAAGCACCCCGGCAACCACCAGACCCAGGGCGATCGTGCCGGCCGTGACGGGACCCAGAGCGTCCGGCAGTCGTCCGAACACCACGCGGGCAAACGCGATGGAGATGGACGACGCCATGAACACCGGCGCCACCTTGTCCATGCCGATCGTCTCGCCATAGAGCGGCAGGAAGCTGCTGAACGACGCGTAGGCAGCCACTCCGAAGGCAGCGACCAGCCCTGGGGCCACACCCTTTGGGTGCACCCAACGAGGCTTGTCGTCGCCGATGTCGCCGGGCCTGTGGGGCAACAACAGCCCAACGCCGGCGCCCGCCAGCGACAGCGCTCCGAGCATCCACCACACGGCGTCGTAAGAGGTTGCGTCGTGAACCGCTTCGCCCAGCACCGGACCCAAGCCAAGCCCAAGGTGAAAGGCGACCAGGATGTAGCTGGACGCCTCGCCCCGGCGAGCGACCGGCGCCAGCTCGATGGCCAGCACCGTCGAGCCGGTCATGAGGGCTGCCTGCGAAGTGCCCAAGACCAGCCGGGCTACGACGGCCCCGGCCACCGAATCGGTCAGCGCCAAGATGGCCATGCCGACCGTGGCGATGACACAGCCGCACACCACCAGCAGCCGCGCGCCGCGCCGTCCGCCCAACCGACCCCAGCCGACCCTGGTGACCAGTGCAGATACCGCGAAGACGCCCACCACCAGCCCCGCCGTCGACTCACTGCCGCCTAGGTCGTCGACCACATATTCGGGCAGCAACGGGTTGGACGCCCCCATCCCGAGGAAGTACAGCGATGTCGCCGCGGCGACGGTCAGGAACTCGCGGGTCAACAGCCGCTGATCGTTGCCTGCCGACGACGTCGAAGACTGCGAACTCGAAGAGTTGGTCATTGGATTTCCCGAAGATAGGGCTGGTAGGGCGCCGGACCAAAGCTGCTAGCTTCGCCCGACATGTCGCAGCTGTTCGACCCGATCGAGTTCGCCCGCGGTCCGGCCATGCCGAACCGGTTCATGTTGGCACCGCTGACCAACTGCCAGAGCCACCCAGACGGAACCTTGTCTGATGAAGAACACCGCTGGCTGACCATGCGGGCCGAGGGTGGCTACGGGGCCGTGATGACCGCCGCGGCACACGTGCAGAGCATCGGTCAGGGTTTCCCGGGTCAGCTGGGTGTGTTCGCCGACTCGCACATCGAGAACCTGTCTCGGCTGGCAGCCGACATCAAGTCGCACGGTTCGGTTGCGCTGGTGCAGCTGCACCACGCCGGAAACCGATCGCCTGAAGACCTGATCGGCACAACCCCGGTCAGCGCCAGCGACGACCCCGAGACCGGGGCTCGCGGCCTGTCGACTCCCGAGGTCGAGCAGCTGATCGACGACTTCGTTGCCGCTGCGGTGCGAGCCCAAAGCGCGGGCTTCGACGGTGTCGAACTGCACGGCGCACACGGCTACATCCTCTGCCAGTTCCTCAGCTCGGAGCTGAACCAGCGAGATGACCGCTTCGGTGGGGACTTGGCAGGTCGCAGCCAGATCTTCTTCGACATACTCGACGGCGTACGCGAAGCCACAAACCCAGACTTCATCGTCGGCGTGCGGCTGTCGCCCGAGCGATTCGGCATGAAGCTGGCCGAGATCCGCGAACTCAGCCAGCAACTGATCGACACAGGCCAGATCGACTTCCTAGACCTCTCGTTGTGGGACTGCTTCAAGGAGCCGGTCGAAGAGGAATGGCAGGGACGATCACTGTGCGAGGTTGCGACCGAACTCGACCATCGCACCGATCCCTCCGGCCGGCACATACCCGTGGGGGTCGCCGGAAAGATCCACGATCCAGCCGACGCCGAGCGGGTGCTCGAGCTAGGCGCCGACTTCGCAATTCTGGGCCGGGTGGCGATCTTGCACCACGACTACCCCACCCGCCTCGCCACCGACTCCCAGTTCCTGCCCGTGCGTCCTCCGGTCACCGCGGCCTACCTCGAGGCAGAGGGCCTGTCGCCGGCCTTTGTCGAGTACATGGGCCGCTGGAAGGGATTCGTAGCCGACTAACGGTTGAACGCGAAGCGGGTGGCGGGTTGAACCCGCCACCCGCATGCTCTTGGGGGAGAAGACTTGCGGAGCGCCGAAGCGCCGCGCGTCAGGCCGGCGTCAGCGCAGACCAGCCGTTGTAGCCACCGATGACGTCGGTCACGTCGGCAAACCCGTTGAGGCGCAGCCAGCTGGAGGCAACCGAGCTTCGCTGTCCGCTGGCGCAATAGACCACCACGGGACGTCCCGAGTCGAGCTCGTCGGCTGCCCTGGCAGGAAGCTGGGCCAGCGGGATCAACTGGGCGCCGGGGATAATGCCTTCGGCCGTCTCGCCCGGGTTGCGCACATCCAACAGCTGCACGGCGTCGAGGTCGAGACCGGCAACGTCGTTGACCACCATGCGAGGCGCCTCGGCGACCAGCGATGGGTGAGACAACATCGACTGCTCGTAGTACGAGACATGGCCCACCACCCGGTCGAAGCCGATGCGACCCAACCTGATCATCGCCTCGATGTGCGAACCGTCGTCGCCAACGACCACGATGTCCTGGTCGGCAGACACGACCATGCCGGCCTGCTCGGCGTAGCGCCCGTCGAGGGGAACATTCACTGCTCCGCGCACGTGGCCGACGGCGAACTCGAGCGGCGATCGTGTATCGATGATGACGAATTCGCCTTCGCCAGCACGCCGGTGAGCTTCTTCGAGCGGCATCTCAGGGATGCTCTGCGACTCGTCGAAGACGTCGTGCACCTTGCGGTTGGTGATTGCGTCGTGGAGGAAGTAGGCCGGGGCGGCCGGCTGGCCCTCGGTGACGATGTCGACGAACTGGTCCTTGGTCATCGGCTTCAGCGCGTAGTTGTCGCGCTTTGAGCCCCGATGGTGGTGTGGGGGTCGCTGCCCAGGGCCTTGCCACAAGCCGAGCCGGCGCCGTGACCGGGGTACACGATGACATCGTCTGGCAGCGTCTTGAGTCGGTTGAGCGAGTCGTACAGCATCGAACCGAGCTGTTCGGCGGTGAAGCCGATGGCGCCCAGCAGATCGGGGCGGCCGACGTCGTTCACGAACAGGGTGTCGCCGGTGAAGATCGCGTGTGGAGCTTCGTCGTCGGCGTTCTCGAACACCAGATAGGTGGTCGACTCGGGGGTGTGCCCCGGGGTGTGCCAGGCCTCGATGGCCACGTCGCCCAGCACGATGCGCTCGCCGTCGGCGAGGTTGCGGATCTCGAACTCGGTCTTGGCGCCCTCGCCGAACACGATCTCGGCGCCGGTGGCCTGCGCCAATCCGAGGTGACCCGAGACGTAGTCGGCGTGGAAGTGGGTCAACAAGACGTGCCCGATGGTGAGGCCGCGGTCTTCGGCGTCTGCCAGGTACTGCCCGATGTCTCGCTGAGGGTCGATGACGACCGCCTTGCCGCTCTTCTCGTCACCCACGAGATACGACGAGATCGACAGGCACGGAAGTTGGTACTGCTCGATGATCATTTTGCTTCTCCCCTCATGATCTGAGGACGAATGTACAATTGTTCGGACAATTGTGCAACCCCATCTCGGCTGGGTTCTATTCCCGGGCCCCGAGTAGCGTCGATCGGTACCGCCACACCACCGAACGACAAACCACCAAAAGCCAGACCACAACGAGGAGTCCCGACCATGGGAGAGGCCTACATCATCGACGCGTGCCGCACGCCGCGAGGCATTGGCAAGCAGGGCAAGGGGGCGCTGGCCCACCTGCATCCGGGCCACCTCGGACGCACAGTTCTGGAGGCGCTGGTTCAGCGCAACGGCTTCGACACCGCCGATGTCGATGACGTCATCTGGGGAACCAGCTCGCAGGTCTGCGAACAAAGCGGCGACCTGGGGCGCATGTCGGCCCTCGATGCCGGCTACGACATCACCGCCAGCGGTGTCACCCTCGACCGCTTCTGCGGCTCGGGCATAACCGCCACCAACTTCGCCGCCAACGCGGTGATGGCCGGCATGGAAGACCTGGTCGTGGCCGGCGGCACCGAGATGATGTCGCTTCCCAAGCAGGGGCTCTTGCCCATGGGCGCAGGCAACTCGCACCTGCAAGACATCCACCCCCAGTCGCATCAGGGTGTGTGTGCCGACGCCATCGCCACACTCGAGGGCATCTCGCGCTCGGCGCTCGACGCTCACGCGGCCGAATCACAGCGCCGGGCGGCCATCGCCATCGAACAGGGCCGCTTCGACAAGAGCCTGATCCCCGTCTACAACCTCGACGGCACCCTGGCCCTCGGCGCCGAGCAGTTCCCCAGGCCGGGCACCACTGTCGACACCCTGGCGCAGCTCGCCCCCAGCTTCCCGGCCGTGGCCGACTATCGCCACACCCCCGAAGCCAAGACCTTCCGCGAACTGATCAACCAGAAGTACCCAGACCTCGAGATCCAGCACGTACACCACGCCGGAAACTCCTCGGGTGTGGTCGACGGTTCGGCGGCCATCCTGATCGCCTCCGACGAATACGCCAAGGCTCACGGGCTCAAGCCACGCGCTCGCGTCGTCGCCACCGCCAACATGGGCGACGACCCCACACTGATGCTCAACGCGCCGGTGCCGGCGGCGCGCAAGGTTCTGGCCAAGGCGGGTCTGACCATCGACGACATCGACCTGTTCGAGATCAACGAGGCCTTTGCCGTCGTGTCGGAGAAGTTCATGCGCGACCTCGACCTCGACCGCGACAAGGTCAACGTCAACGGTGGCGCGATGGCTCTGGGTCACCCGATCGGGGCGACCGGAGCAATCCTCATCGGCACCGTGCTCGACGAGCTCGAACGCCGCGACGGCCAGTTCGGCCTGATCACGATGTGCGCCGGCGGTGGCATGGCCCCAGCCATCGTCATCGAACGGGTCTGAGCCTGCCCCTGGTGTTCGCCTACTCGGCCGGGGCCTCTTCGGTCATCGGGTCCGAGTAGGCGACCACCAACGCCATCGCGTTTCGCACCCATTCGTCGATGCCGAACCGCGGATCCTCGCCTGTAGTGGTGACCCTCAACGAGAACGAGGTGAACATCTCGTTCATCGATGCTGCCAACTCGTCGATGTCGAGACCGGGCTTGATCTGGCGACGCACCACCGCCAGCAACAGGCTGAGCGGCCCGGTGAGCGCCTGTCGGGTGGCCTCCCAGCTTCCGCGCATGGCTGCGCGCACGTTGGGATCGGAAGCGCAAACGCCCCACAGGCCGATGATCACCGACATCTCGCCGCTGTCGACGATGCTGCGAACGGCGCGGTCCACACCGGCGCGCAACAGGTCGGCGGGATCATCGAGTTCGCCGGCCCGGTCGATGATCCCCTCCAGGGCACCCAGCACTCGCCTGTGCGCTCGTGTCTCGACACCTCTGGCCAGGTAGGCCAGCAGATCACGCTCGAAGTCGGTCCGCCGCGGCCACTTGTGTGTGAACGCGCCGCGACTCAAGCCACCATCGGCACGTTCGACGATCTCGGCCACGGTCACCCGTGACACGGTCAGAATGCTCTGCGACTCGAAGACGATCTCCTCAGCGGCCTTGAGGAACTTGATGGCGGTTTCGTCGGGAGCCGACCAGCCAGATGTCGCTGTCAACTCAAGTCGGTATGCGTCGACCGGTGATGACCGACGGCGTTATCCGCAAGAACCGGCGCTTGTCGCTGTCGGCCCAGGTCTGAATTCCGAGCGATTCGGCCTCGATGATGTCGTCGAGGGCTTCGATCTCGGTCGCCACCCCCCTGAACACCACACTCCAACCGGTGTGAGTCTGCTCGTCGAGTGCGTCCACCTCGAAGGCAACCCCGGGCCCGATGGTCGCCGCTGCCAGCTTCAGGCCCGCAGAGGTCTTGACGATGATGGTGCCTTCGTGAACCACGTAGTTGACCGGGAACACGTCTGGCTTGTTGCCCACCGACACCGCCAGGCGACCGATCGAGCGCTGCGACGCGAGTTCCCAGCACTGTTGCTCGTCGAGCTCTTCGAGACCGGTTCGATCGTTGACGCTCATGTGTGCCCCATCACCTCGATTTGCGACCTCACGATAATGGCTGAAACCGCCGCCCGATTGCTCGGGCCAAAGGTCAGGTTCCGAGAATTCGGCTCTGCCCCTGGCCCCAATACTTGTCGCGCAACACCCGCTTGTAGAGCTTGCCGGTGGGCAGCCGTGGCAGCTCGGCCTCGTAGTCGACCGAGCGCGGAACCTTCTGGCGCGACAGGTGAGCCCGGCAGAACTCGAGCAGTTCCTGAGTCAACGCATCGTCGACCTGGACCCCCGGCATCACCTGAACAACCGCCTTGACCTCTTCTCCCAGATCGTCGTTGGGAACGCCGAACACGGCGGCGTCGGCGACCTTGGGATGGGTGATGAGCAGGTTCTCGGTCTCCTGCGGGTAGATGTTGACGCCGCCCGAGATGATCATGAACGTCTTGCGGTCGGTCAGATACAAGAAGTTGTCCTCGTCGACGTAGCCGACATCGCCGACGGTTGTCATCGAGCCATCTGGCGAGGTCGCCTCGGCCGTTTTCTCCGGGTCGTTGTGATACTCGAACTCGGTGGCCGTCTTGAACCAGATGGTTCCGGGTTCGCCCATCGGCAACGGGTTCATCTCCTCGTCGAGGATGTGCAGGTCGCCCAGGATCACTCGGCCGACCGAGCCCTTGTGGGCCAGCCACTCCTCGGAATTGCACGCCGTGAACCCCAGCCCCTCGGTGGCCCCGTAGTACTCGTGAATGATCGGCCCCCACCACTGGATCATCTGCTCTTTGACCTGCACCGGGCACGGCGCGGCAGCGTGAACGGCGAACTCGAGCGACGACAGGTCGAAACCGTCTCGAACTGCGGGGTCGAGCTTGAGCATGCGGCTGAACATCGTGGGAACCAGTTGGCTGTGGCTCACCTGGTATCGCTCGATGAGGCTCAGGTACTCGACCGGGTCGAACCGCTCCATGATCACCACCGTGCCGCCACGCCGGATGGCGAGGTTCACCGCTGCCTGGGGCGCCGAGTGATACAGCGGCGCAGGCGACAGGTACACCATGTCTTGGCGGTACTGCCACAGCCCGTCGAGGAACGAGTACAAGGGAGTCAGCTCGCCGGGGCTCTGATCTGGGAGCGGTCGGATGATGCCCTTGGGACGACCGGTGGTGCCAGACGAGTACAGCATGGCCCCGCCGAGCGCCTCGTCCGCGATGGGTGTGGCGGGCCACGGGGCGGTGGCCTCGACGAGGTCGGCGACCTCGCCGACGTCTGGGCCCGAACGCTGCGACACCTGAGCGCCTCCGCCGGCCACCAGCGTCAAGACGACCCGCGGCACCATCGCTGCTGCCTCCAGAGCCACCTCGAGCTTGGCCGCCGATGTGATCAGCACCTGCGATTCGGAGTTGTCGAGGATGTAGGCGAGTTCTTCGCTGGTCAGATACGAGTTGACGCAGGTGTAGTACAGGCCGGCGCGCTCTCCTGCCGCACATGACTCGAGATAGCGATCGTTGTTCTCCATGAAGATCGACATGTGGTCGAGACGCCGAAGACCACGGTCGCGCAGCAGGTGCGCCAGCCGATTGGCCCTGGCCTCGAACTCGGCGTAGTCGACCGATTCGCCGGTTGCGGCCATGATGAACGCGGGCCGGTTCGGATGTGCCGTTGCCTGATCGCCTGGATACACGATCAACCCCCTGTGTCGTCGAAGACGGGGACGATCCTAATCGGGCCCGTCGGTCGGGCCAGTGCTGCTGGGCCGAGGCTCGAATGAATCCGTCTGCGCCGTGTTGCGTAGCATCTCGGATCGATGTCAGAACCTGATCCAAGCGCCGGCCCGCTGGCCGGAGTACGCGTCATAGACCTCACCAACGTGGTCATGGGCCCTTTGGCCACCCGGATGTTGGCAGACATGGGCGCCGACGTCATCCGCGTCGAAGAGCCGGGTGGTGACGTCATTCGCACCTACCCACCCATGCGCAACGAGGGCATGAGCGCCTTCAGCATCAACCTGAACCGCAACAAGCGCAGCATCGTCCTCGACCTCAAGTCAGACATCGGCCGTCAGGCGATGACCGATCTGATCGTCTCGGGCGACGTATTCGTAACCAACATGAGACGCTCGGCCCTGGGCCGTTTGGGGCTGGACGAAGCCTCGGTGCGCGCGATCAGGCCAGACATCATCTACTGCGTGGCCAATGGCTATGGCAGCGACGGGCCCAGGGCCGGTCACGCGGCCTACGACGACATCATGCAGGCTGCCTCGGGGCTGGCGTCGATATTCCAGTGGACCGTGGGCGAACCACAGCTGGTTCCCAGCATCTATGCCGACAAGGTCACCGGAGTTCACATCGCATTCGCCATCGCAGCCGCTCTGCACGGCCGAGCGGTGACCGGCCAGGGCACCAGCATCGAGGTTCCGATGGCCGAGACCATGGCTGCGTTCAACCTCGTCGAACACATGGGTGGCCAGACGTTCGAACCACCGTTCGGCGGGTTCAGCTATGGCCGCATCCGCACCCCGAACCGTCGGCCGCGCCGCACCCTCGATGGATGGGTTGTGGTGTTGCCGTACAGCCGAGCCAACTGGGAGGCGTTCTGGGCCTACGGCGGCCGGCCCGACCTGATCGCAGACGAGCGCTTCGCGACATCGGCCGGTCGTGTGGAGAACTCTGACGCGTTGTACAGCCTCGCCGGCGAGATCGTCGCCACCCGCACCACCGCCGACTGGATGGAGTTCTGCGCGGCCAATTCGATTCCTGCGGCCGAGGTCATCGAGCTCGAGCGCATCGGCGAAGACGAACACTTCAAGGCGGTGGGGCTGATCCAAGATGGCGAGCACCCCACCGAAGGGGCCTATCACTGGGTACGTGACCCCATCATGTTCGACGGTCGCCACTCGCCGCTGCGCATGCCGGCCCCCCGTCTGGGTGCCGACACGGCCGCGGTCATGGCAGATCTGGGCTGGGACGACGACCGGATAGGCGACCTGGTCGACAACGGAGGTACCGGACAATGAAGCTGGGTGACACCACCGTGTTCATCAGTGGCGGCGCGTCGGGCCTGGGGGAAGCCACCGCCAGGCACTTCGTCGCCGCAGGCGCAACCGTGGGGCTGCTGGACAGAGACGCACAGCGCGGGCAGGCAACGGCCGCCGACATCGGTGCCGTATTTGCCCAGTGCGACGTCGCAGACGACCAGTCGATCGACACGGCATTCGACCACCTGAGCGCCACCCTGGGTGCCCCGCGCGCGGTGGTCGCGTGTGCCGGCATCGGGTCGGGTAAACGCATGATCGGCCGTTCGGGGCCTCACGACTCGGCGACCTTCCGCAAGGTCGTCGAGGTCAACCTGATCGGCACCTTCAATCTGTTCCGGCTGGCGGCCGCGGCGATGGCCGAGCTCGAACCGCTCGACCCTGATGGAGAACGCGGGGTGCTGGTCGGCACAGCATCGATAGCGGCCTTCGACGGCGTCGACGGCGGTGTTGCGTACTCGGCGTCGAAAGGGGGCGTGGCGGCCATGATGCTGCCCCTGGCCCGCGACCTCGCCGGCCGGGGCATAAGGGCGGTGGCCATAGCCCCCGGATCGTTCGACACCCCCATGGTCGCGGGCATGCCACCCGAGTTCGGGCAACGCCTGTCGGGCCAAACGCCGTTCCCGGCCCGCTTCGGGCGGCCTCCCGAGTTCGCCGCGCTCGCAGCCCACATCGTCGAGAACTCGATGCTCAACGGCACGACGATCAGAATCGACGGAGGACTACGCATGATGCCGAGCGAGGGATGGAAACGATGAGCGTCGCCGAGCTAGCAGACGGGATCGACCTGCTGTCACCCCAGGCGGTCGACCACGCGCCAGGGTTCTTCAACCGGCTCAGGGAGACCGACCCGGTGATCTGGAGCCAACGCCACAGAGCTTGGATCATCACCGGTCACCCAGAACTGGACGAAGCCTTCAGAGACCGCCGCTTGTCGACCGAGCGGATGGACGCGTTTCGATCGCGTCTGCCCGAGCACCGGGCCCAGGTGCTGGCCAAGGCCATCGACCTGCTCGACGGTTGGATGCTGTTTCACGAGCCGCCAACCCACACCCGTCTGCGCAATCCCCTCAGCCGGTCGTTCACACCCAAGGCGGTTTCGACTCTCACCCGCCAGGTCGAGGAGATCGTCGACCGCCAGCTGGCTGCCGTTCAGGCAGAGGCTGGCGACGGCGCCACGGACCTCGTTCACTCGTTCACCCACCCGATACCCGCCGCCGTGATCGCCGAGCTGTTCGGTGTGCCCGAAGACCAACGGCACTGGCTGCCGGCATGGTCCGAGAAGTTCGGGGCGGTGGTGTTCGGTGCTGTCAATCGACCCGACTACGAGCAGGCAGCAGCCGAGGCCGGCGAAGAGCTGGAACGCGAAATCGGCGGCCTGATCGAGCGGTATCGGGCAGAACCACAGAACAATCTGCTGTCGCTGCTGCTCGAGAACGAGGGCGACCAAGGCCTCGACTTCACCGAGATTCTCGGCGCGTGTTCGCTGCTGCTGTTCGCGGGCCACGACACAACGACCTCGTTCCTGGGCTCGTCGCTGATCACCCTGATGAACAACCCAGAAGCCGCCCGGCGCATAGCCGAGGGCGACGTCGACCTGTCGGTTGCCATCGAGGAGCTGCTGCGGTTGGACGCGCCTGCCAAGGCCATGATGCGCATGGTCGCCGAACGCCACGAGCGTGGCGGGCACGTGCTCGACGAGGGTCAGGCCGTGTTCATGGGAATCATCGGAGCCAACCGCGACCCGAGGGTGTTCGATCGGCCCGACGAGGTCGTGCTCGACCGCAGCCCCAACCCCCACCTGACCTTTGGCTACGGCCACCACTTCTGTCTGGGTGCATCGCTGGCTCGGCTGGAGGCCAGGGTTGCCCTGCCCGCCATACTGCGCCGCTTCCCCGACATGCACATGGTCGGCCAGCCCACGTGGAAGGCATCGATAAGCGACCGTTCGCCTTCTTCGCTCAACGTCGAGCTCGGAGGCGCAGCGCTATGAACGATCGCCGCCCTGTCGTATTGATCACGGGAGCCTCCCGAGGCATCGGAGCTGCAACGGCCGTGCGCTGCGCCTCGCAGGGCTGGGATGTGGTTGTCAACTACGCCACCAACGCCGGAGCCGCCGACGAGGTCGTGGCCCGCTGCGTCGACGCCGGAGCCGACGCTGTTGCGCTGGGTGCCGATGTCTCCGACGAACAGCAGGTGATGGCGATGTTCGCCGAGGTCGACGACCTGTTCGACGGCCTCGATGCGGTGGTCAACAACGCGGGTGTCCTGGGCAAGCAGGGCACATTCGACACCTTCGACGGCGAACGCCTGCGGCGGGTGGTCGAGACCAACGTCCTTGGAGCCATGTACGTGGCCCGAGAGGCCTTCGGTCGCATGGTGGCGGGCGGAGGCGGAGTGTTGGTCAACGTGGGGTCGCGTGCGTCGAGCTTCGGCTCGCCGGGTGAATACGTCGACTATGCCGCCACCAAAGGCGCCATCGACACGCTGACGATCGGCCTGGCCTCGGAGGGAGGCCCCCACGGCATCAGGGTCAACTGCGTGCGGCCGGGCATCATCGACACCGACATCCACGCGTCGGGCGGAGACGCTGGACGCGTTCAACGCATCGCCCCCAGCATTCCGCTGCGACGACCTGGCACGGCCGACGAGGTCGCCGACACGATCTGTTGGCTGTTGTCAGACCAGGCTTCGTACGTGACGGGCGCTCTGCTGGATGTCGGCGGTGGGCGCTGACCTTCAGCGGCTGACGCCCAGCCACTTGAGGTTCAACTCCTCGAGGGTTCCGTCGCGAAACATCTCGAGCAAGGCGGCGTTTATCGGCTCGCGCAACTCGCTGCCCGTTTGCAGGGCGATGCCGGAGGGGTCGGGCGCAAACGTCGAACCGGCCAAGGCAACCCGCCCGGGGTACACGGTCTGAATCAGATACGACAGCACGGGCGCGTCGTAGACCACGGCATCGAAGCGACCCTCGGCCACCGCACCCATGGCGGCTTCGACATCGGCGACGGTCGACGCCGAGATGTTGACCGACTGGAGGTACGACTCGGCGACCGTGCCCTCGACGGTCACCACCGAATGACCGGGTAGGTCCTCGGGGCCGCCGATGTCGTTCTGCAGCTCGCTGACGGTCAGCGATGACGCGGCTTGAGCGGTGATGAACGCGATGAGGAAGAACCCGACGATCATCCAGAACACGGCGAGGATCCGCGACAGCGGCCGCCTGATGTCCTTGACCGCCTCACCGCCGGTGATGACGCTCACCGTCGACCACCACAGCGCTTCTGAGATCCCCTTGCTGTACTCGCGAGGGAACTCGGGGTTGTGGCGGCGCTCGGTGAGCCACACCAGATGGGCAACGATCAGCGTCAGCACCACCATGGCGGCGCCCAACAGCAGAACGGGTCCGCTGGTGACCAAGCCCAGCATCGACGAGAGTGCGCTCTGGTCTGCCACGGGCTGGGTGGCGACCTGCAGACCCGAGTCGAAGTAGGGGTGGGCGAAATCGAGGAATGCCTCGCGCTCGGCTGTCATCGAGATGCCGGCTATGGCCGCGTCGGCCCGTTCCATGCGAACGTCTTCGAGGATCTCGCCGACCGTGTCCTCGACCAGCCAGGTCGTTTCCAGGCCCAACCTGGTCGAGAGCTCGTTCCAGACATCGATGCTGTAGCCCGACAAGCCACTGCCATCGGCCAGGTCCGACTCGACGAACACGAACGGCGCAAGGGGTTTCGTGGCGACGACCACCTGGGTTCCGGCGACGTCGGTGGTCTGTTCGGCGGGCTGCTCTTGAGCGCCCGACATCGCCATCGTCAGGCTCGCCCAAACAACCCCGGCCAACACGACCCCGGCTGCCGGCTTCAACATCGAGGTCCGCACCAAGACATCCTCCATGAGCGCGGTTGCGGGCGCTCACCGTAGGCGATTAGGCCCGAGGAACACCACTGTTGGTCTGGCATCCTCTGATGCATGAGATGGCGTTGGGGACTGATGCTGACGATGTTCGTTGCCACCGCGGGGCTGCTGGGCGCCTGCGGTTCGAACGGCCCCGACAATGCCGCATCACCCGCCGACACCCAGACCGTCGACACCGCGCCAGCTTCTACCAGCGAGGCTCCCACCTCGGAGGCGACCCCGGCCGCGACCGTCGCGTCGACCACCAGCGCCCCAGCAACGACCACCCCGTCCACGACGACTTCGCAGCGACCGGTGCCAGAAGGCGAGCTGGCGTTCTCCAGCCACGTTTTGCCGGTGCTCGAGACCATGTGCGCCCAGTGCCACACCGGCAACGGCCCGGGCACGGCCCACATGCGCATCGACAGCGCCGCCCAGGTGGCGGCCAACGCCGACATCATCTCGGCCTCGGTGATCACGGGCGAAATGCCGCCCTGGCCGGCCTCCGCGTTGAGCGTCGAGTTCTCTGACCAACTGCTGTTGGCCGACCACGAGGTCGAGGCCATAAGACAGTGGGCCCAGCAGGCCGAACTCGATGTCGACCCCCAGACCGTGATCCAGTCGGCGGTCGGCGTCGTGGGCCTCGACGAGCCCGACATGGTGCTGGTTCCCGATGCCGGCTACGACGGCTACCTCTACGAGCCCGACCAGTATCGGTGCTACATCTACGACCCCGGGTTCACCGAGCCCCAGTGGCTCACCGCCTACGAGTTCGTACCAGACCAGACAGAGATCGTTCACCACGCCATCGGCTACAAGCTCCCGGCCTCGGCCCGCCCCGACGCCGAGGCTCTCGACGCCGAATCACCCCAACAGGGCGGGTGGCCCTGCTTTGGCGGGTCAGGCGTTCGGGGCAGCGGAATCTTCCTGGGTTGGGCGCCCGGGCAGGGTCCCACCGCCCTTCCGGAGGGGTCTGGGCTGGCGATGCAGCCCGGCGACTTCATAGTGATCCAGGTTCACTATCACTTCGAGGTCGACGCCCCCGCCGACCTCTCGTCTCTTGCGATCGAGTTGGCCGACGCAGGAGCCGACCTCGACCCGGTGAACATCGTCGAGTTCCTGGCACCGGCCGAGATCCCGTGCAGCTCGGCCGAAACCGGCCCCCTGTGCGACCGCGATCAAGCGATGGCTGCGGCCCTTGCCAAATACGGCGACGAAGGGGTGCTGGCAGACACCATTTTGGCGATCTGTCGCAAGACGCCAGCCGACTTCGCGCACATGACAGAAGGTCTGGCCTCGGCGGCATGCGACCTGCCGATGCGCGAGCGCGGCACCATCGTTTCGGTTCTGGGGCACCAGCACGAGCTGGGTGCCAGCTTCCGGATGACCCTCAACCCCGACACGCCAGACGAGCGGGTGCTGTTGGACATCCCCGAATGGGACTTCGACTGGCAGTACAACTACTACCCGGTCGAACAGATCGACGTAGCGCCTTCTGACATGGTGCGCATCGAATGCACCTGGGACCGATCGCTTCGAGATCCGAGCCTGGAGCCCGCCTACGTGCTGTGGGCCGACGGCACCGACGACGAGATGTGCTTCGCAACCATCGTGATACGAGAAGGCTGAGCCGGTTCAGCCGCGCGCACCTCGCACCAAACGGCCCGGGGTCTCGCCGGTCGATTCGGAGTTCGAACACACCTCGACACCCGACACGAAGGTGTGGTCGATACCCGTCACCCTCTGCAGGAGCCGGCGCCCGCCCGCCGGAAGGTCGCCGACGATCACCGGAGCGTGCAGGGTGAGCGAGTCGAAATCGACGACATTGATGTCGGCCTTGTAGCCAGGGGCCAGCAGGCCCCGGTCGTTCAGGCCGACGGCACGGGCGGTGGCCCGAGCCTGCTTGTGAACGATGGTCTCCAGGGGGATGCGCCCGTGCGGTCGGTCGCGACCCCACCACTGCATCAGCGTGGTGGGAAAGCTGACATCACAGATGGTGCCCACGTGAGCCCCGCCATCCGACAGGCCCGGAACCGCCACAGGGTGCATCAGCTGTTCGCGCACGACATCGAGGTTGCCGTCGACATAGTTGAGCGAGGGCACATACAGCAGTGCCTGTCCCCCACGTTCGAGCATCAGGTCATATGCCAACGATGCCGGCTCTACACCCATACGTCCGGCGGTGGCCTCGACGCTGTCGTGTGGTGAGGGTTCGTATTGCGGCGGGTCGCCGAGCGCAAACATCAGGTCCCAGCGCTGGGCCACGCGAGCGCCCAGAACGTTGCGATCGAGATCGTCGGACAGCTCGGAGATGATCGCCTGCTTGACCTCGGGGGCAGCCATGGCGACGACCCGGTCTTCGAGAGGCAGCTCGGCGAGGCGCCTGTAGGTCGGGCACTTCATGAACGGGCTCAGCGTGGCCTGCAGCCCCAGCAGGATGCCAACAGCCCTGGCTCCCACCTGGGCCCGCATCGTCACACCCTCGTCGGTGGCCGCGGCCATCGAGTCGAGCAGGGCCTTCCACTGTTCGGGGCGACCCCCTGCCTGGGCGACCGAAATCGAGATCGGCCTACCCGATCGCGCGGCCATGGCCCTGGCGATGCGGAACTCGTCGTCGAAGTCGCGGAAGTCGCCCACCAGTTGCAGAACACCGGTTCCGGTAGAGCCGACGGCCTCGGCGATGCCGACCATCTCCTCGATCTCGGCGGTGAGTGTGGGTGTTGGCTCGCCCAGCGAAGACTTGTGGTTGAGGGTTCGGCTGGTGCTGAATCCCAGAGCACCGGCCTGGATGCCCCGCTTGACGATCTCGGCCATTGCGGCGATGTCGTCTGGCGTGGCGGTCTCGCGGGCCGCACCGCGCTCGCCCATGACGTTCAGACGCACGGCCGCGTGTGGAACCTGGGCGCCGACATCTATGTCGTAGTGACGACCACCCAGGTGGTCGAGATACTCGTCGAAGCTCTGCCAGGTCCAGGGCAGGCCCTCGTGCAGAGCAATGCCGGGAATGTCCTCGACGCCCTCCATCAGCTGGATGAGCCGCTCGTGGTCGGCCGGCCTGACCGGCGCAAACCCGACACCGCAGTTGCCCATGACGACGGTGGTGACTCCGTGCCAACTGGACGGCGCCAGCTGGCTGTCCCAGGTGGCCTGGCCGTCGTAGTGGGTGTGGATGTCGACGAAGCCCGGCTGCACCAAGCGACCGTCTGCGTTGACCTCGCGCCGGCCGGTTCCCGACACCTCACCTACATGGGTTATGACCCCATCGCTCACTGCCACGTCGGCGGTGCGGCGCTGGTCGCCTGACCCGTCGATGACAGTGCCTCCCCTGATGACCAGGTCGTGTTCGGCCATTGCGTCTACCCCCAAGCGACAAACTC
The DNA here is from genome assembly GCA_041394185.1 of Acidimicrobiales bacterium. Lineage (NCBI taxonomy): Bacteria > Bacillati > Actinomycetota > Acidimicrobiia > Acidimicrobiales > Acidimicrobiales bacterium. The sequence continues at coordinate 44,108 of JAWKIQ010000002.1, forward strand.
CGGCCGACTAGGCCGGTTCTTGCCCCTCGATTCTCGCAGTTTCGTATCCGAAGAGCACATCGGCAGCCATCAGGTCACCGATCTGGTCTTCGGAGTAGCCGACCTCGGACAACACATCGATGCCGTCTTGGCCCAGCATCGAAGCGTGACGCCTGACCGAGGCCGGAGTTGCAGCGAAGCGGATCGGCGGCGGAATCTGCCTGTATCTTCCGAGCTCGGGGTGTTCCACGACAGGCAGCTGTGCGACCAGGTCATCGAGCGACGCGGCCCTGGTCGCCGGAATGCCGTTGGTCTTGCAAAAGTCGAGCCATTGGTCGGTGGTACGCCCCAGCAAGATCTTCGCCAGCTCGCTGTACAGGGTGTCGCTGTTGGCGTGCCTCGACGACCTCGTGGCTATGCGCGGATCTTCCAACAGGTCGGCTCTGCCGCCTGCCTCGAAGACCGCCTTGTAGTGCTCGCCGGTATAGGGCAGCACGTTGATCCAGCCGTCGGCGGTTCGTTGAGGTTTGCGGTTGGGGGTCAATATCCGCGGATACCCGGGCGATGAAATAGGCGGTTCGAAGATGGCGCCGGCCCCGTGTTCGACGAGCACGAACGAGCGCATCACGTCGATCATCGGAACCTCGACCTCCTGCCCCTGTCCGGTGACCGCTCGGTGGAACAGGGCTCCGAGGATCGCCGAGGCGATGGTCAGGCCCAAGACCTTGTCGGCCACGAGTGTGGGCAACAGCATCGGTTCTTGGCCCAGGCGGACGAACAGGTCGCCGATGCCGCTGCCCGATTGGATGATGTCGTCGTAGGCCGGAGCATCGGCATCAGGACCGTCGCTGGGATAGCCATTGGCCCGGCAGAACACGATGTCTGGCCGCACCGCCTTGATGTGGTCGTAGGTCAACCCCAGTCGACCGAGCGGGCCGGGCCTGAGATTGGTGGCCACCACGTCGCACGTGGCTGCGATGTCCAGAACCGCCTGTCGACCCTGCGGGTGTTTCATGTCCAGGCCGATGCTGCGCTTGTTGCGCAGGATGTTCATGGCCACGCCGGACATGCCATCGACCAGCGCGGGGCCCATCGACCGGTTGGTATCGCCAGAACGATCCTCGACGCTGATGACGTCTGCCCCCATGTCGCCCAGAATCTGGGTGGCGAGCGGGCCCATGACAACCGAGGTCAGATCGAGGATCCGCACCCCGGCCAGCGGGCCTTTCGTAGACGGCTGGTCCATTCGTGCAAGATAGGCACCAGGCCGATGCCAGGCCGAATCGTCAGGGGGCGAGTTCGATGAAATACACCAAGCTGGGCAACACGGGCCTGGACGTCTCGAAGGTCTGTCTCGGATGCATGAGCTTCGGCGAACCGGCCGCGGGCACGCAGGGCTGGTCGCTGGACGAACAGACCAGTCGCCCTTTCATCGAGCGAGCGCTCGAATTGGGCATCAACTTCTTCGACACGGCCAACGCCTATTCGTTGGGCAGCAGCGAAGAGATCGTCGGGCGGGCGCTGGCCGACATGGCCAACCGCGACGAAATCGTCCTCGCCACCAAGGTCTTCTTCCCGATGCATCAGGGGCGAAACGCGGTGGGGTTGTCTCGCAAGTCGATCCTGGCCCAGGTCGACCACAGCCTGAAGCGCCTGGGCACCGAATACATCGACCTCTATCAGATCCACCGCTGGGACCCGCACACTCCCATCGAGGAGACCATGGAGGCACTGCACGAAGTAGTGAAGGCCGGCAAGGTCCGCTACATAGGTGCCTCATCGATGTGGGCATGGCAGTTCAGCAAGGCGCTCTACACCTCGGAACTGCACGGCTGGTCGAAGTTCGTCAGCATGCAGAACCACTACAACCTGCTGCAGCGCGAGGAAGAGCGCGAGATGATGCCGCTGTGTGCCGATCAGGGAATCGGCGTGATCCCTTGGAGCCCGCTGGCGAGGGGTCGCCTGACCCGCGATTGGGACGAGCAGACGGCTCGAACCGAGTCCGATGTGCGGGGCCTCAACCGCTATGACGAGTCGCGCGACCGGGCCATAGTCGAACGCGTTGCCGACATCGCCGAGGCTCGCGGGGTGCCGCGGGCCCAGGTGGCTCTGGCCTGGGTCATGTCCAACCCGGTCGTGACCGCCCCCATCGTGGGTGCCACCAAGATCTCCCACATCGAAGACGTTGTCTCCGCCGTCGACATCGAACTGTCGGCCGACGAGCGCGCCGCACTGGAAGAGCCATACACACCGCGCGACAACATCTTCTGAATGGGCATGCTGTGAACAAGACCACTATCGGCTGGGCCTGGGTCGCTGTGCAGGCCGTACTGCTGGTGACGTTGGTGTTCTTGCCCTCAGGCAACGATTGGCCCCGTTCGCAAGCCTTGTCGGCAGCGGCCGGCGTGTTGTTCTTCGTCGGGGTGGCGGTGATGCTGATCTCGGCTCTGCGGCTCGGGCGTTCGCTCACCGCCACACCGGTGCCTGTGGCCGGGGGTTCGATGGTCAGCGACGGTCTGTACCGCTGGATGCGACACCCCATCTACACGGGTGTCATGGCTCTGGTGGTGGCCATCGCGCTCCGGAGCCGAAGCTGGCCGACCGTGGCCGTCGCGCTGGCCACCATCGCCTTCTTCAATCTCAAGGCTCGGTGGGAAGAGGCTCGCCTGGCAGAGCACTACCCCGACTACCAGCGCTATGCGGCAGTCACGTCGCGTTTTGTCCCCACACCTCTTGTGCTGCGGCGTACACGCCCTGATCGTGGCTGAACTCGACCGTGTTTCCGTCTGGATCGGTGAGCATGCAGATGTAGCCGACAGGGTCTGGCATCTGGGTCGGAGGCAACGACAGGCAACCGTCGGCACGGGCGATGGCCGCGACCTCGTCGACCTGGGCTCTGGTGGGCATCTCGAAGCCCAGGTGGGCAAACGGCCCCAGAACCGCTTTGGGCACCGCACGATACGGATCGGTCTCGGGGAAGAACTCGGCCACTACCAGCACGAACGGATGCTCGACCTGGTCGCTCATGGCCAGCCAAGCACCATGGCCATAATCGTCAGAGCGCCGCGCCAACAGTTCGAGTGGCGTGTAACGCCGGTACCAGTCGATGGTTGCGTCGATGTCGCCGACACGTAGGGCAACGTGGGTCCATCTGGTCGATGAAGGTCCCGGTCGATCCATGCTCCAACCGTAGACTCCGCCGATGCCGCGACGCAGGGGTACATCTCGTGAAGTACTGGCCCTGGGCATAGTCACCATCACCGCCTACGGCTCGTGGATGTATGGCTACGGCGTTCTGATAGACGCCATTCGAGACGACACCGGCTGGTCGACGACCCTGCTGGGCGTCACCTATGGCATCGCCCAGGCGATCACAGCCGTTGGCGCGTTCTTCGGCGGCCGGCTTCTGGACCGCGTCGGGGCGTCTGGGCCCTTCGGGCTTCAGGCAACGCTGGGCGCCGGCCTGTTGCTTGGCGCTACGTGGACCACCCAGCCGTGGGCCTTCGCCTTGGCGTACGGCCTGGGCGGCGGCATCGTCGGTGCTACCGGCTTCTACCACGTGACCACCGTGGTGGCAGCCAGATCTGCGCCAAACGAACCCGAACGAGCCATCGCCAGCCTGACCATCGTCGGCGCGTTCTCGAGCCCCATCTACCTCCCATTGACCACCTGGATGCTCAGCTCGTGGCATTGGCGCTCTGTGGGACGTGCTTTGGCCGCGTCGTGCCTTGCCGGGGCCTTGGTGGGGCTCACCGCCGTGCGCGGCGGCAAGACAACGGGCGCCAGCGGACCATCGCCCAAGCCCCTGGCAGCGATCCGCAAGGCCTTGGCGAGCCGACCGGTGCGCAACATGTTGATCGGCTTCGTGACGACGTGGATCGCGTTCTCGTCAGTCATCGTCTATCAAGTGCCCATCCTCACCGCCTCGGGGCTGACGCTGGGCACCGCCGGCGTGGTCGCCGGGCTTCGGGGCCTGTGCCAGATACTGGGGCGCGTCGGCCTGATACGTGCCGTCAACCGATTCGGCTCGGGTGCGTTGCTGCGCGCCGCCTATTGGTCGGCTGCTGTGGGGCTGGCTCTGCTGCCCGTGGGTTCGTTGGTCGCCGGGGTGGCCTTCGCCGTCATCGCAGGCGCCGCCATCGGAGCCACCTCGCCGCTGCAAGCGATACATGCCCGCAACCGCTTCGACGCCGACGATCTGGGGCTGCTGATGGGCATGCAGGGCGCCGCCGCAGGCCTGGCCGGTGCCCTGGGGCCCATCTTCGGCGCGGTCATCCACGACTCCGCCGGCAGCTGGAACCCCACCGTGCTGATGGGAATAGCGGGGCTGGTCGTCGGCGGCATCCTGATCGGATCGGGCGAGGCCAACGAGGTGGCGCGAGACTGAGCCGATGCCTGGACTGTCACAATCGGAGCTCGAGTCGTTCTTGGACGAACCCGGTCATCTCTTGAGGCTGGGAACCGTCGGCACCGACGGATTACCACGTGTGGTGCCGATCTGGTTCATCCACCGCAACGGCAAGCTGTGGTTCACCCCCAGAGCCCGATCGGCTTGGTTCGACGATCTGCGCAAGAACCCGGGCGTGTGCTGCACCATCGACGAGTCGGGCGGCCTGCTGCGCAAGGTCATCGCAAGAGGAACGGCCACCATCGAACACGAGGTGGGCAACGACGACGCATGGCGCGACCTGTATCGCGACATCACCATGAGGTACGTGCCCGAATCGTTTGGCGAGGCCTACCTGACCGACACCCACGACGAACCTCGAGGCCTGGTGTCGCTGCAACTGGCGGGCGCCCAGGTGTCGACCTGGCGAATGCCCGGCAAGGGCGAGGACAAGCTGGCCGTGTGGGCGCCCAAGTACTACCACCGCGCCTGACAGGCCGGCCGACGATCACCCGATCATGGCCGACTGTCCCCCATCCACCGGCAAGATCACGCCGGTGATGAAACGAGCCTCGTCCGAGGCCAGGAACAGCGCCGCGTTGGCCACATCCCACGCATCGCCCATGGTGCGGCCCAGCGGCACCTGAGCGTTGCGGCGCGCCACCAGCTGCTCGCGGTCGTGGCCGGCCGTCACGTAACCCTCGATGGCCATCGGCGTGTTCATGAGACCGGGCATGATTGCGTTGGCTCTGATGCCGTAACGGGCGTTGCCGGTTGCCAGGGCATGGGTGTAGGCGTTCAGAGCGGCCTTCGAGGTCTTGTACGCGACGATGTTCGCGGCGCACACGGCAGCTATCGAAGAGATGTTGACTATCGCTCCCGAGCCCGCCTTTCGCATCACCGGCAGCACCTTGGTGCAGGTCATCATGACGCCCTTCAAGTTGACGTCGAAGATGTGATCCCACACCGCCGGGGTCATCCTCGACGTCGACGTGTCGCCTGTGCCTATGCCCACGTTGTTGTGCAGCACGTCGATGCGGCGATACCGCTCGACCGCAGTGGCAGCGATCGACTCGCAGTCGGCTTCCGAGGTGATGTCGGCCGCCAGAACCGACGATTCGCCTGCGTCGGGCCCCATCATCTCGACCGTCTCGGCCGCCGAGTTGGGGTCCTTGTCGACGACCAAGACCGTGGCGCCCTCCTGGGCAAACCTGATGGCCGTGGCCCGGCCGTTGCCCATGCCTTCTCCGGGGGTCTGGCCGCCTCCCACCACCACGGCGACCTTGCCCGCCAGTCTGCCCTCGCCCATCTAGACGTCCCAGCCCGGCAGCCCAGGATCGGGCTGCACCCCAAACGAGTTGAGGGCCATCGACACCAGGTTGTACTGGCCGACGGTGAACACCAGATCCATCATCTGTTCGGTCGAGTAGTGGTGCGACAGTGCGTTCCAGGTCGTGTCCGACACGAACGCGTCTTCGTGTAGCTCGTCGGTGGCACGCAGGATCAGCGCCTCGAGCTCGCCCCATTCAGGCGCGTCCCGCCCAGCCTGGATATTGCGGATCTCCTCGTCGGTGATGCCCGCCTGGCGGGCGATGATCACGTGCTGGCCCCACTCGTAGCCCGCCTTGCAAAGCCAACCGATTCGCAGGATGGCGATCTCGCGATCACGTGCCGACAGGGTCGACTTGGCCAGGACGTGGTTGGCGAACACCATCCACCGCCGTGCCAGGTCGGGATGATTGCCCAGCGTGCGGAAGATGTTCAGCACCCGCCCCGTGTCACGAAACGGTCGCATCACCGCCGCAGCTTCTTCGCTGCAGTCGTCTGGGTCGAGTGCTGGGATGCGTGGCTCGTCGAGTCTCATGACGGCCATTGTCGCCCGAAGTGACGTTCGGCACATCATCTGCGCGACACTGCACAAATGAGCAACGACAAGGTCGACACCACAAGGCTTCAGAAGCTGGCCAGGGCCTATACCGAGACAGCCGTGTTCTACTCGGCCATCGATCTGGAGCTGTTCACCCACGTGTCCAACGGGGCGGGCAGCATCGATCAGTTGGCAGCGGCGATGGGAACCAGCGAACTGAACGCCGAGCGGCTGGTGGTCGTCTGCCTGGCGATGGGTCTGCTCGACAAAGACGAAAGCGGCCGAATCGTCAACGCCGCCGACTGTGAGAAGTTCATGGTGAAGGGGTCACCTCGATACGCCGGGCCATGGATGACCTTCACCCGCCACGAGGTGCCCGACTGGTTCGACCTGACATCCAAGCTGACCGACCCCACCCCGCCCAGCGAGCTGGGCATGTACGACGACCTCACCGTCGAGCGGGCCCGCAAGTATCACTCGGCCACCTACAGCATCGGGATGGGAGCCGGACGCAGGTTCTGTCGCACCGTCGACCTCAGTGGGCGCAAGCGCATGCTCGACCTGGGCGGTGGTTCTGGCGCCTATTCCATCAACGCCGTTCAGTCGTTCGACGGGCTGGAGGCAATCGTCTTCGACCTGCCACCCGTGACGGTGGTTACGCAGGAGTACCTCGAACAAAACGCCGTCGCGGATCGGGTGTCGACCGTGGGCGGTGACTTCATCAACGATCCGCTGCCTCAGGGTTGCGACGTGGCGGTGATGGCATCGAACCTGCCTATCTACAACTCGGCCAACATCGCCAAGGTCGTGGCCAAGACCTTCGAGGCCCTCGAGCCCGGCGGCGAGATGCACCTGATCGGCGAGACCCTGAACGCCGATGGCATCGGCCCTCTGGACGCCGCGCTCTGGGGAATGGCCGAGATCAACTACGGCAGCGGCGGACGCTCGCACTCGATCACCGAGTGCATCGGTTACTTCGAGGCCGCCGGCTTCGTCGACGTACACAACGTCGACTTCGTTCCCGGCGTGCTCACCCGCACCACCGGCCGCAAGCCCTGACCGCCCTCGTCAGGTGCGCGGCGCCCGTCCGGGGCCGGTCAGCCTTGCCAAGGGCGCAACACCGGGGCCCAGGGGTCGGGGGTCGCGCCGATGGGAACGTCGATCAGGGCGGGGCGGCGTGCCTGGATCGCCTGGTCGAGCATGCGTCGTAGCTCGTCTGGTGACTCGGCGCGATAGCCGTCCATGTCGTAGGCGCGCGCCAGCGTCAGCATGTCGGGGTTGAACAGCTCGGTGCCATGGTGATCGCCATCGAACTGCTGGCGATGCATCCGTTGCACGTTGCCGAAGGCGTCGTCCCTGAACACCACACCCACCAGTGGGATGTCGTGGTTCATCACCGTTGCCATCTCGGCCAACCCATAGCCAAATCCGCCGTCGCCGTTGATCGACACCACGGCACGATCGGGGTTGCCGACAGCAGCCCCGATGGCGGTGGGGTATCCGTAACCCAACGTGCCCTGATAACCCGGGTCGACATAGCTGCGACGGTGCCTGACCTCGAAGCCATACCGCGACACATACCCGACCTGGGTCAGTTCGTTGACCAGCACGGCGTCGTCGGGCATCGCCTGACGCAGGGCCGCCACATACGACATCTGCGGCTCCAACCCCGCGAGTCGTTCGTGAGCCCTGGCCTTGACGTCGTCGAGATCGTCGATCCAGAGCCGACGATGGTCGCCACCCGTCTCGCGCTCGATCTGCTCGGCAAGCACGGCCAGGCTCGTGCGGGCGTCTCCCAACACCGCCAGGTCGAAGTCGCGTGGCGGACCGAAGGCGTTGGGGTCGTCGTTGATCGATATCTGGAATGCGTCGGGGTTGATCTTCAACGCACCCGCTCGGGGGCTGACCGTGCGGCTGCCGACAACCAGCACCGCGTCGGCCCGCCACATCAGCTCGTGATGGGCGAGGGGCAACAGAGCATTGGCGTGGCCCTCGTCGAACGATCCCTTTCCGCCAGTACTGGCGATCAGAGGCGCTCCCAGCAGTTCTGCCGCGCGGTGCAGTTCGTCCCAGGCGTCGGCGGCTCGGGCCCCGCCGCCTGCATAGATGACGGGTCGCTCGGCCGCCAGCAAGCGTTCGGCCGCCGCGGCAAGCTCTGTCGCGGAACCACCGGCAGGGGTCCCCGAGGGTTCGGCACCGATGGCAGCCCCGTCGGTCTGGGCCGACAACACGTCGGGCGGAATCTCCACGGCCACCGGGCCAGGACCCTTGCCCAACTGCACGAAGGCCCCGTGAATGGCACCTGCGACCTCACCGGCCGAGCGGGTCAGCACCGACGATCGGCACAGGGTCTGCAAGATGCCCGACTGGTCGGGGATCTCGTGCAACAGTCCCAGCCCCTTACCCAGGCCATGGCTGGGAATCTGACCCGACAGCAGCAGCACCTTCGACGAACAAGCCAGCGCGGTCACCAAACCTGCGGCCGCGTTCAACACCCCGGGGCCCGGGACCACCAAGGCCACGCCGATTCGACCCGTCGTGCGGTGGTACCCGTCTGCCGCGTAGGTCGTGGTCTGCTCGTGCCTGGCGTTTATCAGGGTGATCTGGTCTCGGTACGCGGCCAGCCCGTTGGTGGCGTAGTCGAGTTGCACGCCGGGAATGGCGAATACATGGGTGACCCCCTCCTCGACCAGCTGGCGGGCCATCGCCACGCCACCCGTGACCTCGTTTGATGCTCGATCAAGACCACTCATGGCGGTCGACCATAGTGCCCGACGCCGGGGCAACTAGTTTCGAGAACATGAGCATCGCTTTCGTAGATCCGCGGGCCGACGTCGCGACCGAGCCGACGGCCTACGAGCTTCGGCTCGACACCAGCAACCAGGTCACTATCGGACTGTTGGCCAACGGGTTCCCAGACTCTGTCGCCTTCCTCGATCACGTCGAGGCCGCCTTGGCCGATCTGTTGCCCAATGCCGGATTCCGACGCTACGACAAGGGCGACGCGTCTTCGATCGCCTCGGACCAGATGCTGTCGACCATCGCCGCCGAGTGCTCGGCGGTGGTGGCGGCATACGGCCATTGAGGCAGCTGCACAACCGGCACGGTTCGTGACGGATTGAACTCGGCCATGCGAGGCCTGCCCGCTGTTGCCCTGGTGACCGACGAGTTCTGGGCGCAGGGCGATTTCGTGGCCAACGCATTTGGCATGCCGACCGTGCCGCGCGTGCGCCTGCCGCATCCGGTGGCGGGCACGGGCTCGGGCCGCATGCAGGCGATCGCCCGCGATGTGGCACCCCACATCGTTGCGGCGCTGGAGGCCAGGCCATGATCGAGGCACCCGACGAATACGCGGCGATCGAGATGCTGCACGAGATGGGCTGCACCGACGGTCTGCCGGTCATCGTGCCGACGCCCCAGCGAGTCGAGCGCATGGTCGTCGCCACCGGCTATCCCCCCGACGCATCGCTGGGGATCATGGGGCCGATGATGGGAACCTGCACGGTCGAGAAGCTGGCGGCGGCGGCCGTCATGGCCGGTTGCCTGCCCGACCACATGCCGATCGTGTTGGCAGCGGCGATGGCGGTCATGCAGCCCGAGTTCGATCTCACCGAGATGCAGGCCACGACGTTCGGAACCGCACCGCTGATCATCGTCAACGGCCCTGCCGCCCAAGCGTGTGGGGTCGCGGCGGGTTTCGGCGCGCTGGGGCCTGGCCACAGGGCCAACGCATCCATCGGCCGCGCTCTGAGGTTGGCCATGATCAACATCGGAGGCGGCAGACCCGGATCGTCCGACATGACGCTGCTGGGCCACGGCGGCAAGTTCGGCCAATGCCTGGCCGAAGACCAGCGCAGCCCTTGGGCGCAGCTGCACACCACCCGCGGGTTCACGGCCGAGCAGTCGGTGGTCACCGTCATCGGTACTGAACCGCCGCATTCGGTGATCCACATCGGAGACGGTGACGACCCCGAATCGCCCAACCGTTTGATCGACGGCCTGGCGGCGATGCTGGCCGCCCCCGGCACGAACAATGCGAACCTCGGGCGCGGGCAGGCGGTGGTGGTGATCAACCCCGACCAGGTCGACCACCTGCACCGGGCCGGACACACCAAGGCATCAGTCGCCGAGCGAATATTCGAGCGCGCTCTGATGCGCAACGGCAAGCCTGCGTTCGGTTCACCAGACGACGTGTTGATCGTGGCTGCCGGAGGTGGAGGGCTGTACTCGTTCGTGTTCCCGACCTGGTGCGCTGGAACACACCGCAACCGTGCCGTCAGCGTCGAGGTCGAGATCGGACAGGCCTGCGAGGTGCCCTGGGCCACCGCCTGAGCAGGCGTCGACGCAAATGCCTATGCAAACTGGCGCGTCTGGGAGAATCAGTTTCATGGAACCAGGTTCTAACGAGTGGCTCGCCCAGGTCGTCGAAGACATCGTCGACCCCGATCAGCGCATCATCGACCCACACCACCACCTGTGGGGCCCCGACGGGCGCATTCCGTACACCCTCGAGCAACTGCACTCCGACACCGAATCGGGCCACAACGTGGTCGCCACCGTGTTCGTCGAGTGCAGGTCGAATTACAGGACCGATGGCCCCCAGCACCTGCGCCCCATCGGCGAGACCGAGTTCGTCGCCGCCAACGCGGCCGCCAGCGCCCGCTCTGGCAAGGCCGAGATCAAGGGCATCGTCGCCCACGCCGACCTCAGGCTCGACGAGCTAGACGAGGTTCTCGATGCCCACGCCGAGGCCGGCGGATCGCTGTTCAAGGGCATACGCCACGCCGGCAGCCGGGCGATCGACCCCACGGGCATGCGCATTCCAGGCGCGGCGCCCGAAGGTCTCTACGAAGACGCCGCCTTTCAGCGCGGAGTTCGGCGGCTGGGCGAGCTGGGCCTCACCTACGACACCTGGCAGTACCACTATCAGCTCGACGAGCTGACCCATCTGGCGGCCGCAGCGCCGGCAACGACCATCGTCCTCGACCACCTGAGCACCCCCCTGGGCGTCGGGCGTTTCGCCGGCTGCCACGACGAGATCTACCCGGTGTGGAAGGCTGGAATCGCGGCCTTGGCCAAGTTCCCCAACGTCGTCGCCAAACTCGGCGGCATGGCGATGCCAGACAACGGGTTCGGCTGGGACACCGCCGAACGGCCACCGACCTCAGATGAGTTCGTTCAGGCCCAGGAACGCTGGTACTTGCACATGATCGATTGCTTCGGCCCCGACCGCTGCATGTTCGAGAGCAACTTCCCCGTCGACAGATGGTCGATTTCGTACCACGTCATGTGGAACGGCCTGAAGAAGATCGCAGCCAGCTTCGACGACACCGAGCGGGACCGCATGTTCTACGGCACCGCCGCCGATGTGTACTCCATCGGCTGAAGGTCAGTCGTCGACCCGGTTCTGGAAACGAGCCAGGGCAGACTCGAGCTGGGGCCAGCCCACCGTCATCGCACCGTGATCGCCTCGCAGTGTGTCGAGTGCTGCCTCGCGCAGCAGTCCGGCCATGTCGGCAAAGCTCAATCCCTCGCACCGCCGCGCCAGTTCGTCGAGATCGACGTCTTCGGCCAGGGGCACATCTGACAGGTCGAGCATCTTGCGACGCGACTCGGCAGGCGGCAGACCAAGTTCGATGTGCACCTCGAAACGCCCGGCGCGTCGCAGTGCCGGGTCGATCAGGTCGGGCCTGTTCGTCGCGGCGATCACCGCCACCTGACCTCTGTCCGACACGCCATCCAGCTCGGTCAACAGTGCAGCCACCACAGAGTCAGACACCGTCGAGGACGAGCGCCCCCTGACCGGGGCCAGAGCATCGAACTCGTCGAAGAAGATGATCGAAGGTGCCGCTGCCCGGGCCCGGGCGAACACCTCACGAACCCCGCGCTCGCTCTCGCCCACATACTTGTCGAGCAGCTCGGCACCCTTGATCGAGAAGAACGCTGCGCCGGCCTCGTGGGCCAGGGCTTTCACCACAAAGGTCTTACCTGTGCCGGGCGGGCCGTACAGCAGCACGCCCTTTGGCGGCTCGATGCCGAGCTGGACAAAACGGTCGGGGTTGGCCACCGGCCAGATCACCGCCTCGGTCAGGCGCTGCTTGACATCCTCGAGGTTGGCCACCTTGTCGAACCCGAACGAGGTCATCTCGCCAACCGGGACCGACCCCAAAGAGGGAGTCACCACCCTGATCGACTCGAGGATCAGCTCGGTCGAGAGCCGGCCTCCGGCGCGGGCGATGACGGTTGAGGCCTGCACCACCGAGGCCATGATGTCGGCGCCCGAGAACCCCGACGAGGCGGCTGCCAGCCGTGCCGAATCGAGTTCGTCGGTGGGCAACCGAGCGGTGGCAGCCTCGAACAGCAACCTGCGCCTGTCGACATCGGGTGGCGGGATGGTTATCGAACGCGGCAGCAGGGGCGACGTGACAACCGATGTATGGAGCTGCCCCAGCGAGGTCACGCCCAGCACACATGCGAGCCTGGGCTTGTCGGCCACAGCATCGAGGAACCACCTGAGAATGGCCGCGGCCTGAGTCCTGAACGTGATCAGCGTGCCGTCGCCCGTGATCGCTTCGAGCCGATCCACGTGTATCACGGTGGGACCGTCTGCCGATTCGATGGCCGCCGACAGCTTGTCGAGCAGGCTCTCGGCCTTGAACACCAGCGTCAGGTCGATCTCGACCACCTTGCAGCCGGCTCTGGCCGCAGCCGCCGCCACGAGCTCGGACTTGCCGCAACCGTTGGGACCGGCCAGCAGCACTCCGGCCACCTCGGGAAGACCCCACGACCCGGCCAGGTCGGTGGGGCCTGCAAGCAGCGAGAACCAGCCCGTCAACAGATCGACCTCGTTTTCGAGACCGGCCAGCAAGGCGGTCGCCATCGACGGCTTGGCGGGGCCGCCGACAACGGGGGCACCGCTGATGGACGGCGAGCCCACCCGAACCGATGTGGTCGACCGCTCGGTGGTCACCAGCGTTTGCGCGCCGATCAGCCCGACGCCGTCGGGCACCACCTCCAGAACCCGCAGGTTGACATCTTCGCCGCCCTGCAGATAGGCGCCGTGAACCTTCAGCGAGTCGCCCGCTGTGGCCGGCCTGCCGTGAAGTGCGTGAAGCACGCCATGAAGGTCGGGGGGCAGATCGTCGACCACCAGCCGTTCTGCGGGTCCCAGCACCTTGCGCTTGATGTCCACAGGCGATCCGACACCGAGGCCCGAGTTGGCCAGGTCCCTGGCTCCGACCATCAGATACGAAGGTGAGGCGACCTCGCCGGGTTTGACCAGTACATGGGTCGAACCCAGGGTCACGATGCCGCCGGCCGGAAGTCCCAGTGCCCTCAGCATCGTGGGGTCGGCCACAGCCACCTCGACATCGCCGGACCGCACCACGAACTTCACGGCAACAACCTCGCCAGGCGACCCAACGGCTCTTCACACATGCCGACAGTGTGGCCTGCCCCGACTAGTTTGTGCGACCAGAACAGGGGCGAGAAACATGGAAACCCAGCGATCTCCTTACGCACCGGACTTCATCGATGTGAACCTCTGGGACCCGGCGACGTTCAAGTCCGGACCTCCCTATGGCGAGTTCGCGAAGCTCCGCGAGGCCGCCCCGGTGGCGTGGCATCCAGAGCCACCGCGCCGTGAAGGTGGCAAACACGGACCGGGCTTCTGGTGTGTCACCAGCCACGAGGGAATACGCACGATCTCGCTCGATCCCACCACCTACTCGTCTTGGCTGGGCGGGTTCACCGGAGCCGACATATCGGGGGCCATTCTCGAAGAAACCCGAATGAACCTGATGGCGATGGACCCGCCCGATCACACCCTGTTTCGCAACTCGATCCGCGAACCGTTCGGCTCGAAGGGTGTTGCAGGGCTGACCGAAGCCATAGCCCGATACTGCGACGACGTCGTCGCCGGGCTAGAGGGTCTCGATCGTTTCGACTTCGTCGAGATGGTCGCGTCGGAGCTGCCGCTGCTGACCCTGTCGCACATCCTCGGTGTCAAGGCCGAAGATCGGCGCCAGTTCTATGACTGGAGCAACAAGATCATCGGCAACCACGACCCCGACTTCGGTGGCACCGTGCAGGACTTCCTGCGCGCCAAGGACGAGCTGTTCGCATACGGCAGAGCCGTCATCGCCGACCGCCGGGCGGCCCCGGGCGACGACCTGGTCAGCGCCTTCATCAAGTCCGAGATAGAAGGCGAACCCCTAACCAACGAACGAATAATCATGCTCTGGTACCTGCTGTTGGTGGCAGGCAACGAGACGACGCGGTCGTCTTTGACCGGCTGCATGCAGATGCTCAGCGAGTTTCCCGACCAACGCGAGTTGTTGATGTCGGACCTCGATCGGTACCTCCCGGGTTTTGTCGAGGAGGCCCTTCGCTATACCAACCCGGTGCTGCACTTCAGACGCACGGCGACGGTCGACCACCACCTGCTTGGGGCCGACATCAAGGCGGGCGACAAGCTGCTGATGTGGTATCCGGCGGCCAATCGTGACCCGGCGATGTTCGACCGACCCGACGAGTTCGACATCACCCGCGAGCCCAACCATCACCTGGCGTTCGGCATCGGCACACACTTCTGCCTGGGCGCCAGGCTGGGACGCCTGCAGATCAAGATGATGCTCAGGGCGCTGCTGGAGGCCTATCCCTCGATAGATGTCACCGCACCCGCCACGCGGGCGCACTCCAACTTCTTGAACTGCGCAAAGACCCTGCCCGTGCGGGTCTGAGCGGGCGGTTGCAACCCCCGACGCTTGTATGGTCATCACATGTCCAACGCCAACGGCTCCGATCACTACGACCTCGAGTTCTTCTGGGACCCGGTTTGCCCGTTTGCATGGATCACATCGCGCTGGGTCAACAAGGTCGTCCAGCAGAGAGGCCTCACCGTCGACTGGCGTTTCATCTCGCTTCGCATAATCAACAAAGACGTCGACTACGCAACCCACTTCCCGCCCGAATACGAGGCCGGCCACACAGCAGGGCTGCGCATGTTGCGCACCGCGGCGGCCGTGAGGGCCGCTGTGGGCCGCGACGTGTTGGGCGGGCTCTACACCGCCATGGGCTCGCAGGTGTTCGACAGTTACCCGACCGACGACCGAGTGCCGCCGGGTAGCCGCCAGGCCATCGAGTCGGCACTCGAGACAGCGGGCCTCGCTCTGTCGTTTGCCGAGGCCGCAGATGACACGTCATGGGATGCCGAACTGGAAGCCGAGACCGATCTGGCGTTCTCGCGCACTGGTCGCGACGTGGGCACACCGATCCTGTCGCTCAATCCACCCGATGGCCCGTCGTTCTTCGGCCCCGTCATCAGCCGCGTCCCAACCGACGAGGACGCACTGAGGCTGTGGGACGCCGTGGTCACGATGGCATCGTTCCCCGGCTTCGCCGAGATGAAGCGCAGCCTTCGAGAGCGGCCACAGTTGCGGGCTTTCGGAGCCGAGCCCGGCGAGGCTGCGATCGTCGAGGACTGGAAGGCCGGCAGCCGCCGCTGGGACTGACCAGAAGCCCGTGGAAGAGACCGAACAGCCGCGGCTGCCTACCCTGCGGGTCAAGCGCAAACCCTGGAACCTGGCTCGCATCGCTTCGATCTTCCTGAGCGGTGTTCGCGAGGTCGACTCACAACGCGAACCCTTCGCTCGGTACTGGGATCAGCAGAACGAGTTGGCGCTTGCATCGCCAGGACCTCTATGGGTTGCCCTGGGCGACTCGGCCACCCAGGGCGTGGGCGCCAGTTCACCCCAGACTGGCTGGGTGCCCGAGGTTCTGGCCCGCTTGCGCGAAACCTTCGACCCCAGTTGGCGCGTGGTCAATCTGTCCATGACAGGTGCTCGAATGTTCCACGTTGTCGACGAGCAGATACCACTCATCGACCGCTTCGACCTCGAGCCCGCCCTGGTCACTTGCATGATCGGCACCAACGATTTCATCGCAGGAGCCAGGGCCGAAACGATGCGAGAAGATGCCGAGTCGCTCGTGACGTCTTTGCCCGCGGGCACACTGCTCGGCAAGATCGCAGGGCCTGGCGGCCGAGCTCGAAATCGTGCGATTCGCGGTCCGTTCGCCGCGGCCGCAGACAAGGGCGACGTGACGTTGTTCGAGCCCTACCGGTGGCCCGAGCGGTCCAACACCTTGGCCGCCGATCGCTTCCACCCCGGCGACAAGGGCTACCGCTTCATCGCCGACGGGGCTTGGCGAGCCATCGCAGCCAAGCTGGGCGAGCCCCTAGAGGGTTGACCCTCCGGTTCGGCATCAGCCGAGCCGGGTGGGAGGACAGACATGGCCACCGAACCGGGGGTCTCGACAGAGACTCGCGTCAAACGACCCTTGGTCGCAAGCGCGAATTTGGGCGCGACAAAATAGGAGGACCCGAAACCCGAGCGCTGCGACCGGCTGGTCGCAGGCTCAGGCCTCGTGGTCGACGAGGCTCTCGCGCATCAGCTGAAGTTGTTCGTCGAGCTCGCGGAGCCGTCCCTCAGAACGCGCGAGTCGATCCACGACCTCGGCAGTGGTGGCAGACAGGACAAATGCCCTGAGAGCCTCTCGCTGCTGTGATGTTGGCGGGATCTCGCCGACCGCAGTGACCATGATGGTCCTCCCAATTGCCAGTTGAGAGGACGATCGGGCGCTTCTGGGGACAGGTGAACCGGAAGTTCTCCTTGCGGCTCTTCACGACATGCGGCTACGGTCCGTGGCCGCCAGAGCTGGGTGGGACCAATCTGGAGGAGATCGCTGTGCGGCGGTACCTGCTGATCATCGCGGCCCTGGCCGTATCCGTCCCAATGCTCGCGTTCGGAAAGAACTCGTGGTCATCGGCCGAGGAGCAAGAACACTGCATTGCGGTGGTACTCGGCCAAAACGACGACGGCGAGTTCGTCCTTTCCGAGCCCGAGTGCACCACCGGCTCCTTCGACAGCCTTGCGGCGTCGGTTGGTGTAGGCCAGTGGGCCTCCGAGGGAGAGGTTGCCGCGGGAGCCCGCTACGCAACACTCGCCCGCCACTGGGAGGGAAGCAACTACTCGGGTTCGAGCTTGTCGATCGCGGGCTCCAGCTGCAGCGGTGGGTGGCTCAACCTTCCGAGCAATTGGGTCAACCGCATCAATTCGACCGTCACGTACGGCAGCGGATGCGACCGGGTCAAGCACTTCGACAGCTACGCCCTGAGCGGCAGCTATCAAAGCACCTGGCCCAACGGCAACCTCAGCTACATGATCGACCGGGCGAACTCGGTGCAGTACCTGTAGGGCTCTGGTTCGCTAGCAGTTCTGGTCCGAGAGAGGGATGTCGAAGAACACGTAGACGGTTGAGCCCTGGGTGAGTGCGTCAGCAACCACCGACGTCTCGGCCACGTCGAACCCGTCGGGTATCGACACCTCGAATCCGGCACCTGCGGCAACCCTCCTGGCCTCGGCCAGGGACAAACCCCTGACAGCACAGCGCATGTCTAGTCCGGGGAGGAGCTGGGTTTCGTTCTCGGCCGCCGGCGTGGTCACCAAGATGGTGCCAGTAGCGCCGGCGGCCAGTTCGATCTGGGTACCCGTGTTGTCGAGCGCCGGGTCGCGGTCGACCAGGGTCATTCCGTCGCCCTCTGGCAACAGCCGGCCGGCCACTGGGCCCCGCACGGGGTACGAGTCGACCTCGATGTCGAGCTCTGCTTTACGCAGCAGAGCCCTCAGCTCGTCGATCATCTCGCGCTCGGACGCTCCCGCGTTGACCCCTAAGGAGGCTCCTCCGCCGGAACCCGCCTCGATCCATGCGGCCGGCGGCGCATCGGCTGACAGGGTCGACACGCCAATCCAGGAGGCGACGACGGCCAGAAACGAAGCCGACAGCAGCATCGCTGTCAGCCGGCGACGACGGGTCTTGGCCTGGCGTGGCGCAACCACCTGAACGTGGTGTTTGGCAAGAGCCCAGGCAAAAGGATCGGTCCGAAGTTCGTCTGCTGCCACCGAGGTCAGCCCCCTTCACCCATCTCGAGCCGATCGCGCACCCGCGACTTGGCCCGTTGCATCATCTTCTTTGTTGCTTCGCGGCTGCGACCGATCATCTCGGCCACCTCCTCGGTGGTGTGTCCGCCTCCGTAACCCATCACCAGGGCCAGCGCCTCATCATCGGACAACTCGTCGAGGGCTGCGTACAGGTCGGAGTATTCGACGATGGCTTCGAGACGGCTGTCGGCGACAGGCATGGCCAGGCCCACATCGTCCGATGCCGGGGTTTCGACCATACCCCGCTTGCGCCACCTGGCCAATTCGTGCCTGGCGATGGTGAAGACCCAGGCCTTCGGAAACTCGACCTCGGCACGATTGGGTTTGACGGCCCACTGGAATGCAAGTGCCATGGCCTCGTTGGCCAAGGCGTGGGCGGTACCGGCATCGTGGGTACGCCGGAACATCCAGCCTGCTACGTCGAAGAAATGGCGACGATAGAACTCGGGAAACGCCCACTGCTCGTAAGGGACGGCAGCGAGGAGCTCGGTGTCGGTCATCGAACTCAGGTCTCGAGATCTGCGGGCGTTCCCGCCGGCCCACCGCCTCCTCATCGCTCAGCCCTCCGCCTCTCCGATCGCAGCGACAACACGTTCGGCCTCCGACCGAACTCGCTGAAGTCGTTCCTCGGTCACCGGAAGATCGAGCCCCACCCTGGCGGTCGCCTCGGAACGAAGCACGCCGGTGCTGCGAAAGTCGTCGAGAAGCTGAAGTGTCAGCTCGTAGATCCATGCGGGCGGATCGATTATCGACTCGCGGTCGCGTTCGATGGCGTGTTCGAGCCCTATGGCCATGGCCTCGTTGGCGATGGAATGCGCAATCTCGACATCGCCGACACGCGTCATGACAAAGCCGGCGAGTCCAAAGAAGTGCCGCCGGTAGAACTCCGGAAATGCCCACTGGTCGAGCGGCGCCATGGCGATCAGGTCAAAATCCGACTTGGCCGCGAACTCGCCCTGGTCGGGGCGCGGTTTTCGCTCGAGTCTCTTGGGTGCCCACCTCATGTTCTGTGAGTGTACGCCCAGTGACCGGATGCAGTGCGAATGTGCATTCATCGACCACCAAAGACAGACACAACCTCTACGTGCGACGTCTGCGGGAACAGATCGAGCACGTCTGCCGAAAGCAACTGGAAACCCGCTTGTGCCAACAGCCTGGCATCTCGGGCCAGCGCGCCCGCGTCGCACGAGACCAGCACCACCGACTCGGGCTGCATGTCGGCCACGACCTTGGCCCCTTTGGCTCCCAAACCCGACCTGGGAGGATCGGCGATGACCACCGATGACCGGGCAGGGCGCAAACGCTCGACCTTCGTGGCGATGACTCTCGCCTGCACATCGGAGAGATTGACTCGAGCATCGGCCACCGCCGATCGGTTCGATTCGACCACCAGCCACTCGGCTCGGGGAGCCATCGAAGCCAGGGCCTTGGTGAACACACCAACCCCGCCGTAGAGGTCGGCAACTCGGCTAGAGGCCGCAAGCTCGTTACCGACCCGCTGAGCGATCGTGTCGACCAACAACTCGACTGCGGCCGGCCCCGACTGGAAGAACGCACCCGCCGATAGCCGAAATCGTTGTCCAGCCGCTTGCTCGTAGATCCAGGCGCGCCTGCCGGCGCGAATCTCGTCGGCACCCACAATCGTGACCGAATCTGGCGCATCGATGTGTTCGACAGATGGGTGCACCACGGCCAGCGAAACGCCATCGGCACCGCTATGGCGAACCATGACCTCGTCGGCCCCGCCCCAATCGACCTCGGCGACCCACCCGAGCCCGTCGTGCAGCACACCACAAGACCCGAACGGCACAACCTCAGCCGATCGGCTCCGCTTGAAGCCGGCACGCCCACCGGTGATCGACAACCGAGCAGAGGTCCGGTAGTGACGGTCTGGAACCGAGCCCGCATGCTCGACCTCGATCGAGGCTCCCACGCTGCGGTCAAGCACCTCGGCGATCAGACCAACCTGGTGTCGGCGCCGAGCGGCCGCTTCGACATGTTGCCAATCGCATCCGCCACAGCCCTCCGCCCGGTGGGGGCACCAGGGTTCGACCCGAATCGGCGAGGGCCGAGCGATCTCGACGGCCTCGGCCTCGACGTATCTGCGCTTCTGCGACAGCAGCGAGACGAGCACCATGTCGCCGGGAACTGCACCATCGACGAAGGCGACCCGACCATCGTCGAGCCGCGCCACTCCCCTGCCCCCGACCGCGAACGACTCGACCGCGACAATCGATCCGTCGACGGCGGAGATTGGCTTGTCGGCGGCTCCCGAAGTCACGATCGGGACGATACTGTCCAGCGAACCACCCGTCGTCACAGCAGGATTCCGACCAATGACGCCCCCCGTTCAGATCGTCCCGTCCGTCTTGCCCGCCGACTTCGCCCGGCTTGGTACCGAGTGCATGGCTCTGGCCCAAGCGGGCGTAGACAAGATCCAATGGGATGTCATGGACGGGCATTTCGTGCCGAACCTGACCTTCGGTCCCGACGTCATCGCAGCGGCGCGATCGCACGTCGACGTGCCGTTCGAGGCACACCTGATGGTCGAACGCCCCGACGATCTGATGCACCTGTATGTCGAGGCCGGCTGCCAGATGTTGATCATCCACGCCGAGACCACACCGCACCTGCACCGCACGTTGTCGCGCGTTCGCGAGCTGGGTGCCGAGGCCGCGGTGGCACTCAATCCGTCGACTCCAGTGACTGCAATCGAAAACGTGCTCGATCTGCTGGACATGGTTCTGGTGATGACGGTGAACCCCGGATTCGGGGGTCAGGCCTACATCTCAACAATGGAGCCCAAGATCAGTAGGGTCCGCGAAATGCTCGACCGAGGCGGCTTCGAGGACGTCTCGGTCGAGGTCGATGGCGGCATCAGCGCTTCGACCATCGCAGGTGCCTCCGCGGCCGGAGCCAATGTGTTCATCAGCGGGAGTGCATTGTTCAAGTACCCGGAGGGTCTTGCATTCGGCGTCGCCGATCTGCGCTCGCGCGCCGAGGCCGCCAGGCCGTGAGGTCGTTCCCTGTGGCCCGTTGCGCTCTCGCGGTGGTGCTGGTGGGTGTGCTGGCGTCGTGCAGCGACGGCGGTCGCAGCCTCGAGGCGTTCTGCGACCAGCTCGACGTGATGCAAGAGGCCGACGTGAGCTTCGGTCAGATCGATCTCGACGACAGCGTTGCGGTGCACGAGTCGTTGTCAGAGTTCAGCGACCACTTCGAACGGCTGGCAGAGGTGGCCCCAGACGACATCAGCGAGCAGACGGCAGCAGTGGCACGCTTCGGTGTGGCTCTGGCCGAAGCGGCTCTGAATGCGAACCCAGACGACCCGTTCGACCGTGCAGCCCTGCTGGCCGACGCCACCACGGCCGAGCCGGACGCGCCGGCTGCCATGGAGCAGATAGCCGCCTACGCAGCTCGAAACTGCGCCGCGGCCCCCTGAGGGCCGCGGCGACAGCCTCAGATGATCTCGCCTCGCTTGACGATGACGTTGTCGCACAGACCGTATTCCTTGGCCTCCTCGGCCGTGAACCAACGGTCGCGCTCTGAGTCGGCTTGAATCTGCTCGACCGACTGGCCACTGTGCTGGGCGATGCGCTCGGCCATGAGCCGCTTGATGTAGGCAAGCTGCTCGGCCTGGATGGCGATGTCGGAAGCCTGACCGCGCACGCCACCGAGGGGCTGGTGCATCATCACACGAGCGTGAGGCAGGCAGTATCGCTTGCCCGGCGCGCCGGCGGTCAGCAGGAACTGGCCCATCGAAGCTGCCATGCCCATGCACAGGGTGCCGACATCGCACTGCACGAACTGCATCGTGTCGTAGATGGCCATGCCCGCAGACACCGAACCACCCGGCGAGTTGATGTAGAGCCAGATGTCGGCCTCCGGGTCTTGACCCTCGAGGTACAGGATCTGAGCCGCTACCTGGTTGGCGATGTCGTCGTCGACCTCGGTGCCGAGGAAGACGATCCGATCGTTGAGCAGCTTGGCGTAGATGTCGAACGGGGTGCCCGACCCGGCGTTTGAGAGGTTCTGGATGGGCATCGTCATCTTTGCTGAGCTCCGTTTCGTAGGTGCCGGCAGGCCCGATGTGGCTGCCTGCTCCGATCGCAATGTACCGGTCGACCGCCGAGCCGCAACGCCAAGCGAAGTCGGCGACGTTGGGCAAGGGTCGCGATCACCTGGTAAGCAACGATCTGTGAGCAACCCTGAAACGCTCGGCGACCTGTCCACACCGGTGCTCTGGGCAGATTCGGCCGCACTCGAACACAACTTGGCAACGATGGCCGAGCGGTGGCCGGGAACATCGCTGCGTCCGCACGTCAAGGCCCACAAGACCACCGCGCTGGCCAGACGTCAGGCAGAACTCGGTCACACGGCCTTCACTTGCGCAACGCCGCGCGAGGTCATCGGCATGGCCGAAGCCGGTCTGGGCGACGACCTCTTGTTGGCCAACCAGACCGTCGACGCCCAGCGAATAAGGGCCATGGCCGAGTGCGGCGGACGTGTAACCGTGGCCGTCGACAGTCCGCAGACCGTCGAGGCTGCGGCAGACAACGGCATACACGAGGTCTTGATCGATGTTCGGGTGGGATTCAGATGCGGCTGCGCCGTCGAAGAAGCCGGCCCGCTGGCCGACCTGGCCCGATCGAAGGGCCTCACGGTCAGGGGTGTCATGGGCTACGAGGGTCACGCCATGGGCCAGACCGACCCCGAACGCAAGGCTCGCCTGACCGACAGGGCCATGGAGATGCTGGCTCAGGCACACCAGGCGGTCGGTGGCGACATAATCAGCGGCGGCGGTTCGGGCACCTGGTTGGTCAACCGGCTGGTCAACGAACTGCAGGCGGGAAGCTACGTGCTGATGGACACCGCGTACACCCAACAGGACCTCCCGTTCGTACAGGGGTTGTTCGTCGAGTCGACGGTGATCTCTGTGGCACCCGACTATGTGGTCTGCGACGCGGGGCTGAAGGCCTTGGGCATGGACCACGGCCTGCCAGAGGTGCTGCAGGCCGCCGAAATCGTGTACTGCTCGGACGAGCACACGGTGTTTCGCCCGGCCGAGCGACTTTCGGTGGGCGACCGTGTGAGATTGGTGCCAGCCCATATCGACCCGACGATGGCGAAGCACCCCGAACTGGTGGTGGTGACCGACGGCCACGTCACCGATCGATGGGCCATAGACCTGCGCCACTGGTGACGCGTGGTGCGGCGGGCCAGGACCGGAATCAGGCCAGTAGGTCGGCCAACGAGCGAAACGCCCGACCGCGGTGGCTGATGGCCGACTTGTCTGCCTGTGACATCTCTGCGAACGAGCGACCGTCACCGTCCGCGGGTATGAACACAGGGTCGTAGCCAAAGCCGTGCGGACCCCGGCGCGACGTTGCGATATGGCCTTCGACCACTCCTTGGGCGACGACCTCGGAACCGTCCGGGAACCTCACCAGGGCCACGGTGCGGAACCGAGCCGAACGGTCGGTCACACCATCCATCTCGGCGAGCAGCTTGTCGACGTTCTTGTCCGAATCGTGCTCGGGACCCGCGTAGTACGCCGACTCGACGCCGGGAAGGCCGCCCAACGCGTCGACCTCGAGCCCGGTGTCATCGGCAACGGCCGCTTCCCCGGTTGCATCGCAGATCGCAAGCGCCTTCAGCCTGGCGTTGCCCACCAGGGTGCCTGCGTCCTCGACGACCTCACGCACCTCGTCGGGCCTGGGCACCAGCTCGACGCCGGGCAACAGCTCGGCTATTTCGGTCACCTTGTGGGGGTTTGCGGTCGCCAACACCAGGCGCAACTGGCTCAAGACGGCTCCCCTGACGAGGGGTCGATGGCGGCGCGCTGCAATTCGATGATGCGCCCAATTCCGGCCTGAGCCAGATCGAGCAAGGCGTCGAGCTCGGCTCTGGTGAACGTCTGACCCTCGGCCGTGCCCTGGATCTCGACAAACTCGCCGCGGCCGTTCATGACGACGTTCATGTCGGTCTCGGCCGACGAGTCTTCGACGTAGGGCAGGTCGAGGCGGGGTTCGCCGTCGATGATGCCCACCGAGATCGCGGCCAGGTTGTCGGTGATCGGGTTGGCCTCGAGCGATCCTGAGCCGACCAGGCGCTCGAAGGCATCGTGCAGGGCAACCCACCCTCCACAGATCGACGCTGTGCGTGTGCCGCCGTCGGCCTGAAGCACGTCGCAGTCGACGGTCACCTCGCGCTCGCCGAGAGTTTCGAGGTCGGTCACGCCTCGCAGCGACCGGGCGATGAGGCGCTCGATCTCGAGGGTGCGCCCCTTCTGCTTACCCTTCTTGGCCTCTCTGCCGACCCTTTCGGCGCCAGAACCCGGCAGCATCGAGTACTCGGCGGTCACCCAGCCGCGCCCCTGTCCAGCCATCCACCTGGGCACCGACTCGTTGACCGAAACGGTGCACAGCACCCTGGTACGGCCGAACGACACCAGCACCGAGCCCGGTGTTGCATCGGTGAAGTCGCGTTGAAAGTGGATGGCGCGGAGCTCGTCGTTGGCTCTGCCGTCTGGGCGCATCTGTTTGTCTCCTGGGTGTGGGGCTAGCAGTGATCTTCACACGTGGCGGCCGGCCACAACGACCACCCCGCCCGACGCACACCCGATGGGCCCGCCAAAGTGCTCGGTTGCCTCCTGCATGAACGCTGCCGGGTCAGAACCCGGCGCCAGGTGGGTGAGGACCAGCTCGCCCACACGCGCCCGGGTCGCGGCCTCGGCCAGCTGCCTGGCGCTCATGTGCGGCAACCCGTCGTGAACCTGATCGTGCAGCACGGTCGCGTCGCCCAGCAAGACGTCGGCGTCGGCCGCAAGACCTGATGGATCCCAACCCGGACCGGTGTCGGAGGTGTAGACGATCGAACGACCGTCACTGTCGAATCGACAGGCAAGTGTCTCGACGGTGTGATCGGTGCGATCGAACGACACATCGACGTCGCCGATGCGCACCTGCGAGGTCGCATCGATGACGGTCCAGTCGAACACATCGGTCAGATCTGGAACGTGAACCGCGCTGACCTCGAACACGCCGCTCGCGGCGTACACGGGCATCCGCTTGCCACCGAGGTACCACTTGAGGGCGTTGTAGAACACCGGCAGTTCGGCACAGTGATCCGGGTGCTGATGCGAAACCACGATGGCGTCCAAGCGGGTGGGGTCGATCCATCTCTGAATCGCGCTGAGGGTTCCTGGCCCGCAGTCGACCCAGATGCTGGTGGTCTCGGTCTGCACGAGATAGCCACTGCATGCCTCGGAGGCCGAAGCGTACGAACCAGAGCAGCCAAGAACCGTCAAAGACAGCATCAAACATCCCAACGGTGCTCTTTGGCACCGACCAATTCGGCGCCGAAGAGGCGCCTACCTATCGTCTCGAACACGCTGGCATCACCCGAGCTGATGAACGTCCGCCTGCCGACTCGTCCGGGCCTGCCGTCTTCGACCAGCAAGCGCCTGACCTCGAAGGCCGTCTCGTCGGCCGACGACACCAGCACGACTTCGCGTCCCATGACGTCGCCGATGGTGCGAGCGAGATACGGGTAATGGGTGCACCCCAACAACAACGTGTCGACCTCGGCGTGGATCACGGGCTCCAGCAGCCGCTGAGCCAAGACGTGCACACCGGGTCCGTCGGTCTCTCCCCGCTCGACGAACTCGACGAACCCCGGGCACGCGCACGGCGTCAGTTCGACCGTCAGACCGTTCTGAGCAACCGCTGACGGGTAGGCACCCGACTCGATGGTGCCCACCGTGCCTATCACCCCGACGCGCCCGGTCCTCGATGCCTTGGAAGCAGCGATGATGCCGGGCTCGATGACGCCGACCACCGGGATGTCCAGCTCGGCCCGAAGATCGTCCAGGGCGGCAGCCGATGCCGTGTTGCATGCCACCACCAGGAGCTTTGCGTTGTGCTCGCGCCGCAGCATCGTGCCGATCTGCATCGCGAAGTCATGCACCTCGGCCAGGGGCCGCGAGCCATAGGGATATCGCCCGGTGTCGCCGAAGTAGACCAGGTCTTGGGTGGGCAACAAATCGATGACCGCACGCGCCACCGTCAGCCCGCCGAAACCGCTGTCGAACATGGCTATCGGACGCGAGGTCACCCAATCAGGTTAGACACCGGCGTTCCCGACGCCTAGTGGCGTGCCTATGGTGGACCGAATGCGACGGTTGATGGAGGTGCCCTGGGTTGCCTGGGCGTGGCGAACCATCCGAGACCTGTGGAACGAAATCAGCGACGACCGTGTCGGCGACCTGGCGGCCTCCATCTCGTTCTTTGCCATCCTGGCCATGCCTGCGTCGGTGCTGGCGATGGTCACCGCCATGGGTTCCCTGTCCGGCCTGCTGGGCGAGAACCTCGCTGCCGACACCGAACAGGTGATCACCGACTATGTGTCGTCGACGTTCGAGAGCCAGGCTCTGACCGACACCGTGGCCGGCCTGTTCGAGCAGGACCGGTCGGGAATCTTGACCCTGTCGGTCGCCGTGGCCCTGTACTCGATCTCGCGCAGCTTCGCCGGGCTCGTCAGAGCACTCGACGTGGCCTACGACATCGAGTCAGATCGATCTTGGCTCGACGTGAGGCTCACTGCGCTTGGGCTGGGCCTGGGTACGCTTGGCGCATCGGGTGCCGGCGTGTACTTCTTGTTCGCCGCACCTTCCGTCGGTCCTCTGGCGACGGTTCTGACCCCATTGGTGCTGCTGGCAGGGCTCAGCGCATGGATGGCGACGGTTTTTCACCTGGCACCAGACCATCACACTCCCTGGCGCTACGACTTTCCCGGAGCACTCTTCACAGCCGTCGCCTGGGCCGTGCTGCTGCAGGGCTACACGGTGTATGTCAATGTGACCCGGGGCGGCAACGGCGCCGTGGGCGTGGTCAGCGCCGCTCTGTTGGCGTTCTCACTGGTGTACCTGCTGGCGATGACGCTGCTGATCGGAGCAGAGGTCAACGGGCTGATCAGCCACCGCGCCGGCATTGCCCAACCGTCGCGGCGCCTGCATCACCTGCTGGCCGACAAGGATCTGCCACCGCCGCTCGACAAGCTCACTCGCCGCAGCTCAGACCGCCGCTCAGGTAGGTGACGGCATCGGCGTCGAGCGTGGCCCACATGTCACCGAAGCGTGCGCTGGGAGGCAACGACTCGTCCCCCTCGTCGAACTCTGCGTCTGGATAGGCATCGGCGATCTCGGCCGGTGAACTGCCCAAGCCGATGCCCAACGGGGTCCGAAGCCCGAACACATCACCGTTTCCGTGGTCGAAGTACGCCCAGCTGAAGAAGGTGCGATCGTCGTCGGGTCCACCGAACAACAGTTGCAGCGAGCCATACGTGACCCCCCTGACCTCCGAGCCTGGGCAGGTGCCGAAACCCGAGAAACTGTCGACCCACCCCGAGTCTTCGGTGGCCGGCCCGAAGATGCCGCCCATGTACTCCAGAACGGTGTCGACGTCGCGACCGAACCCCACGGGGCCCAACCCGCCGCCATGCAGCGACAGACCCGTCGGACCCGGATCGACCGTGGTCGGCGGAGTGGTCGTCGTCGTGGTTTCGGCCTCGGCGGCGCTAGTGGTGGTGGTGTTGGCCTCGGTGGTGGTGGTCTGCGAAGCGGCCGTGGTTGTGCTGGCATCGGCCTCGGTGGTGCCGGTGGCCTCGCTGGTCGAGGTGGCGAAGGTCGTTTCGCTGCTGGAATCGTCGCTGTCGCTGCAGGCGGAAAGCACTGCGATCAGCAAGACCAGGGCGGTCACGGCGGCTTTGCGGGTCATGGCGACCAAGGTAGGCCCAAAGGGGATGCCGGTTGCGTCATGGGCGCCGCCCGAGCCATGTGTGCTGGAATATCGCTCCATGGAGACCCTGTCATGGTGAACGACCAGTCCCCACCAGCCGACGAGCGAGGGCTTTTTCTCGACGACCTCGAGGCCAAATTCGACACCTTCCAGGCGTTACGCAAGTCCGACAAGGCGGCCGCCGACGCTGTCCTCGACCAGCTGGGCGCAAGCGACGAGCTCGACCGGCAGATACTGCTGGAAGTCTCCGCCAGGCGCCCACTGGGCAGGCCCGATCGCTTCCCGGCCGCCCATGCCCTGGCGGTGCGCTCGCTCGAGGTTCTCGACCGCAACGGCACGCGCCAGATAAAGGTCAAGGCGGCCGGTCCGCTCGACCCCGTCGCCTCCTATCTGGTCCAGCTGGTGACCGGGTTCATCGTGCGCAGCTACGTGTCGAGCGCCATCGACTCGATGCACAAGCTCTACGCCAGGCGTTGGGCCAATGCGCTGGTAGACGACCCCGCCAGGGCGATGCTGGGACGGGCGCGGTACGAAACCGAGAAGCTACAGAGCGGATTCAAGCGAAACCCGCTGGGTGTGCCCACCTTCCTGCTCGGTGGCGCCGCCGTTTCGGCGGCGGGCACGGCGATGCAACAGGTGGTGACCTCGGCTCTGACTTCGACTTGGAGCAAGGTCGTTGCCACCATCGTGCTGGCTGCGGTGTTCGGCGCCATCAGCTGGATCGTCATCCGGGGCGCAGCCATCGCCAGGCGCCGAATCAGGCTGACCAGCCGAGATGCACTCGACGCGCTCTGGGAAACCATCGGACGCTGCGGCCATCCGCCCGGCGACCAGTCGAAGACCTTTGCTCTGATCGCTCTGATCATCCTCGCCGTCGGCTGGCTGAGTATTCCGATCGGGTTGGTCGTGAGTTTCCTCACCTGATCTGGGGCCTATCTGCGTACGCTCTTCCCAGGAGTTCGAAGGCATGGTCAAGCAGCACGACAACGGAGATCGGGTCATCTCGTCCAACCGGCGCGCCCGGCGTAACTACGACGTGCTCGACACCTACGAGGCCGGCATCCAACTCTCGGGGTCCGAGGTCAAGTCGTTGCGCGACGCCAAGGTGCAGATAGCCGACGGTTTCGCCCGGGTCGACAACAAGGGCGAGGTCTGGCTTCACGGAGTGGTCATCTCTCCTTGGGCCCACTCTTCTCGCCACACCGGTCACATCACCGACCGGCGACGCAAACTGCTGTTGCACCGAGCCGAAATAGACAAGCTGCGGGCGCGTACCGAACAAGAGCACCTGTCGCTCATCCCGATGTCGATCTATTTCAAGGACGGACGGGCCAAGGTCGAGTTGGCGCTGGCCCGCGGTCGCCGCGACTACGACAAGCGCCAGGTGATCGCCAAGCGCGACGCAGACCTCGAGGCTCGACGTGCCCTGGCTCATCGCTCCCGGCGCCGCGACTAGTCGCCGGGGAGCTGTCACACCCGGCCGATACAATCGAAGGACCAATTCACACCAGGGGGTGATCGGTTTCGACTTCGGCAGTTGAAGTGAGAGAAGCGAGCCGTGGTCTCCGGAGCCACGTTAAAGAGCCGGAACACACAACAAACGCCAACGTTTCTAACGACGACCTGGCGCTCGCTGCCTGATCAAGCTTCGGCTTAGTCAGTAAGTGAGTTGGCCGCCGATTCCATGCCCTGCGGAGTCGGCGTGCCTTCATGAAGCGGGGCTCATCTGCAACGAATGCCGACGGCTTTGCGGAAACATCTCAGTCGGATAAGGAGCTTGCGGGCTGTCGATGGCCCTCATCCTCCCGACAATCGCTCATCGACTGCGCTCGGTGAAGACTCATAGATGCGTCGAAGGACGCGGGTTCGATTCCCGCCACCTCCACCACACGACACTGGCCGGTCGGCCCTGCCTTGGGTCTGGCAACCGGTCGGTGTCGTCGCGAGAGCCTTGTAGGGTCGGCCTAGTGAGTCTGCACAGACCTTCCCCCGACCCGGTGGGTCCAGGCCAAGAGTCTGTCTGGTCTTACCCGCGGCCGCCGGCTCTAGAACGCGTCGAACGGCATGTCTGCGTCCGGCTGGGCGGTTTGGTGATCGCCGAAACCAAGCACGCCCTGCGGGTATTGGAGACATCACACCCGCCCACCTATTACGTGCCGCACAACGGTGTCGAATGGAGCTTCTTCGAGCCCGCGGTCGGGACGAGTTTTTGTGAGTGGAAGGGCGATGCCACCTACTGGACTGTCACGGCTGGCACCGCCTCGGTCGTCGGCAGGGCCTGGAGCTACCAGAACCCGAGCCGCAGCTTCGCCGCGATAGCCGGCGCGGTCGCCTTCTACCCCGCCCACTTCGAGTGCTACGTCGACGACGAACGGGTGAGGCCCCAACCCGGGGAGTTCTATGGGGGCTGGATCACCGACGAGATCAAGGGCCCCTTCAAGGGAATCCCAGGCTCGATGTGGTGGTAGCCGGCTAGCCCAGCAAGTCCAGAGAGTCGTGGTCTATCGCCATGTCGGCGCTGCGCGAGGCCATCACGGCGAACATCTTGTTGCCCCGTTCGGTCTCGATGACTATCTGGCTGGCGACTACCGACATGAACAGGCCTGCCGGAGCCAAACGGCGATACTGCTCCCAAACCCATTCGGGTTGTACCTGGACGCCCGCGGCGCCGAGCCCCGCCACATATCGCTCGACGATGTCGGATTCGATCTCACGCCTCAATTCGGGTGTCGGGCCGGTGCCCATGAAATATGAGAGGTCGTTCAGCGGCGCACCGTGACTGACCGTCTGCCAGTCCACCACCGCCAGACCGGCCTGCGGGTGGAACATCATGTTGTCGAGGCGATAGTCGCCATGAGTAACCACCATCGGTCCGCCAGGAACGTCGATCCACTCGGCGACGTGTTCACCGAGACGTAGGGCAACATCGACATGGCGGGGGTCGACAAGGGGACCGATCTGCTCGACCCATCCCGGCAGCAGCGTGCGATACAGGGCCGCGTGATGATCGACCGACTCGCCCACCCGGCGCATCAACCACTCGATCTCGAACAGCGACGGATCGTTCCACCTAGGAGCTTGAAGACCGACCAGCTGATCGACGGCGTCCTCGGCCTCGGCGGCACCGCAGCCGGCGATCTGGTCGCCCTGCCGTCTTGGCGCGAGGTCTTCGAGGATCAGTACGAAGTCGCCCACTTCGAGATCGACGTCGGCGTGATAACACCGCGCAACCCTGATGTCGACGGTGGCGGCGATATCGGTATAGAACCGCACCTCGCGCTGATAGGCGCCCGTCGACCCGGTCGCGCGGCTGGTGTCGTTGTCGGACGGGAATTTGCCGACGACGGTCCGCAGTGGATGATCGGGGTCTGACCAGGTGAGCTCATAGCGAACGTTCTCGCCCATCTGCCCCGAGCCGACCTGGGTTGCGGTGATGGCCTCGAGCTTGGCGCCGTCGCTGGCACCGGCTCGGTCGAGAACCCGCCCGAGCCAGTCGGCCGAGACGTTCTGGCCGTCGGAGATGAGCTCGATCATCGAGTCAACCCCTCGATCACGATCACGAGAACCTCCGCTCTTCCCACCAGGGGAAGAAGTCTGGCATATCCGTTACGGCCGACATCGTGAACTCGGCGGGGCGCTTCTCGAGGAACGACACCACGCCCTCCTTGGCGTCGGCTCCCTGGCCAAGGGCCTTGATGGCCCGAGAGTCGACCTTGTGAGCCTCCATCGGGTGGTCGGCTCCGAGCATCTTCCACATCATGTGCCTGGTCATCGCGACCGAAACCGCCGACGTGTTCTGGGCGATCTCGGCGGCGATCTCGCGCGCCGCGGGCAAGAGATCGTCGGGTGCGTGCAGTGATCGGACCAAACCGCCGGCCAGGGCCTCATCGGCACCGAACACCCGACCCGAGAAAGTCCACTCGAGAGCCTGGCTGAGGCCGACCACCCGGGTGAGGAACCACGACGAACACGCCTCGGGGACAATGCCGCGCCGGGCGAACACGAAGCCCAGCTTGGCGTTGGTCGAAGCCAGCCGGATGTCCATCGGCAAGGTCATGGTGACGCCAACGCCCACAGCCGGACCATTGATGGCGGCGATCAGGGGCTTGCGGCTCTCGAACAGTCGAAGGGTCAGGCGACCGCCGCCGTCGCGCAGTCGCTCGAGCGCGTCATCGTCACCCCGTTGTTGGTCGCGCTCGGAAGCATCTGAACGATTGTCGTAGTCGAAGGTGTTGGCGCCCTCGCTGAGATCGGCGCCGGCACAGAATCCACGACCCGCTCCGGTGACGATCACCGCTCTGACGTCGTCGTTGGCGTCGGTCTCGTCGATGGCGGAGATCATCTCGGCCATCATCTTCGCCGTGAAGGCGTTGAGCCGATCGGGCCGGTTCAGCGTGATGGTGGCGATGTTGTCCTCGACATCGAGAGTGATCGTCTCGTAGGGCACGGGCGCTCCGTTCATAGGCGGCGCTCCATGTTGCCCCACCGGCGACGCCAGGACTCAACCGTGGCCGCTCAGACGTCGAGGAACTTCCCGGCGGCGAAGGCCGAGCCGATCGCACCGAGAAACAGCGCTATCAGTACAACCAGCAGCGCGGTGCTGCTGAACTGATCGGGCAAGACCTTGAGGTCACCGAAGATGGCCACGTCGCTCAGGTTGTTGAGGACACCACCCATCCAGCCGCGACTGCTGATCAGCAACAAGACACCGAGGACTCCGCCGACGAAGCCGTTGATGAGACCCTCGATGATGAACGGGAAGCGGATGAACGAGTTGGTTGCCCCGACCAGCTTCTGGACCTCGATCTCGCGACGCCTGGCGAACATGGCGACCCGAATCGAGTTGTAGATCAAGAGCACCGATGCGAGCGCCAAGAACGCGGACAGCAACAACAACACCCGGTTCATGGTGGCGCCCAAATCGCGCAGTTGCCGGATGCTGTCTTGGGCGCTGACCACCTCGAACACCCCGGGCCTCACCGAGAACTGAGCCGCAAGCGAGGCGATGACATCGGCCGAGGCCTCGCGGGGCACTATGCGATATGAGGGTGGAAGACGCTCGGGGTCGACGGTGTCGGCGAAGTCGGGAAAGAACGTCACGAACTCGTTGTAGGCCTCGGCCTTTCCGAAGTACTTGACGTTCTCGACGTCGGGATGGCTGGACAGCTCTGCGCCGATCGAGTCGCTCTGGGCGCCGGTGATGGCAGGGTCGAGGAAGACGATGAACTCGACGCCCTCTTGCCAGCGCTGGGTTGCGTTATCGACGGCGTGGCGGGCCAGGAGCACGCCGCCAACCAGCATCGCGGCGATGGCCACGGTGAGAATTGCGGCCAAGGTCAAGGTGACGTTGCGGCGAATGTTGATGGAGGTTTCGCGAAGGAAGTATCCGAGACGGGCAATCATGAGTAGACGCCCTCCTTTTGATCTCGTACCAGCCGCCCGCTGTCGAGCTCGACGACCCGACGCCTCATCTCGTCGACGATGCCTCGGTCGTGAGTCGCCATGACGATAGTGGTTCCGGTCTTGTTGATGCGGTCGAGCAACCGCATGATGCCCTTCGAAGTGACAGGGTCGAGGTTTCCCGTCGGCTCGTCTGCCAACAGGATCAGTGGTCTGTTGACGAACGCTCGCGCGATCGACACCCGCTGCTGCTCGCCACCGGACAGCTCGTGCGGGAAGTTCGACTCCTTGGAGGCCAGACCGACCAGGTCGAGGATGGCCGGGACCTGTGTCGCGACCACACTGGTGGGCCGCCCGATGACCTCGAGCGCAAACGCGACGTTCTCGTAGACGGTCTTGTTGGGCAGCAGCTTGAAGTCCTGGAAGACGCTGCCGATGTTGCGGCGCAGGTAAGGCACCTTCCACGAAGACAGCTCGTTGACCTCTTTGCCCGCAACCCACACTCGGCCACCGTCGGGCACCTCTTGTTTGGTGAGCAGGCGCAGCAGCGTCGACTTGCCCGAACCCGTCGCCCCCACCAGGAAGTCGAACTCGCCCTTGGCGATGTCGAGGCTGACGCCGTTGAGCGCGGCCGTGGGAGGCATGCTGCGGCCGCCAGGCCTATAGACCTTGGAAACATTCTCGAGTCGGATCATGACTCAGCGGCTCCGTGCTCCTGGTTCCAGCGCAACCACGCCTCCATGAACGCGTCGACATCTCCGTCGAGCACTGAATCGGGATTGCCCACTTCGTAGCCCGATCTCAGGTCTTTCACCTGTTGATACGGAGCCAGCACATAGGACCTGATCTGGCTTCCCCATGCCACGTCGCGCTGTTCGCCCGCCAGAGCATTCATGGCAGCCTCGCGCTCTTCGCGCTGACGAGCGGCCAACTTGGCGGCCAACATCTGCATGGCGCGGTCCTTGTTCTGGTGCTGGCTGCGTTCGTTCTGGCAGGCGACCACGGTGCCCGTCGGCAGGTGGGTGATACGAACCGCCGAGTCGGTGACGTTGACGTGCTGACCACCCGCACCCGAGGACCGGTAGGTGTCGATACGCAGGTCTTTTTCGTCGATGTCGACCTCGTCGGAGACCGCGTCGAAGAACGGCACCACCTTCAGGGCCGCGAAGGCGGTCTGGCGGCGGGCGTTGGCGTCGAAGGGCGAAATGCGCACCAGGCGGTGGACGCCGCGCTCGGCCTGGAGGTAACCGAACGCATAGCGGCCCCGAACGATGAAGGTGGCAGACGAGATGCCTGCCTCCTGGCCTTCGGTGACCTCTTGGATCTCGACGTCGAAGCCCTTCTTGTCGGCCCAGCGCAGATACATGCGCAACAACATCTCGGCCCAGTCCTGGGCGTCGGTGCCGCCCGCACCCGAGTTGATGTCGCAGACCGCATCCTTGTCGTCGTGCTCGCCCGAAAGCAACGAACGCAGCTCGACATCGTCGAAGCGCCTGCCCAGATCGGTTATCGCGTCCGCGATCTCGGCTTCATGTGAATCGTCGCCCTCGTCGGCCGCCAGCTCGTACAAGACCTCGGTGTTCTCGAGGTCTTCGGTGAGACCCTCGAAAGTCGATATGTCGTCCTGAAGTTCGCGAAGCTCGGTGGTGACCTTGCGAGCCTGTTCTGGGTCGTCCCAGAGGTCGGGCCTGGAGGCATCGGATTCCAGTTGCACGACTCGGTCGCGGGCGGGGCCGATCCGCAGGTAGCCCTCGGCTTGAGACAGCCGGGCGTTCAGGTCCTTGAACGCGTCGGAGAAGTCTTTCAACTCACGCCTACCTTGCCGTGACACTGCTTGAACTTCTTGCCGCTGCCGCAATAGCACGGATCGTTGCGACCGATCTTCTCGTGATCGCCCTTGACGACCGGAGTCCGCGACACCTGCTTGCTTTCTTGAGGCTGGGTCGGCAAGGCCGAGCTGGGAGCCGCCCCCGAAGACGACGAGGTCGTCGACGGGTCGGCCGGACCAGACTCCTGGACATCGGTGGGCTTGGGGGCAGGATCGTTCACGACGACCTGCACGTGCATGACGTAGCGGACGAAGTCGCGTGAAATCGACTGCATCATCTCGCCGAACATCTCGTAGCCCTCACGCTGCCACTCGGTCAGCGGGTCGCGCTGACCCATCGCCCTGAGGTTGATGCCCTCCTTGAGATAGTCCATCTCGTAGAGGTGTTCACGCCAGCGCTGATCGATGATGCGAAGCATCACCTGGCGCTCGACGTCACGCATGGTCTTATCGCCCAACTCGGCCTCGCGGCGTTCGTAGTTGGCGATGCCCTCCTGGAGCAGGAAGGCTTCGACTTCGCGGCGATGTTCGAGCTTGGCCAGATCTTCGACAGTGACCTCGGTAGGCCACATGGTGGTGACCTCGGTGACCAGACCGTCGAGGTCCCACTCGTCCTCGTAGTCGGCGACGCAGAACGTTTCGACCATCGCCTCGACCGCGGCCTCGAGGTATTCCAAGCCCTCGGCGCGAAGGTCGGCTCCGTCGAGGATCTGGTCGCGGCGCGCGTAGATGACCTTGCGCTGCTCGTTCATCACCTCGTCGTATTTGAGGACGTTCTTGCGGATCTCGGCGTTGCGCTGTTCGACGGTGTTCTGGGCCCGCTCGATGGCGTTTGTGACCATCTTGGCCTCGATGGGAACGTCTTCGGGCAACGCCCTATCCATCACCCAGCTCATGGCGCCCGTTGCGAACAGGCGCATCAGCTCGTCCTCAAGCGAGATGTAGAACCGGCTCTCGCCCGGGTCGCCCTGGCGGCCCGAGCGGCCGCGGAGCTGGTTGTCGATACGCCTCGACTCGTGGCGCTCGGTGCCCAAGACGTAAAGACCGCCTGCGGAGCGCACCTTTTCACCCTCTTCGGCGCACTGGGCCGCGAACTGGGGCAGCAGCTCGTGCAAGCGCGCCTGACCCTCTTCGGAGTCGGGGTCGAGGTTCTCGGCTCGCACCCGCCCGGCGGCCATGCCCTCGGGATCACCGCCGAGCTTGATGTCGACACCACGGCCGGCCATGTTGGTGGCCACCGTGACCGAGCCGGGCCTTCCGGCCTGGGTGACGACCTCGGCCTCACGAGCATGTTGCTTGGCGTTGAGAACCTCGTGCCGAACACCACGCTTGTTGAGCAGGTTCGACAGGTGTTCGCTCTTTTCGACCGAGATCGTGCCCACCAACACCGGCTGGCCTGCCTCGACCCGACCGACGATGTCATCGACAACGGCGTTGAACTTCGCCTCTTCGGTCTTGAAGATGAGATCGGCCTGGTCGATGCGCTGAATCGGCTTGTTCGTGGGTACGGGCACCACATCGATGCCGTAGGTGTTGGCGAACTCGGCGGCCTCGGTGGTGGCCGTGCCGGTCATACCCGACAACTTCTCGTAGAGACGGAAGTAGTTCTGCAGGGTGATGGTGGCGAGGGTCTGGTTCTCCTCTTTGATCTTCACCCCCTCCTTGGCCTCGACCGCCTGGTGCAGGCCTTCTGACCACCGGCGGCCTTCGAGGATGCGACCGGTGAACTCGTCGACGATCTTGACCTCGCCGTTCTGGATCACGTAGTCGCGGTCGCGGCGATAGAGCTCTTTGGCCTTCAGCGCCGCGTTCAACTGGTGCACGAGGTTGGACGAGACCTGGTCGTAGAGGTTCTCGACACCGAGTCGCTGCTCGACCTTCTCGATACCGGGCTCGAGGACTGCGACGTTGCGCTTCTCCTCGTCGACCTCGTAGTCGACCTCGCGAATCAGGTTGCGGGCGACGTCGGCGAACGTCACGTACAGCTTGGCCGCATCGGACAACCGACCAGAGATGATCAGAGGGGTGCGGGCCTCGTCGATGAGGATCGAGTCGATCTCGTCGACGATCGCATAGACGTGGCCTCGCTGAACCTGGGCGCTGCGGTTGGGCGCCATGTTGTCGCGCAGGTAGTCGAATCCGAACTCGTTGTTGGTGCCGTAGGTGATGTCACATGCGTACTGCTTGCGCTTGTGTTCGGCCGAGAAGTTGCCCGGGATGATCAGGCCCACGTCGAGGCCGAGGAAGCGGTGCACCTGGCCCATCCAGTCGGCGTCGCGGCTAGCCAGGTAGTCGTTGACGGTGATGACGTGGACACCCTTGCCAGACAGACCGTTGAGATAGACGGGCAGGGTCGACACCAGTGTCTTTCCCTCGCCGGTCTTCATCTCGGCCACCCACCCGAAGTGCAGCGCGGCGCCGCCCATCAGCTGAACCGGGTAGTGACGCTGCCCAAGCACGCGGCTGGCGGCCTCTCTGGTGACGGCGAACGCCTCGATCAGAACGTCATCGAGCGTGGCGCCGTTGTCGAGGCGGTTGCGGAAGTCGGCTGTGCGAGACCGAAGCTCGTCATCCGACAGGCCTTGCATGTGCGGTTCCAGAGCATCGATGTCGGGGATGATTCCCCGAAGGGCGCGCTGTTTCTTGCCTTCGCCGGCGCGAAGAACCTTTGAAAAGATCGACATCGAAGCCAAGGGTACCGGTGCTGCAACCTGTTGCCCGGGCGGCTCGCGATGTGGCCTGATCAGGCCTCGTCGATGAGCCCCAGCGTGTGGTCGTCGCGGACGTACACGACGGCGCAGCGACCCGTTTCCGAGTTGCGGAACAAGAAGAACGAGTGGTCCAGCAGCTGCATTCGGGTCGCAGCGGCATCTGGAGACATCTCCATCAGATCGAACGACTTGCGCTTGACGATCTCTGGTGCCACCAGCTCGGCCTCGGGAATGTCGTCGTCGTCGACGATCTCTTCCTCGATGACGGCCGTCTTGGCCAACGGACGATGGTTGTCCTCGCGATGCGAGTTGGGGCGATGCCGCTTGACGACGCGCGTCTTCAGCTTGCGGAGCTGCTTCTCGAGCTTCTCGACAGCCAGGTCGACCGCTTGCATCTGATCGATGCCCGAGACCTTGCAACGGATGTGGTGGCCGTGACCCTCGAGGGTCGCCTCGAGCTGGTCACGCTCGGCGATTCGAGGGTTCTTCTCCTCGCGGAAGACGACCGCAGCACGATCCAGGCCCGGTACGAACCGGTCCAGGCTGCCGATCTTCGATCTCACAGCGTCCTTGACATCTTGACTGACGTCGACGTTGCGTCCTGAGATCGTCACGTCCACGAGGCACCTCCATCGGGTTGTCTGCTGGGCTCACTGTACGCCTTCTGTCGTGGGGTCCGCGCCCGATCGCGCCACCACGGCCATGACCCTCACGTCGACACGACGAGCGCCCGCCTGAAGCAACATCCGGCTCGCCACCCCGCAACTGGCTCCGGTGGTGTAGACGTCGTCGATCAGCAACACCGATTCGCCGCCGAGTGCACGCACAGGCTTCATCTCGATTTCCGAGCGCTGCAATCGATGGGCACCGCGCTGCGTGTCGTCGGTTGGTCGCCGTAGCGTTTGCAGGCTGCGCCGACCCAGGCGTCTGGCCACGGCCGAGGCCAAGACACGACCCTGATCGTGGCCGCGCCAGCGCCGGCCCGACCTGGATGCCGGAACCCAGGAAACCAGGTCGATGTCGTCTGGACTGTCGGCCGCGATCGCGTCGGCCCACCAGCGCAGGAGCCCACGACCCGATTGGCCTTTGGCCGCCAGCACCAATGCCCGTGCGGTTCCCTCGTAGGCCACGACCCCGGCCGCCGACCGAGCACCCCGAACCGAGATGGGTCCTGCCGGTTTCATCGCGTCGAGGCAGTTCGGGCACACAGCCCACCTGGAGTCACCACAACCGGCGCAAGCCGCAGCGATCAACACCTCGGATCACCCGAACACTGCGCACAAGTCATTTCAATACTTTACGACCATTTTCGCAGCAAAAACTCGGGCTACATGGGCCAGAAGCGCACCTCGGGATTGCGCTGGTCGATCAGGTCCTGGGCCCTGCCGACAGCGCCAGGGAACCAATCGTCGTGGGTGATTATCCAGAACCGGTTGGACACAACGGCGTCGTGCACCAGAGATGCGATCTCGTCTGGGCTCTTGCCCCGGTTGAAGGCATTGGCGAGGGTGTCACGAAACGCTGCCTGCTCGGCAGACACATCGGTGGGCTCTTCGCGCGGCCCGCCGGGTCGGTTGCGGTCGCTCTCCATCAGGTTGGTGACCACCCAGCCGGGGCACAACACCGATACGCCGATGCCGTCATGACCGGCTACGGCCAGGTCGTGCTTGAGGATCTCGCTCATCGCGACCACCGCGTGCTTGCTTGCTGAATAGGCCGCAGTGCTGGGCATAGCCGTCAGGCCGGCCATGGATGCGGTGTTCACCACGTGCCCTTCGCCCTGTTCGATCATCACCGGAACCCCATGGCGTACGCCTCTGGCTACCCCGTGGAGATTGACGTCGATGACCCACTGCCAGTCTTGTTCGCTCGACTGCCACGACTGGCCTCCGCCCGACACGCCGGCGTTGTTGCACAGCAGGTGCAGCCCGCCCAGGCCGGTGGTGAACTCGACTGCGCCTCTGACCTGATCGTCGCTTCGCACGTCGCACACGTATGCCTCGACCGAGGCCCCTTCGTCGGCGAGTTGAGTAGCGGCGGCATCGAGGGTGTCTGGTTCGACGTCGCACATCACCACCCGCATTCCCTCGGCAGCGAAGCGCTTCGCCATGGCAAAACCGATGCCGCTGGCTGCTCCGGTGACCAACCCGACCTTGCCCTGCATTTCCATTCACAGCCCCTTTCGCTTCGAGAAAGCTACAAGTGCCCGGGCTGCGAAACGAATGGGCGGCGGCGCCAAAACCGGCGCCGCCGAGGACCCGACTAGGAGCCCTCGGCGACGAGCGGCGAGCTAGATCTGCCTAGTAGCGATAGATGGTCGCTCTTGAAGGGGCCGCTGACTGGGATACCCAGATAGTCGGCCTGGTCCTGGGTGAGCTCGGTGAGCTTCACGCCGAGGTTGTCGAGGTGAAGCCGTGCGACCTCTTCGTCGAGCTGCTTGGGAAGCAGGTAGACCTTGTTCTCGAGCTGGTCGGCCTTGGCGTGCAGCTCCATCTGGGCCAACACCTGGTTGGTGAAGCTCATCGACATCACGAAGCTGGGGTGGCCGGTGGCACAGCCGAGGTTCATGAGGCGACCTTCGGCCAGAACCAGAACCGAGTTACCCGACGGGAAGATCCATTCGTCGACCTGGGGCTTGATGTTGCGACGCTGAACGTCGCTCATCTTCTCGAGACCCGCCATGTCGATCTCGTTGTCGAAGTGGCCGATGTTCGAGACGATGGCGTTGTGCTTCATCCGACCCATCATCTCGGCCGAGATGATGTCCTTGTTGCCGGTGGCGGTGACGAAGATGTCGACCTTGTCGATGACGTTCTCGATGCGGTCTACCTCGAAGCCTTCCATCGCCGCCTGAAGGGCGTTGATGGGGTCGATCTCGGTCACGATGACCCTTGCACCCTGGCCGCGCAGCGACTGGGCGCAACCCTTGCCCACATCGCCATAACCGGCGACCAGAGCGACCTTGCCACCGATCATGACGTCGGTGGCGCGGTTCAGGCCATCGATCAGCGAGTGGCGGCAGCCATAGAGGTTGTCGAACTTCGACTTGGTGACCGAGTCGTTGACGTTGTAGGCGGGGAAGGCCAGCTCGCCGCGCTCGACCATCTCATAGAGACGGTGAACGCCGGTGGTGGTCTCCTCGGAGACTCCGCGGATGTTGCCGATCATGTCGGTCCACATCGTGGGGTCGGTCGCTGCGACCTTGTGGAGGAGCTTGTAGATCTCTTCCTCGTCGGGCGAGTCGGCACCGGCCGGATCGGGGATGGAACCCTCTGACTCGTAGCGAGCGCCCAGGTGCACAAGCAGCGTGGCGTCGCCACCGTCGTCGAGGATGAGGTTG
Organism: Acidimicrobiales bacterium; assembly: GCA_041394185.1. NCBI lineage: Bacteria > Bacillati > Actinomycetota > Acidimicrobiia > Acidimicrobiales > Acidimicrobiales bacterium. The sequence goes on from JAWKIQ010000002.1 coordinate 85,413, forward strand.
GGGCCAGTCGCACCGGGCCAGCGAAGCGCCTGCTCGGTGCACCACCAGTACTCCTCGAGCGTCTCGCCCTTCCAGGCGAACACGGGAGTGCCCCGGGGTGCGTCGACGGTTCCCTCACGACCCACCACGACTGCAGCAGCGGCCTCGTCCTGGGTCGAGAAGATGTTGCAGCTGACCCAGCGCACGTCGGCACCGAGGTCGACGAGCGTCTCGATGAGAACGGCGGTCTGCACGGTCATGTGCAGCGAACCCATGATGCGGGCGCCGGCGAGGGGCTTGTCGTCGTAGTGGCGGGCCCGCAGCTCCATCAGGCCGGGCATCTCGACTTCGGCAAGCTCGATCTGCTTGCGGCCCGAAGCCGCGAGGGCGAGGTCGGCGACCTTGAAGTCGCCGTCGAGAAGGGCAGGTAGTTCAGACACGTAGAAACTCCAGTTGACGTCTGTCGTAGTCGTTCGGCACCTGGGCTTCTGCCCTGGATCTACGTGATCCACGACCAACTGGTGGAATGCCAACCATCGAGGGTACCTAGCAAGAACGGCCAGTCAACCCTGTCGGTAGTTTCGGGTGTTCGCTGAAGGCCCGACTGCAGAGGTCGGGTCAGAAGGTGGGTTCGATTCCCTCGACATCGGCCTTCGCGACGAGGCGGTCGGCCTCGGCAGCGTCGACGGTGGTGGCCTCGTCAACGAGCATCACGGGGATGTCGTCGCGGATCTCATAGGTGCGCGACAGCCGAGGGTTGAACAAGATCGCCTCGTCCTCGAAATACAGCAACGGGCCCTTGTCTTCGGGGCACGCCAAGATTTCGAGCAAGCGGGGATCGAGAGCCACGTGGGCCTCCAGTGGTAGCGAACGGTCCAAAGGTTAGCGATCGCCGGTCGGCGCTAGGCGAAATGTGACCTGACCTCGTCGACGTGGGCGTCGACCTCTGCAGCCGTGGGCGCCTCGAGATTCAGCCGCAGCAGAGGCTCGGTGTTGGACGGCCGGAGGTTGAACCACCATTCGCCCATGTCGACGGTGAGCCCGTCGAGCCGATCCTGGGGGTGGTTCGCATAGGCCTCGGCCACGCGATCGATGACCGCTGCCGCGTCGTCGACGCGGGTGTTTATCTCGCCGGAGGCGACATAGCGGTCGAGGGGCGCGATCAGCTCGGACAGCGGCCCGCCGAAGTCGCTCAGTTGCTCTAGCACGATCATCGCTGCGATCAGCCCCGAGTCGGCCTTCCAGTTGTCGCGGAAGTAGTAGTGACCCGAGTGCTCTCCACCGAACGCAGCACCCGTTTCGGCCATCACCGCTTTGATGAACGAATGTCCGACCTTGGTGCGAACCGGCTCGCCACCGTTCTCGCGGATCACCTCGGCGGTCGAACGCGAACAGATCAGGTTGTGGATGATGGGGCCGGGGCCTGTTCGAGCGAGCATCGCCTTGGCGACCAGGGCGGTCGTCAGCGAGCCGGATATGGGTTGGGCCTTCTCGTCGACCAGGAACACACGGTCGGCGTCACCATCGAACGCCAGGCCGATATCGGCTCCGGTCTCGAGCACGCGCCGCTGGAGGTCTCTGAGGTTTTCTGGCTGGATCGGGTCGGCGGGATGGTTGGGGAAGGTGCCGTCGAGTTCTGGGTAGAGGATCTCGATGTCGACGGGAAGGTCCTCGAATGCCGCCGGCGCAACGTATCCGCCCATGCCATTGGCGGTGTCAGCCACGATCTTCAGCGGTCGGAGCTTGGCGGTGTCGATGAACGAGTGGATGTGGGCGACGAAGTCGGGCAGGAGCTCGACCTTGCTGTGGTTACCGGCCCCGACCTTTTGATGGCCCTCGACCACCATCGCCTTGATGTCGAGCAGACCCGTCTCGGTGCCGATGGGCTTGGCTGCTCTGCCGCAGAGCTTGATTCCGTTGTAGCCAGCCGGATTGTGCGAAGCGGTGAACATCGCACCGGGCAGGTCGAGGTGGCCCGAAGCGAAGTACAACATGTCGGTCGAGGCCAAACCGATGTCGACCACATCGACACCCTGAGACATGACACCCCTGGCGAATGCCTCCGAGAAGTCGACGCCGTCAGGTCGCATGTCGCGCCCGACGATCACTGCTTCGGTGCCCACGAACCTGGCGAAGGCAGCACCGAACGAGTGGCAGATGTCGGCATCCAGCTGGTCTGGAACCGTGCCCCTGACGTCGTAGGCCTTGACGATCGCGTCTAGACGCTCGGCGGGAATCGGCGGGATCGAGCTCATGGTTTTCGACCATCCTGTCGGTTGCCGGCTCGGAGCCGGGTCTGGCATAACGATGTAACTACACCCAACGGTCGACCGCTGACCGGTCGGCTTGATCGCTGTCGTAGCGTCCCTGGGCCGACCAACGCCTGACCCGAAACACATCACGCACCATACGCATGGTGTCGGCTGCGAAGCTGACGGTCGAGTCGTCGATGTTGTCGAGAACCACCGGCACCTCGGTGAGCGTCAGCCGGAAGCGTTCGGCCAGGTGAAGCACCTCGACGTCGAAGGCAAATCCGTCGACGAGCGTGCGGCTGAAGATCAGGTCGGCGGCGTCGCTGCGAAGGCCCTTCAGCCCCGACTGGGTGTCGCGGTATTGGCCGAGCAACACGACGTAGGTGAACAGGTTGAACACCAGCGAGCCGACCTCGCGCAGCTTGGGGCCGCGGTGCACCGTGTGGGTCGCCGAGTGGCGCCGCGAACCAACGACCAGATCGCTGCCGTCCTCGATGGTCGCCAGCAAGACCGCGATCTGGGCCGGCGGGTAGGCCAGATCGACGTCGGTGAACACCCGGGTTCGCCCCGAGGCTGCCAGCATTCCGGCACGCACCGCGGCTCCCTTGCCCCGGTTCTGCGGCTGGACGACCACCAAGTCGGCACCAGCGGCTCGGGCGGCCTCGGCCGTGCCATCGTCGGAGCCGTCGTCGACCACGACGACCTCGACATCGCTGACTCCCTGTGCGGCCAATTCGACCCGAAGGCGCTGCACAGACGGACCCACTACCTCGGCTGCCCTGTATGCGGGCAACACGACCGACAGCCGGACGTCGCCAGGGGCCGGGGGTCGGCCCAGGGTCGGCACCTGATCGGCCCTGACCGCGGCGAACAGCACCCGCCGGTAGCGCACCAGCCTGACCATGGCGGCAACAGCCAGGGCAACGGCCTTGGAGACCAGCGCCGAGGTGGTCGACTCACCGGCCAGCGCGACGCCCAGACCCACCATCGCCACGTCGGCGGCGACTGCTGGATACACGGCCCTGAAGAACGACAGCGGCCGGTGGTCGACCAGGGCATGGGGGTCGTCGGCGAAGGTGATGACCCGATGGAAGGCGAACGAGACGCCAGAGGCCACCAGCACCGAAATCAGGTCGGCAACGATCCAGGCCAAACCGGCCCGGGTGCCCAGACCCACGAGGAGACTCAAGTCCACGCCCGTGACCACCAGGCCGATCAGCAGGAAGCGGCGGAGACGGCGCTTCATGGGACTGGGTCGGGCTCCTCGGGCTCGCTCTCGCCGGCGACTTCGGTGTCAGCGGCGACTTCGGCAACCTCGATCTCGTCGGCCTCGATCTCGTCGGTCTCTACCTCTTCGGCCCCGTCCGCGCCGGCGCCGTCGCCTTCGTCGGGTTCGCCGCCGTCTACGGGGTGGGTCGCAAGCTCCCAGAAGGCCGGTCCCCTGCTGTCGACGAGCCGGCCATCGGGGTCGCGGCGAAGTCGGAACGGATCAAACCGAGCCAGGCCGAACAACAAGGCGATGCCGGCCAGCGTCAACGCATAGCCGCCGTACTCGACCGGGGTGTCGCCGTACTCGAGCACCACGCTGTTGGACGTCGGCACGACCACCATGTGGTTGGGGGTGGCCCGATAGATACCTTCAGCGCCCGAGACGCTCCAGTTCGGGAAGTAGGACACCTTCACCAAGACCGGCACGCCGGTGCGGTCGACCTCGAACGAAACCCGGTCGTCGTCGATCACGACATTGGAAACGGTGGCGGGCTCGAGCTCATGCAGCGGTGCCGGCGCAGCGTAGGCGGGTTGCCTGGGGGTGCCGTCGGGCTGGGCGGGCACCTCGGCGACGAGGTCCACCCGCGCCCATTGATCTGGGCCCTCGTCGACCAGCACGACCTGACGGGCTTGCGGGTCGTTGAACCAAGCGACCGCCGGATCGGTCCACTCACGGCCACTGTGTCCCATGTCTTCCACTACGACGGGCTCATAGCTCAACGGTTCGACGATGGAGGTCTCGGCGAGTTCGAAGATCGACCAGCCGTCGCTTTGGGCGACCAACTCGAGTTCGCCGGGGCGGGCGAAGGCCGCGCTGAGCGCCGTGTCGCTGAACGCCATGTAGTACTTGACGCCCATCAGCTTCATGTGGGCGATGCCCTCGTCGATGTCGAACCCCGAGTACGGGATGTCGCGCATGGGCCTGGAAGGATCCTGTGACAGCTCCGACTGCATCAGGAAGTGGTGCGGTACCGACGCTGTCGATTCGAAGTACAGGCCCTCCATCGAGGCGATGCACCCGTCGGTCCAGTGTGGCAACAACATGGGTGCCATGGGCGTGCCATAACGATCGAGGTGCTCGCGGCCGAACTCCCACATGGCCCGGCCGCAACCGTGCTCGGGATCGTCGCCCAGCCGATCCATCGTGGTCATCAGGTTGTAGTACTCGGGATAGGCGTCCTTGCGTTCGTATCCCGAGAAGTTCCAGTTGGCCCATCCCGAGACGAAGTTGCGGTCGTCGGCCGACACCCTCAACGGACCCCACGCATAGCCGCCATCGGCGGTAGTGCTGCCACCGGGCAGCAGGCCGAGGTGGAGGCTCGTGTAGCCATAACCGAACAGGAACACAAACGCCGGGAACGCCAGGCGCAGAGCCCTGAACGCATCGGATCCGTAGGGATGACCGCTGGCCTGCCAACGTCGTTTGAGTTCGCCACCGACCGCTCGGGCAACGAACCAGGCTCCGAGCCCCGCCATGACGTAGAGCGCCAGATACCAGAATCCGAGGAAGCGAGCGTTCCACAGCCTGTTCTGGGGCCAGTGAACGAAGGCAAACCCAGCCATGGCGCCGATGCCCAGCCAGGTGAGGGCCATGCGGTCCCACAAGACCACTCCCAGGACGACGCCCACCGCGGCCATCCCCAAAAGCCAGGTCGTTTCGAGATGGGTGCCGGAAAGCAGCTCGGGCTGGAAGAGGTTGTTGCGGACGTCGTAGAGCTTTTCCCAGCCCATGTCGTTCAGGTAGTGCCGCCGCAAGAGGAAGGGCACCAACCAGAACGAAGCCAGCATGATGCCGGCCGTTCCGGCCGTCAGGGCCCACCATGCACGACGCAGGTCGACGATCATCAGCAGCAGGGCCAGCGAGGCCACAGCAACCAGGCGGGGCAGCGCGGCGTCTGTCAGCCGAAACACGGCGGCCAGCATCATCACGCCTGCGACCGTCACCAGGATGGTTTGCCCGACGCCCAGCAGCCTCGGCAGCCGGTGGTAGGCGCGGCCCAGAACGATCACTACAGCTGCACCCACGGCGAACGCCAGCGGGATCAGATGCGAGGTCGCCGTCGCCGCCAGGAAGACCGCAGCCCACACCCGGTGAGTGCCCTCGTCGACGCCCCTGATGAAGAAGCCCAGGAACAACAGAGCGAACGACAGGCTCAAGGAGAACGCGAACTCGCCTGCGAGGGTCGACGCGATGTTGCCGCCATAGATGGTGAAGTTGAAGTCGAATACGAACAGCAGGCCGGCCACCGAGAAGATCGCGGGCACCGGGAAGGGCATGCGAGCCAGGCGACCGAAGGCATAGGCCGACGCCGGAATGGTCACTACACCCGCGACCGCAACGAGCTTGAAGGCAACGCCATAGGGCAACACGACGTCGAGCAGGACGATGAGGAGGTAAGGCAGCACCATGTAGAAGTGCATGGCGGGGAACCCGCCGTACCAGTCCATGGTCCAGCCGCGGAAGCTGAAGCCCGACAGCAGGTTGTCGCGCAGGTAGGCGGGGCCCCACACGTGAGCACCCATGTCGCCGCCCGCCGGGGTGGTGTCGGCCAGGATCTTGCTGGGGTGGAGTCGCAGGAAAACCAAGCCCACGCTCAGGACCACGACGGCGAATGTCACCCACGACTCGGGCGTCGCCGAACGTGCCCTGGAGTACAGGGCGCCGAACCTCTCGGCAGCGCTCGCGCGCTGTCGGGGTTCGTGTCCTTGTGAGTCCGACTGTGTCTCGACCGATTCCGCCTGGGGTTCTTCGACCACCTGTGTCAAGTCGCCCGCTGGCAGAGATTCCGAAGGAGTCTGCATGAACGCACCATGATCGCAGGTGCGGACCGCTCTGGTGCGGCAGGTCGGGTGATGGCCAAAACCGCGCCGCTCACCGTGGTGGGACTACCGCCGGCCGGTGGTGGCGATCTGCTCCAGGGCGCCCTCGAGATCGGTCGGTTCGGAGTCGACGAACCACTCGCGACGATCACATCGCGAACAGCTGCGCATGGTCACCGGTGCCGTCGGCGTGGAGAGCTCGATCTCGATCATCGTTCGTCCGCAGTGCGAGCATGCCGCCATGTGGCTATCCCTTCGACATCGACCACCTCGTGTGGTGCGCTGTCTATCCATCGCCACTCTCCGTAGCGATTTGAGGGAACGGGTCGAGATTTCCCACCCAGAGTGATGTGCGGGTCAGCCATAACACTCAAAGTGACGGCTGGCCCTTCGGGTCAGGTGGTTGCCAACACCAACAGGCTCGCCATGTTGAACCCCATGTGCACCGTGACCGCCAACGACATGCGATCCGTGCGACGCAAGATGGCGCCCGCGGCCGACCCGAAGATGAACAAGCCCAACAGCTCGAAGACCTGGAAGTGGGTGAAGGCGAACAACAGCGCCGCCACCACAACGCCGACCCACGGACGCAGGAGCCGTTCGAGAGCCCCTTGCAGTACACCGCGGAAGAACAACTCCTCGACTATGGGGGCAAACACGCCGGCCATCAAGAACAACAAGGCGATGTCGCCTCCGTCGAAGCGATCGGCCAGCTCTCGCGCTGCGCTCGTGTCGCGGTCGAACAGCTCGGAGAGCGGCAGGTACACGATGCCCACGACCAGCTGCAGGGCCGCGCCGATCGCCAGGCCGACCGGCAGATCAGACCACTTGTGTTGCCCCAGCCGCAACAGCTCGTACCCCGAGCCCGACCACCTTGCCAGCAAGATGGCTCCGCCGCCGATGACCAGCTGGAATGGCAAGGTGACCACGAACAGGTCTCGGCCCGAGAACGAGTCGAAGCTGCGGCCGTCGGCCACAGCGGCCGCAGCCACAGCACCCACGACCTGTGAGGCGAACCATACGGCGAATGCGAGGCCGATCAGCCCCCACCAATGAGATCGACCAGCTGGTGAGGGCGCGCCTGGATTGGGTTGGGGTGCGTGCACCCGCTCAGCGTACGAAAGACTCGACCGTTTCGCCGCCGACCAGGTCGATACGAGCTGGCGGGCCGATCACCCGCCGGTCTTCCATCGTCCATCCGTTCGGTGGCCGGAAGCGCTCGGCGTGGGCCGCACACAACTCGAGGTGGTTCGGATCGTGGACCTCGCGGGTCCAGTCGAGCACCACGTGGCCCGATGCGTAGTCGAACAGCAGCACGGCCTCGGCTTGGGCTCCGCACAGAGGCCGCGAACACAACCTCTCGGAAACCGGCACGACGTTGGTGACGAACCCCATGTGGGGCCAAGGTACCGCGCCCGCGCCCGCCCGAGTGGACACTTTCACCCCTACCATGTAGTGATGGCCCGACAGTCCCCTCCACCAACCGATCAGGACGGCGGGGCGCCGCGCACCAACAAGGGCGACGGCGGCTTCCCACGCTGGTCTCTCTGGATTCTGATCGGCATCGTCGTGGCGACCTTTCTCGTGCCGCAGATGTTCGAAGCCGACAACGCCGAGCAGGTCACCTTCAGCCAGTACGAAGAGCAGGTTCGCAATGGCGAGGTCAAGTCTGTCGTAATCAACAACGACACCGGCGACATCGTCGCGACCCTCGACGACTCCGACACCAAGATCCGCACTAAGGGCCCCCGCGACCCGATCGAGAGCCACATCGAACTCCTCGAGGAGCGCAACGTCGGGGTCGAGTTCGAGAACCAGACCACCAACTTCTTCATCCAGCTGATTCCTCTGCTGCTGCCCATCGGCCTGCTCATCGGCTTCTTTTGGTGGATGCAGCGCCGGGCCCAGGGCCAGATGTCGGGCATCATGTCTATCGGGCGCAGCAAGGCCAAGACCTACACGACCGAGCGCCCAGGCACGACGTTTGCCGACATCGCCGGATACGAGGGTGTCAAGCAGGAGATCACCGAGGTGGTCGACTTCTTGAAGAAGCCCGATCAGTTCGCGGCCATCGGTGCCCGCATCCCCAAGGGCGTGCTGTTGGTGGGCCCCCCAGGAACAGGCAAGACGCTCATCGCCCGCGCTGTCGCTGGTGAAGCCGGCGTGCCCTTCCTGTCGGTGACCGGCTCGGACTTCATGGAGATGTTCGTCGGCGTCGGCGCCAGCCGTGTCCGCGACCTGTTCCAGAGCGCCCGCAGGCTTGGCCGAGCCATCATCTTCGTCGACGAGATCGACTCGATCGGGCGCAAGCGAGGTGCGGGCCTGGGCGGCGGCCACGACGAACGCGAGCAGACCCTCAACCAGATGCTCGCCGAAATGGACGGCTTCGAGGCCACAGAAGGCATCGTCATGATGGCCGCCACGAACCGACCCGACATTCTCGACCCGGCCCTCCTGCGGCCCGGCCGCTTCGACCGCCAGGTAGTGGTGCCCCTGCCAGAGTCCGAGGAGCGACTCGCGATCTTGAAGGTGCACTGCCTCGACAAGCGCATGGGTGGCGACGTCGACCTCAAGACCATGGCCAAGGGAACCCCGGGCATGAGCGGTGCCGATCTGGCCAACCTGGTGAACGAGGCGGCGCTGCACGCTGTGCGCCGAGGATCAGATCGCATCGAGGCGATCGACTTCGAGAACGCCCGAGACCGCGTGCTGATGGGTCAGCGCCGCGAGTCGGTCGCCATGACCGACCACGAGAAGGAGATGACCGCCTATCACGAAGGCGGACATGCACTGCTGGCCACCGTGTTGCCCAACGCCGACCCGGTGCACAAGGTCACGATCCTGCCCACCGGGCAGGCACTGGGTGTCACCCAGCAGCTTCCGCAGGAACGCCACAGCTACGACCAGAAGTACATCGAAGACCGGCTTGCGGTGCTGATGGGCGGTCGCATGGCCGAAGATCTCATCTACGGCGTCACCTCGACGGGCGCGGCCAACGACTTGATGGTCGCCACCGAGTTCGCCCGCAAGATGGTGCGCGAGTGGGGCATGAGCGACCGTATCGGCCCCATGGCTTGGGGCTCGAACAACCAGGTGTTCCTGGGCGAGGACCTCATGCACACCCGCGACTACAGCGACGAGACCGCCAGGGTCATCGACGAAGAGGTCGAACGCATACTGCGCACGGAGCAGGAGCGCGCCAGGCGTGTGCTCACCGAGCACCGGCCTGCGCTGGACGAGATCGCTCAGGCATTGCTGGAACGCGAGACCATCACTGGCGCCGAGGTTCAGGCCATCGCCTTGGCCAACAACCCGCCAGCACCCGTCGCCGACGTACCCCAGCCCTGAGCCCCACTGGCGACGACGTCAGGCGCTCTCGTCGGCGAGGCGGTTCCTGAACGCCTGCATCGCCTCGACCAGTTCTGCCTCGACGATGGTGCCCAGGAATGCTGCGCCCACAGCTCCGTCTGGCCCTGCGATAACCGTTGCCGGTACCGACTCGATTTCGTAGCGGGCGTGCAACTTCTTGTCGGCCTGCCACGACACGTTCTGGAACGCCACGTCGGGGGCTTCGATCGCCTTCACCGTCTCGGAAACCAACGCACATGCGTCGCAGGTGTCGGACGAGAACATCACCACGACGAATGTGGTTCCGGGAGCAGCGAAGTCTTCGCGGTCGAGCTGCTGAGGCAATGACCGCACCGGCGTGGCCTGGGTAGGAGGATCGGTGCGGCGTCGCTGGGCCACAAAGGCCACGACGAGGGCCACCGCGATGATGGCTGCGGCGATGATTACGCGTTCCATTAGGACAAGCCTGCTGGGTTGTCAGTCGAGTGGCAACGCCGGGACCAACGAAACACCCTCGCCATCGACCCGCTCACTGGAGATCAGCACCGCAACGGGGCCCGAGGCGTCGAGCAACAAGACGTTGCCGGCCAACGGCACCAGCCTGCGAACCGACACCCCAGGTTCGATCGAAAGGGTCTCGACGGCGGTCCCGTCGAGGCGCCCGACGATGACATCGACGGGTTCGGCCGAACTGTTGTGGATGAGGGCGGTGGAGACCACGTCGGAGTCCGATGTTCCGACCACCAGCCACGAGGTGGCGAAGCGAGAGATCAGGGGTGACACCGCAAAACCCGACTTCGCACGAAAGTCGCGAGCTATCGCCGGGGGTTCGATCGGCTCGGGAACCGTCGTCGTTGTCGTGGTGGTGGTCGTCGTGGTCGTGGTGGTCGTGGTCGTTTCGGTCGGCTCGGTGGTGGTGGTGCCCGACGCCTCGCCTTCGGCGGCCTCGGAGGCATCGGTCGTCGGCGCCTCGGTGGTCGTGGTCGGTGCCTCGGTGGTTGTAGTGGTCGTGGTGGTCGTGGTGGTCGTGGGCGGTGCCGGAACGACCAGTTCCTCGACGACCATCTCGACCTCGACGGCCAAGCTCACCGAGTTGGCCGACTGCACGACCACACTGAGCTCGACGTCTGGATCGACCTCGAGCTTCAGTCCCTCCGATGGCTCACCCGTGGCGACCACAGGAACCACCAGCGTGTCGTGGGCCGGCACGGTCAGAGCGATCGGGTCACCACCGGCGAAGGCCAAAGCCGCAAAGGCCGCAACGTCGATCTCGGCTTCGATCGGGTTCGGGTTGTGGATATGCAGAAGGGCTGTGGTGCCGTCGTCGACCACGAGCCCGGGCTGAATCCAGGTGGTGGCGGGCGAAGATATTCCGAGCCCGGCCGAAAAGCCTCGCCGGCCCTCGCTGCCGTCGTAATACTGCAGGCGGTCGGCCACCACTCCCCCGCCGCGCGAGGTCATCACGACCGAAACCACGTCTCGGCGACGCACGTACTCGCCGATCGAAACACCCACCGCCTGCCGGGCCGGAACCACGATCGTCTGAAGCTCAGCCGCCTTGTACTGTCCGGCCTCGACCTCGGTTGCGAAGGTCACGTCCAGCACTACGTCGTCGGGGAATGGGTTGAAAACCTGCACCACCTCGGTGGCGTCGCGCTGTGTGTCGCCGGCGGCAAACAGCCACTCGGTCGAGGCTTCTGGAGCACACTGTGCATCGTCGATGCCAAGCGCATTGGTCATCTGGCGGGTCACGAAGACCTGGCCGCGCTCGGCTTCGACGATCGCCGAGACTCGGTCGGCGACGAGATCGTCAGCCAACTCGATGAGCGTCGACGAGCGGGCCGCCAACTGTTGCGTGACGACGACGTCGCGGTCGGTGGCGCTCTGCAGGGTCACCGTGACGGTGGTCGGGGCGGTTTGCAGGTTGGTCACCCACAGTTCGGCGACCGTCAAGAGCCCGCCATCGGCGGAGCCGGATCGGATCGTGGGGCAATACCAGGTAGAGCTCAAGGCATCGGCCCCCGCACCAGGCAGCGGGTACCCACCTAGCTCGAGAGTGGTCTCGGCCGCCACTACCTCGGTGATGGGCTGCTCCTCGCCGAACTGGGCGTCTATGACGATTGCGGACGCAACGGCGGTGACGATCGCCAGACGCGCCGGCCATCTCCAGGCTCTCATGGCACGACCTCATCGAATTGGCCGCCGGTTCCTATCTCGAGTTGCGCCAGCAGCGAGGGCTCGTCGTGGGTGCCGGGCTCGCCGGTGGGCGCTGCGGGCGCAGCATCGGGCGATCGGCGTCGTTCGGCGAACGCGATGCGGGCCACGACCAACCAGCCGACCCACTGAGCCAGCAGTATCCAGCCGTTCGCGTCCGGCGGGGTGTGTACCAGGGTCGCCCCGGTTGTGACACCGGGCTCGAACCCGCCGGCCCAGCCGTGCACAGGGGCGCTCTGCACCGTTCGGCCACCAGCCTGAATGCTCCAGGTGTCGGCGTCGCCGACTCCCAGCACCACCGTGCCCGCAGGAACGTCGCCGGTGTATTCGACGGGCGACTTGCGGTCGACGAAGACCGGGAACCAGTCACCGGTGGGGGTCGACGCCAGCTCGGTGGGGGTGCTGGTGCCCAGCACCGGATTGTCGGAGACCGTAACTGCCCTGACCGGCCTCCAGGCGAGGTTCTGGTAGACGATGACCGACGGATCTGAAGCGATGCGGTCGAAGTCGAGTTGTGCCGACAAGGTGTCGATCAGGTCGGCGTCTGCAGGCGTCACCACGCCGCCCGCGAACGACGGCGCAGCGGCTTGGGGCACCACCAAGTATCTGACGCCCATCGGCGCTAGCAGGCGACCCAGGCGAGCGGTGTCGCCGGCCAGGGCCGCACTCCAAGACTCGACCATGAACTCGCTGGCCGCGTTGGCCGGGGTCAGCCAGGCAGACCTGACATCGGCCAGGCCGTCGCTGGAGGCGGTGACCGCCAGGCCTTCGGATATCTCGCGGCCCGGTATCGGCAACAGCTCGGGGTCGCCGATCCACATGACCCTGAACGAACCTTCCGAGGGTTCGTTCGCGATGAGGCGGAGCGCACCGGACAGATCAGTGGTGGGTGCGCCGTAGGTGCCGCCGGCCGCGGCGGCCAAAGCCGACAGACTGCCCAAGGCCAACCCGGCTGCACCGATGCCGACCGTCAAGCGTCGAGCTGCGAGCCCAAAGCGGGGAATGTCGAACTCGAACGTCGCAAAGGTTATGCCTGCGGCCCACGAGACGCCGACCGCAGCGGGAACCAACAGCAGATGTACGTCTGGCAGCTCCAGCTGCGAGAACGGCTGGTTGGACGACACCCAGGCCGCGCCAAAAGACACCAGCGCAACCGACCATGCCCTGGTGGCCCACGTGGCCCGCCAATCGCGCCCCATCACCAACGACAGAGCGGCAGCCACCAGTATCCCGAGGGTCACCACCGAAGTGCTCCACGGGCCCACCGAGAAGCCCACGATGTCGATCAGCTCGGTCGGGCCACCCCGGTTAGGACCCAGAACCGACTGCCAAAGCGCTTCGGGATCGTCCAGCCAGCGCGACAGCCATGGGGCGTGCATCGCCAGGGCCACCGCCGAGGCGACCAGGCTCAAGACCACGGCGCGCAATGGCCGCAGAACATGGCCGGTGAGAATCGACGTGACCACCAGCACCGTTGCGATGGCGGGAACCATCACCAGCACGAATGGCTCGAACGCAGCGACTATGGCCAGAGCCAAGGCCAGAGACACCGTTTGGTGCCCCGCGCTGCGAACCACCACGCCGGGCCCGGGGCCGTCGCCTTGGGGGCCGTAGGGCGAGGCCCCGATGAGCCGAGCGAGTCGGCCGATGATGAAAGGCATCGTGGCGTACAGCAGCAGCACGTCCCAGCGGCCGGCCGCCACCGCGTCGTACGCGATGGGTATTGCTGCGTAGGCGATAGCCGAAACCAACCGGCCACGCCTGGACCCGAGCGGCCCCGACAGCCGCCAGGCGCCTATCCATCCCATCGGTATCAGGCCGACGATCAAGAGCTTGCGCAGCAGCCCGGTGGCACCCAGCAGCAGGGTCGAAGCCAGGCCGAGCATCCCGACACCGGCCGGAACGAACCCAGAAGAACCCAGCTCGGCGTCGGACCAGCTCGAGCCGAATGTGTGCAGGAAGGCCCCCCTCGACGGGAACTGAAGGAACTGCCCGAACGATGCGATGTCTCTGGTGATCAGGTGCCTGGCACCAAAGACGAGGAACAGCGCCAGCACGGCCCACACGACCAGGGCAACCCGCCGCGGACCCTCCGACATGGCGCCGGCAAGCTCGCGGCCGCGCGCCGCGAAGTCTTGGAAGCGCGAACCTTCCCCGATCTGGCCGCGCAGAAACGCCGAGAATCGGGCACTTCCGCCGACTTGAAGGCGCCTCACATCACTGTCGCGGACTCGCCTGATCTTGCGGATCTCGCGACGCATCTTGGGAAACCGCCCGAAGCGTCGGAGATTCCAAGTCCACGCGCTGGCGATTTCGCGAGCCTGGGCGAAGCGGCCGGTGAGCACCGAAAAGACGATCTCGCCCGCCGACCAGACGATCGCCTGGGGCAGCACCCGCAGCAGGTCGACCCAGCCATAACACTTGAGCATCGACCGAACCCGATGCCTCAGCAGCCGATGGCGCCTGCTGATGTCGGGCTGGCGAGCGCCCAGGGCTTCGAGATGCCTGACCTTGGCGTCGGGAACCACCATGACCCGCCCACCGACGATGTGAGAACGCCAGCACAGGTCGACGTCGTCGCCCAGAAAGTCGATCTCGGGGTCGAAGCCGCCGACCGACTCGAACAGGTCACATCTGACGAGCAGGCAGCCCGACTGCAGCGCAAATACGTCGCGCACCCGGTCGTGTTGCTCTTGGTCGAGTTCGCCGGCCTCGGCATACGGAGCCTGAACACCCGTCTTGTCGACCGCCATGCCCACAGACCGGATGCGGCGGCCATCTGACCAATCGACGATCTTGGGCCCGAGGATTCCGGCATTGGAACGGAAAGCCTCTTCGACCAGGATCGACACGACGTCTTCGGACAAGGCGATGTCGTCGTGGAGAAACAGGTAGAACCCTGCGCCCGAAACCGACTCGGTGACCATGTTGGCCGCGGCGCCGTAACCCTTGGCCGCCTCGGCCCGGTGCACCACCGCTCGGGGAGCCACGGCGCTGACGCGCTCTGCTACCGGTTCCGAGCCGGTGTCGATTACGAGGATTTCGAGGCTCGAGTAGGTCTGAGTGGTCAGGCTGGAAAGCGTCTCTTCGAACCACGGGCCGGGGTTGCACGCAACCACCACGGCGACAACCGGGGGAAGGGCAGCGGGCGACTCGGTCACGACTTGGCGAGGGTACTCGACATCGACCTCGATAGGCCCGCGAAGCCCCCGGTTTTGCGCGTGTCGAGGTGGCTCGGGACCGATACCTTCAACCCCCGATGGCCAGCTCAGAGTCAGACGATCTAAGGGACGCCGCGTACACCGCGATCGGCTTCGCCGTTCTGGGGTTTCAGCGGCTTCAGGTCAAGCGGCGTCAGCTCGAGCGCGAGTTCGGTTCGTTGGCTCGATCGTGGACCCGCCACGGCTCGGAGTGGCTCGAAGAGCGCTGACTCACCAGAGCCCGGCCCGATTCGTCAGCGCAGCGAGGCCACCGAAACCACGCCGTCGCCCGCAACGCTGGTCACATAATCGGGGGAATCTCCGAACGGGAAGCTTCGGCCGGTCTCGGTGACTATCCAATAGCCATCACCCGTGGATGAGGTCGCCAACGCAACCACCCGTCCCTTGTTGTCGCGCCCGGCCCTGCTGCCCAGGAAGCGGGCGTCTCCGAACATGAAGACCCCGCCGTCGCTGGCGACGAACGCGTACCCCTGGCCCGAAGACGAGGGAATCATCGACACGATCGGCTGGTCGAGGTTCATGCCCCCGGTGCTGCCGTGGAAGGGGGCATCGCCAAATGCGAAAATTCCACCGTCTGCTGCAACGAGCCAATAACCAAGCCCACTGGGTGCGCGAGACATCCCCACAACCGGCTTGTCCAGGCGTACACCACCCATCGACCCGTGAAACGCCGCGTCGCCGAACGCGAAGACACCACCGTCGGAGGCCACCAGCCAATATCCGTTGCCGCTGGCCGTGGGCGTCATGCCGACGATCGGCTGATCCAGAACGATGTCGCCCGTGCTGCCCCAGAACGTCGCGTCGCCGAAAGCGAACACACCACCGTCGGAGGCCACAAGCCAATACCCTCGCCCCGAGCGCGTGGCTGCCACGCCCACGATGGGCTCCTTCAGGTCATATTCCGACATGTCGCCGTAGTGGATCGCCCGCCCGAACGCCAGCACCGTGCCGTCGGACTTGGCCAGATACAGGCCCTGGGTCTGAGGCTCGGGAGACTCGAAGTCGGGGAAGTGGTACCAGTCGGATCGCAGGCCCAACGACCGGCGAAACACGTCGCCGCCCCAGCTGTTGAATCGCAGCTGCACGGTAGAGGCGGTGCCAACCAGATCGAGTCCACGGACCCTTCCCCCGAGCTCGCCCAGACCGTTGCGATGAGTCACGTCGATACGAACCAGGGTTCCCAGCGACGGCCAGATCTCCTCGATGCGGCTGCGATCGATGGCGACACTCCAGTTGTGGTTGGGGTTCAGCGACACGTCGTCGCCGGCATCCTCGGCCGCCGGGAAAGCGCTGCCCTCGTTCAGGTCGGCGGTCCAGCCCCCGGTCGACGAGGCGAACTCGGTGAGAGCGATCGAGCTGTCGGTGTGGCGCCTGACCTGGCCTGCTGTGGCCAGAACCGCAGCGTTGGTGGTGGCCTGTGCCGGCCCGTGGTCTAGGGGCAAACCGTTCAGGCCCGCTCCGCCATAGACCTGACACGACTGCGTGTCGCAGGTGTCGGAGGCATAGCCGCTGACCCGGCGACTTGCGGCCTGGGCCATCGAGTACGAGCGCGCCGCCACCGCCTGGGCCTTCAGGGCCTCGAGGCCGCGGCCTTCACCTCTTGTGCCCCACCACGACGGCGACTCGCGAGGCACGACGCCCCTCAGGTATTGCTCGAGCGGGAGCCGGTTGAGCACAAATGACTCGTTGCCGATCTCGACGAACCGCAAGGCCCCGCGATAGGCACGCTTGTCGTCGCCGGTGCAGACCTGCAGCATCTGGTTCAGGTCGTCGCCTTGCTCGGCCAACCCGACGACCGCTTCGATGAACGGATGGCCGTTTTGGCCCTCGGTGCCATCGATGCCGGAGGCAGCGGCCGCCCAGTCGGCACCGGCGCAATCGGGCCCGCGGTCCACAGCAAACCGATCGACTCCCTCCAGGCGGATACGGGCCGCCTCGCCGGCGGCGAATTCGACACCAGCCACCGAGAACGGCGTGTTTGCGGTGATCCTGAGGGGTGTGCGGTTCAGTGCGGTGAGGTGAACCTTGATGTCTTCGTCGGCGACGATCTCGCCGAACGTCGTGTTGCCGTAGTACTGGTCGAGGATCTGCTCGTAGGTCCATCCGTCGTCGACCGCGTAGCCCAACGCCCCGTATTGGCCCAGGCCACGCCCGTGGCCGAAACCCTTGCCTTCGATGACGATCTGGTCGGGCGCAACGGCGGCCGCCGACGCGCTCTGAGCGCCGGCCGACGACGAGCCGATGCCGGCCAGGGCCGACAAGATCAGGGTCAAGGAAACAAAAACAGCACTAGTTCGGGCCATAGCGGCGATCAGCTCATCTGTGAAACGAAGCATCGGTGGGCACTCACCACCAGCAATGTCGGCAGTTGGCCGTTACTCCCTAACAATCGACGGACCGGTTGACCCGCGCCACCGCCACCGCTGGCGGTGAAACCAAGCTAGCGGTGCCATCGGCGTTGCGGACGTCGCCTGTGTCGTGAACGAACCACAGCTCTCCAGCGGACGAGATCGCACCGACCAGGCGCCCAGACCCGGTTGCCGAGACATAGCCGGCAACCGGCAGGGTCACGACACCCCGATCGACGATCAACGCATACCCGGCGCCGAGGTTGGCAGCGCCGGAAACCGTCGCCCGGATGCTGCCCTGATAGGTCGCATCCCCATAGGCGAACACGCGGGCGTCGGATGTGAAGAGCCAATACCCACGACCCGAGGGCGACGCGACCATGTCGACCACCCGAGCACCGAGGTTCACCCCGCCGAGCGAGCCAAAGAATCCGGCGTCGCCGAACGCAAAGACGCCGCCGTCGGCCGCTGCCAGCCAATAGCCCCTACCCGAGGGCGTCGCAACGATTGCGACCACCGGAGCAGCCAGCGCGATCGAGCGGACGTCGCCAACGAACGCGGCGTCGCCGCCAGTTCGGACGAGCCCCGCAGCATCCACCGTCCACAGCCCCGAACAACTGCGCGCCGCGGCCACCGCCCCGCGATGCACGAACTCGGGCCCGACGATCGGCACAGAGTCGCCCAGCGCGTGCACGGTTCCTGACGTGCTGAGCACCTGCAAGCCCGGACGCGACTGGCCCAGACCCGACAGGTCGAGGTGCCTATTGGCTGCAACCGCAGCGCGCGACAGGTCGTGGAGATGCGTAGCGATGCGGTCGACAGTCCATTCAGGGTGCATCTGCTTGAGCGCCAACGCTGCTCCCGAAACGATGGCGGTGGCATACGACGAACCGGTTCGGGTCGTCTGGGGCCGTCCCGGAAACACGCCGGCGGTCAGAAGCGACCGGCCCGGAGCGACGACATCGGCCGACGCCAGCGATGTGAACGGTCGTGCCTGTTGATCGCTGGCGGCAACGCCTATGACGGTGTCGAAGGCTGCCGGACACACCAGCGTCTCACCTCGATGATTGCCGGCGGCCGCGACGACCACGACACCCGCCCGATGCGCGGCGGCGATGGCCGCCTCCACCCGGGGCATCGCCGAGCATTGGCTGGCCATCGAAAGGTTGATCACCGAAGCGCCTTCGGCGACGGCGCATGTGACGGCGGTGGCGACCGCAGCGTCGTTTGCGATCAACTCACCATCGACCAGGCTGTACACGGGGATGTCCAGCAACCTGACGTCGTCCACCAGCGGGGCCAGGCCCGACCCGTCGCCCAGATGGGCAGCCACCAGGCCTGCAACCGACGTTGCGTGATCGGTCTCGATGGGCTCTCCCGGTGCGCAGCCGGGCCGCTCGACAAGGCCCGAGAGGTCGGGATGATCGAGTTCGATCCCCGAGTCGATGATCGCAATCGCCAGACCACCGCCATCGAGCGGAGCATCTAGCCCCATGGCGGCCAGGTGCCACTGCGACAGCACGACCTCGCCGACCGCGCAACCCAGCACGCAAGGATCTGGACCCGAAGCCGGGCCCAACACAGGCGGGGTGGGCGCCACGGTCGTGGTCGTGGCCGGTGCCACGGACGACGTTGTGGTCGTGGCCGGTGCCACGGACGACGTTGTGGTCGTGGCCGGTGCTACCGAGGTCGACGTTGTGGTCGTGGTCGGCGCCGCGGTCGAGGTCGTGGTTGTGGTCGGCGCCACCGAGGTGGACACATCGACCGGATCGTCAGCTGCAGTGATGCTCGGCGAAAGCGTCGTCGAGGTCGTCGAAGACATCTCGGGCTGCGGCACGGCAGCCGAGGTCGACGTCGGCGAAACGGGTTCGTCGGCAGACGCAGGCGCAGCCATCGCCGACAAGGCGAGGGCCAAGGCTGCAATAGCCGCAACTGATCGATGCACGGTCTGGTCCGATCGGGTGCTCCGCCCGTAAGTCCACGACCGCTACCGGAGAGTACAGAACAACCTCACCGCTTGGGTGTCATCTGGCCGCTGATAATGCGACGGGATTGCTCAGCGGTTGAGGTTGGCGCTCTCTAGCGCCACATCGTTTTCGACCATCATCGTGACGAGATCCTTGAACTCGACCTCGGGAGCCCAGTTGAGCTGATCCCGAGCCTTGGAACAATCGCCGATCAGCAGGTCGACCTCGGCCGGGCGCATGAAGCGCTCGTCCTGTCGCACGTGGGACTGCCAGTCCTCGATGCCAACCGCTTCAAAGGCCAGCCGCACGAATTCCTGGACCTGGTGAGTCTGGCCCGTAGCCACGACGAAGTCGTCGGGCTCGTCTTGCTGCAGCATCGCCCACATCGCCTTGACGTAGTCGCCCGCGAAGCCCCAGTCGCGCTGCGGCGTCAGATCGCCCAGCACCAACTCGCTCTGCAAGCCGAGCTTGATCCTGGCGACGGCGTTGGTGACCTTGCGGGTGACGAACTCGATGCCGCGCCGCGGCGATTCGTGGTTGAACAAGATGCCCGAGCACGCGTAGAGGCCATAGGACTCGCGGTAGTTGACCGTGGTGTGATGGCCGAAGACCTTCGCGGTTCCGTACGGCGACCGCGGGTAGAAGGGCGTCAACTCGGTCTGGGGAGTCTCGCGGACCTTGCCGAACATCTCCGAGCTGGAAGCCTGATAGAAGCGGATGGGGTTGTTTTGACCACCGACCAGGCGGATCGCCTCGAGCATGCGCAGAACACCCAGGCCGGTGACGTCGGCGGTCAGCTCGGCCTGCTTGAACGACAGCGCCACGAAGCTGATGGCGCCGAGGTTGTACACCTCATCGGGCTGGCTGTACTCGAGAGCAGCGATCAGCGACGACAGGTCCTGGAGATCGCCGGAAACCAGCTCGACGAAAGGAAGCTCGCGCTGGATGATGTCGGCCCTCGGGTTGCGCTGACCACGGACCATTCCGTAGACCTTGTAGTCCATCGAGTGCAGGAACTCGGCGAGATATTGGCCGTCCTGGCCGGTGATTCCTGTTATCAGAGCGGAAGGCACGTGACACCCCTAGGCAGTACGAAGCAGACGAGGGCCTAAGAGTAGGTTGCCTTTCGCCGGTTGGGGCGCATACCCGTCCGCCTAGACGCGGAGCTTGCCACGCTTCGCGATATCAACCCGATATGGCGCGGTACAGATCGACCATCTCGGCTACCGACGACTCCCACGAAAACGCCATGGCTCGCTGATGACCCGCATCGATCAGCCCGGCGCGGTGCATGTCATCGTCGATGACCCGCACCAATGCAGCGGCCAGGCTGTCGACATCGTCGACGGGAACAACATCGGCCGCATCACCGGCGACCTCGGGCACGGCACCACCAGCCGCTGCCACAACCGGAACGCCCCTGGCCATGGCCTCCAACACCGGAATACCGAAACCTTCGTAGCTGCTCGGGTGCGCCAGCACGGTCGCCCTCCGATAGAGCGGCTCGGTATCGGCGACCCTGCCCACCAACTCGACGCGGCTCGAGAGCTCGGGCGACAGATGGGCCACCGCCGAGCGCAGGTTTTGTGAGTCGTCCGAATCGCCGCCTGCGATGACCAGACGCACATCCGGGACCTGCCGGGCAACCAGCGAGTAGGCCGCGACGAGAAGCGGGAAGTTCTTGCGTCGCGTGGCTGTGCCGATGGCCACGATCGTCGGGGGTCCGCCGTGCTCAGAAGAAGCGTGGCCTGCGACTGGCGGTGCCGCATCCAGGCCCGGCATCACCACATGGGCGCTCACGCCGTAGCGTTCGGCGAGTTCGCCGGCCACGTGGCGCGAGGTGGTGTGCACCGCGGCGCCACGATCGATCGCCCGGCCAACGTAGCGGTCGAACCGCGCAACCTGATCGCCCGCAGCGGCCGGGTCGTGAACGAACGACAGGTCATAGACCGAGACCAGCCTTGCCGATCGGGAGGGCGGCACCAGATAGTTGGTGCCGTGGACCAGGTCTGGATGACCCAGGCGGCCATCCGAGCGCGGGCGATCGAACGCCCACCACAACCGGTGAGCTATGCCGGCCGGCAGCGGCAAGGACACGGCGCCCACGCCGGCCCCGCTGCGGTCGCGGCCAGAGACCGTGAAGGGAACCAGGTCGACGTCGCCCCGAGAGGAAAGCCCCTCGTACCAACCGGCGACCACATTCCCGATGCCGGTGCGGTCGCCCAGAAGCGGTGTCACGTCGATTCCTACCCGCACGGCGCAGAAGCTAGACCAGCACGAACTACTCTCGCCGCCTGTGAGCGATCTTGATTTCTCAGCCATCGTCGACGAGATCGTGGCCGAGGCTCAACGCCGCCGCGATTCGGGCGAGTTCTCGGTCGAGACTCTCGAGCGTCTCGACGCCGAGTTCGACCGATTTGCCCCGTTGACATATCGACGCACCGGAATCGACGGAGCCATCAGGGCGGTCGAGTCAGCCTCGTTCATCAACGTCGAAGTCCCGACCGACGCAAGCCGCAAGCCATTTCACTATGTGAAAGAGGCCATCAAGCGGGGCACCGCCTGGTACCACCTCCACGTGGCCAGACAGGTGACGACCCTGGGCATCCAGGTCACCCGGCCTCTGAGGATGCTGCACGAGGCCCAGCAGGCCTTGACCAACCGGGTTGCCTCGCTCGAGACCTCGTCAGGACCCGCGGCCGAACTGCTGGCCGAGATCGGTCGTGGTGGTTGCCCCGCGCCCGCCCTCGACCCGCAGGTGGTCGAAGCGGTTGCGGGTGCTGCGGCAGGTGCCATCGGCCGAGTGCTGATGATCGGAGTCGACGAGGCGCAGGCCATTGCAGTGCGCGATGCCGGCTGTGACGCCTATACGGTCTCGCCCCTGGGCGATGTTCATCACGGCGAGGTCAGGCACGAGCCGGCGCTCGATCACCTGCGCCGCATCGCCGACCATGCGTTGGGCGCCGTGGTGATTGCCAACTCGCGGGTCGACACCAGTGGAGCGGTCGAGCGAATGGCCCTGGTGTACGAGGCGGTTCGCTGCATCGGCCCCGGCGGTCGCCTGATCGTCGCAGCCGCCGAGCCGGACGCGTGGGCCGACAACGCCACAGGGGTCGCCATCGATCTGGCACCGGGTCGGCCCTGGTCCGAAGACACGTGGCGCGCTGTGTTCGAACGCCTGGGTTGTCGCTCCGAAACAGTCCAGCGAGTCGGGCAGGCCCTCGTCGTCGTAGCGTCCATCGCCTGAGATCGCGATGGCCGTCGTCCACCAGTTCCTCCCCACGCTGAGCCCCCGCGATGCCGTGGGCAACAGCACCCTCGAGCTCCACCAGCTATTGCTCGACATGGGGCATGACGCGCGCCTGTACGCGGCCAACATCCACTGGGAGCTGATGAACATCGCACGTCCGCTCACCGAGCTGCCAGACGACGAGAACTGGTGCATCTATCACCATTCGATCGGCGGAGTGGCCGGAGACGCGTACGAGGCCAGGCTCGGCGGACGCATCCTCGTCTACCACAACATCACTCCCATCGAATTGCTGGAGCGATGGTCGGGCGACGTCGGCGCCGAGATAACGCTGGGGCGCGACCAGCTGTCGCGGTATGCGTCGATCACAGACGTCGCTGTGTGCGACTCCGACTACAACCGCCACGAAGTCGACGTTCTGGACTATCCGAACACGACGACAATCCCGGTGATGTTCGAACCCGGACGCCTACAGCACGTCGATGCGACCAAGCCGAACGGGTCGCCCACCCGGGTGTTGTTCGTGGGCCGCCTGGCGCCCAACAAGGCCCAACACGAGCTGGTCGCGATGCTGTCGGTGCTGCGGCAGAGGCACGATCCGCTCGCCGAGCTCCACCTGGTGGGGTCGGCGACCTTTGGCTCGTACGCCCAGGCGATGAAGGACTATGTCGAACATCTGGGTCTCGAGAGGGCGGTCAAGATCCACGACGGGGTCAGCGACGACGAGCTGGCGTCCCAGTACGCGCTGGCCGACGTGTTCGTATGCGTGTCCGACCACGAAGGGTTCTGTGTGCCCCTGATCGAGGCGATGCACCACGGCGTCCCGGTTATCGCATTCGACTCGACGGCCGTTGCCGGGACCCTCGGCGATGCCGGCCTGTTGCTTACGTCCAAGTCACCCGACATCGTCGCCGATGCCGTTGCCAGGGTCGTCAGCACTCCCGATCTGGCCCAGCAGATGCGCACCAGGGGTCGATCCAGAGCAGAACACTTCAGCCTGGACAACACCAGGAGGGCCTGGACAGAGGTAATCGAGGCGACGATCGGCGCAGCACGATGAGCGCCCTGCGCACCATTCGCCAGTTCGTACCAGCCGTTTACCCACGAGACGCGGTGGGGGGCCAAGTTCTGAGGCTTTCGCGCGAGCTGGGGTTGCGCGGATTCGACGCACCCGTGTTCGTCGAGGAGACCAGGCCCGAGACCGCTGCGCACACCCGGCCGGTTTCGACGCTGGGGCCTGTCGACCCGCACGCGGTGAACGTGTACCACATGGCCACGGGCTCGGCCGTCGTCGAAACCCTCATCGCCAGGTCCGAGCCGCTGGTGACGGTTCATCACAACCTGACCCCGCTCGAGCTGATGGCACCTTGGGACCCAGAACAGGTCCACCAGCTGACCCTTGCTCGTCGCCAGCTCGAATCGCTGGCGCGTTCCAGTCGGCTGGGAATCGGCGACTCCGAATACAACCGCCTCGAACTCGAGCGACTCGGGTTCGCGTCTACTGCGGTGGCGCCAATCGTGTTCGATCCGCCTTCGGTCTCGCGTGCCGAACACTCGGGCGGTCGCAACTCAGAGGTCGTCCTGTTCGTAGGCCGAATCGCTCCCAACAAGGCCCAGCACGACCTGATCAAAGCGATTGCGCTCCTGGTGCAGCAGCGTCCGTCGGTGCAGCTCAGACTGGTCGGAGCCTCGGCATCCGACCGCTACAAGACCGCTCTCGAGCGCATGGTGGCCGGGTTGGACCTGGCTCGAAACGTGGTGTTCGTCGGCCCGGTCGACGATGCACAACTCGAAGTCGAGTACGCGCAGGCCGACGTGTTGTGCTGCCTGTCAGACCACGAAGGCTTCGGCGTTCCGCTGATCGAGGCGATGGCCAGACGCCTGCCCGTTGTGGCGTACGCGTCGTCGGCTGTGCCAGAAACCGTCGACGGCGCCGCCCTGCTGCTGCCGGTGAAGGATCCGGCGACGGTCTCCACCGCTCTCGACCGGGTGCTGGGCTCGCCAGAGCTGGCGGCTTCACTAGCCGCAGCCGGCAGCCGGCGAGCCGAGGCATTCTCGGCCGACAGGGCGGTCGACGCCTTCTTGGCCGCACTCGAATTGCTCGATGCTGTGACCTCGGAGGACGCTCTATGAAGCTCGGCATCGTGGTACCCCGCTACGGCGACGACGCCGTCGGCGGCGCCGAAAAGGCGATGCGCATGATCGGCGAGCGCCTGGTGGCCTTCGAGGGCTGGGAGGTCGAGGTGTTCACCACGTGCGCCCGGTCGGCCATCACCTGGGAAGACGTCGAGACACCGGGCCTGTCGAGCTTCAATGGTGTGACGGTCAACCGGTTCGAATCGAAGTCGGGCCGCGACCCCGAATGGCACCACATCGCTACGCGCGTCGACTACTCGCCCACCAGCCTCGACGCCATCGGCGAGGCGATGTTCGTCGACCAGCAGGGTCCGGTGTGCCCAGACGTCATCGAAGCCGCCGAGGCGTCCGACGCCGACCTGATCGCGTTCTCGCCCTACCTGTTCTGGCCCTCGATCCGCGGTGTACCCATCATCGGAAAAAGAGCGATACTGCACGGCGCCGCCCATGACGAGGCCGCGCTGCGCCTCGACCTGGTCCAGCAGATGTACACCGCCGCTGGCGCTCTGTCGTACTACACCGACGCCGAACGCGAGTTGGCCGAACGGTTCTTTCCCGTCGTACACAAGCCGAGCGTCACGCTGGGCCTGGGAATCGACGTGCCAGACGACCAGGGCGATGTCGACGAGGCCAGGGATCGCTTCGGCCTGTCCGACAGGCCCTACGTCGTGTGCGTGGGGCGTGTCGAGAACGGCAAGGGTGCCCGTGCCCTCGACGCGTTTTTCCGCGAGTACAAGCGGCGCCGTCCGAGCCCCCTGGCGCTGGTGTTCGTAGGACCCGCCAGCGAGAAACTCGACCCCCATCCCGATGTGGTGATGACCGACGCCGTCGACGAGGCGACCAAGTGGGCGCTGGTGCGCGGTGCCGAAGTGTCGATATCGCCCTCGGCGATGGAGTCGTTCTCGATGGTGATCCTCGAGGCCTGGCTGGCCGACACAGCGGTGTTGGTGAATGCCCAGTGCGGGGCAACCGTCGAGCACGCCCACCGAGCCCGCGGCGGATTGTGGTTCGGCGACTACCCCACGTTCGAGGCCGCGCTCGATCGGCTGATGGGCGACCCGGACCTCAGAGCCCTTCTGGCGGCCAACGGCAGGCGCTACACCGAGCAAGTATTCGCATGGGAAGCGGTGATAGGTCGCTACGTAGCGTTCTGCGAGACGGTGTTGTCTGGCCTGCGAGCCGGCGGCGCGTAGGCTCCCAGCCGTGCAATCCGACTCGGTCGTAACCATCGCCGGTGGCGTCGGCGCCGCCAAGTTCCTTCGCGGTCTGGCGCTTCATCGCGGCGACGCGTTTCGCGACGACACCGCCATCGTCAATGTGGCCGACGACTTCGTGCTGCACGGCCTACGGATCTGCCCAGACCTGGACACCGTTACCTACACCCTCGCCGGGCTGGTCAATCCCGAAACCGGCTGGGGACGCGCCGGCGAGACGTGGACTGTCAAGGAAGAGCTGGAGAGGCTTGGCGGCCAGACCTGGTTCAGCTTGGGCGACCGCGACCTGGCCGTGCACTTGTACCGCACCCAACGCACCGCCGACGGGGCTGGCCTGGCCCAGATCACCTCCGAAGTCACCGCTGCGCTGGGGCTGCGAACCACGGTTCTGCCCGCCAGCGAACACGCGATCCAGACCATGGTCGCCGTCGAGGGAGAGGGCGAGATCTCGTTCCAGGACTATTTCGTCGCCCGCCGGCACAGCGTCGCGGTCGACGCCGTTCGGTTTGCAGGCGCTGACACCTCGTCGCCGGCGCCCGGTGTGCTCGATGCCATCGCCAACGCCCACAGCATCGTGATCGCGCCCTCGAACCCCATCGTGTCGATCGGTCCGGTGCTGGCAGTGCCCGGCATCCGCGAGGCCCTGGTCAGCAGGAGACAACACGTGGGGGCGATCTCACCGATCGTCGGGGGCAAGGCCCTGAAGGGCCCGGCCGACCGGATGCTGGTCGAGTTGGGTCACGAGCCGACGGCACTGGGAGTAGCGCACATGTACCAGCCGTTCGCCTCTTCGCTGGTGATCGACGAGATCGACGCGGCCCTCGCCGAGCCCATTCGCGAGCTGGGCATGACGTGTGTCTTCACCGACACCATCATGTCCGAGCCCGACGTGGCGGCAGCCTTGGCGGCAACCACGCTTGCAACCATTCAAGGACGGAGGTCGACTTGACCGGCGCACTTCAGATCTTCCCCATCGCTGGCATCCCCGAGATACGGCGGGGCGACGACATCGCCTCGGCCATCGTCCAGGCATGCGAACAGACCGAGCATGGCCTGCTCGACGGCGACGTGCTGGTGGTAACACAAAAGATCGTGTCCAAGGCCGAGGGAGCCATGGTCGAGGTGGACCCGTCCGACCCGCTCAGCCACAAGCCGATAGTCGAACGAGAGTCGGTGCGCATCCTGCGACGTCGCGGTGACCTCATCATCAGCGAAACCAAACACGGTTTCGTGTGCGCCAATGCCGGCATCGATCTGTCGAACGTCGACCGCGGCCAGGCCGCCCTGTTGCCCGAGGACTCCGACCGATCGGCGCGGCGAATTCGCGACCGTCTGATGGGCGTGCACGGCGTGGATACGGCCGTCATCATCTCCGACACGTTCGGAAGGCCATGGCGCCGCGGTCTGACCGACGTGGCCATCGGTTGCGCAGGCATCGGCGCCATTCTCGACCTGAAGGGCACCAACGACTCACTGGGCCGCGAGCTGCAGGTCACCGAGGTTTGTGTCGTCGACGAGTTGGCTTCGGCGGCAGATCTGGTGTGCGGCAAGGCCACCGGTGTGCCCGTGGCCCTGATCCGCGGAGTCGATCGCTCGTGGTTCAGGACGTCGTCGGTGGTGGACGAGATCGTCAGAGCCCCCGCCGAAGACCTGTTTCGCTGACCTGGGACCGAGCTGGTCGCTCAGCGCCTGGCCAGCTCGACCAACTCAGCCAGGCCCTCGTCGACTTCGACGGCCGGCCGCCATCCGAGGCGCCTGTACGCCTCGTCGGTCGGGAATGCCAAGCCTGCCCGGTCGAGGCGCCTGGCCGGACCGAATGCCGGCTCGATCTCGCGGTCGACCAGTTCGCACACCGCCTTGGCCACATCGAGCACCCGGGTCAGACGACCGGTACCAACCGCCACGATCGCGCCGGCGTCGATGTCGGACGCCTTGACGATGGCGTCGACGGCGTCGCGCACATGCAAGAAGTCGCGCGCCTGTTTGCCGTCGCCGTGAACCACAGGCGCCTCGCCCGCCAGCGCACGCTTTACGAAGCTGGCGACACACGGCCCGTTGCCGGTAGCGGCCTGACGGGGTCCGTAGACGTTGGACAGCGCAACCACGCGGCAGTCGAGGCCATAGACATCACCATGTACCCGCATGTAGTCGACCTGCGCCTCGACCGCTATGTGGCTCGGCATGGTCGGAGCCTGACCGACGATGGTGCGACCGGTTACGTCAGAGTCACGTCTGAACAGCCCCTGAACCGCCAGCCCGATACGGGCGATCTCGTGCATGCGCACCGCCTCGAGCACGTTGAGCGTGCCGAGCACGTTCACGTCGGCGTCGAAGACCGGATCGTGTAGTGAACCAGGACGGTCGACGTGGCCGGCGAGATGCCAGATCAGATCGGGCTTGCGATGGCCCACCAGATCGACGAACTCGGGGACCCGAACATCGATCTTGTGGAAGCTGAGACCGCCTGCAGATCGCGCCTGGGCGAGATTGGACAAACTCCCGACCGAGAGGTTGTCGATGGCGTCGACCTGGTGCCCATCGGCTATGAGCCGATCGACCAGGTGCGAGCCGATGAACCCGGCTGCTCCGGTGACCATCACACGTGCCATGCGACCCCCGCCATCGACATGCTTGCCACTGTCACTCCGGCGGCGGAATACGTTCCGCGGCCACTCGCCGGCCGGCCTCGATGTGTTGTCCGGCGCCGATGACCGACCCGTCGACGATCTCGGCCCCGGCGCCCACGACGACGCCGTCCATCAGGATCGAGTCGGCCACCACGGCGTCGACTCCGACCGAAACCTCGTTCATGATCACCGAACCCGAAACCGAGGCTCCAGATGCGATGGTCGAGCCTGTTCCGACAACACTTTCGACGACTCGTGCAGAATCGGCTACGTCGCCTTGGACCGCCACCGCGGACGCGCCCTGCCGCCTTCCGGTGATGACGTCGAGGTTGGCCCTGATGTAGAGCTCGGGCGTGCCGGTGTCGAGCCAATAGGTATCGGCAGCCATGGCGTACAGCGAGCCACGCTCGACCAGTGCCGGAAAGGTTTCGCGCTCTATCGACACCTGGCGACCCTCGGGAATGGTGTCGATGACAGAGGGCTCGAGAACGTAGGTACCGGCGTTGATGAAGTCGGTGGGAGCCTCATCTCGTGGAGGTTTCTCGACGAAGGCAACGACCCGGCCGTCGTCGTCGGTGGGCACCACTCCAAAGGCCGACGGATCGTCGACGCGCTGCAGCGCGATGGTGCCCTCGGCGCCGGCGTCGCGATGGAACTGGATCAGCGCACCGATATCGAGGTTGGTCAGGACGTCTCCGTTGAGAACCAGGAAGGTCTCGTCGACCCCGGCTTCAACGGCGGCGAAACGGACGGCTCCGGCGGTACCGAGCGGCTCGGGCTCGGTCACATAACGCAGCGCGACGCCGGCGCACACCTGATCGGGGTAGGCCTCTACGAAGGCGTCGGGTCGGTATCCCAGACTCAGCACGACCTCGTCCACTCCGAAGTCGCCAAGCCGGCCCACCACCCACTCGATCATGGGGCTGCCGGCGATGGGCAACATCTGTTTGGGCCTGGAGAGGGTGAGCGGCCGAAGCCTGGTGCCGAACCCGCCGACCAGTACCAGAGCCTTCATGCGATCAGCCTTCGGAGGTGTCGGTGGTTTCGGTCGACTCGTCGGCCACGATGGGCTCCTCGGCCGGCGGATCGCCATCGATGTAGTCGTCGAGCAGCGTGGTGTCAGGACGCAGGGCGTCGTAGTCGAGGTCGGCGTCCTTTTCGACGAGAGCAAACGTGAACAGCTGACCCTCGTTCGGATCGTTCTGGTCGAAACGCACGGCGCCCAGACCCTCGGCGATGACCAGCGGCCGCTCGGTGTCGGCCCTGACCCACTTGAGGATCAAGAGCTCTGACTCTTGGTCGTTGCAGAGCGTCTCAGCCTCGTTGACGTCGATGCCGTTGATGCTGAGCCTGGTGTCGCTGATGACGCCACCGCTCTCGAGGAAGAACGTGCCCACGGTGGCGTTCAAGCCGGTTGCGGCATCGACCGTCGGCGCTATGTGGATCAGTCCGTCACCGCGGGTGTGTATGCCGAATTCGATGTTGGTGTCGGCGGGGATGGGCTCTTGCACCTCGCCGCAGATGTTGACCGAATAGGCCGAATGCCAGTGATCCGAGGTTGTTGGCCTCTCGTCGGGGATGCCGGCGTTGCGCTCGCGCCAGGCGAGCACGATGAACAGCGTTCCGATGAGGACGACAACCGCCATCCCCACGGGAAAGAAGATTGGGCGGTCGCCGGGCCTTGATGCCTTCGGAGCGCTTGTGGCAGCAGCTCGCGCGACCTTGTTGACAGATGAGGACTTGGCCATACGGCGCTCCAAGTTACCGCCTGGCAACCCCGGGCATGCGCGGCACGTCTCTTAGCGCCCAGAAGTACCACCGGCGAGTCGTTCGAACAGCTTCTCGTATTGCTCGGCGATCGCGGCCGGCGAGTACAAACCCTCGACATAGGAGCGGGCATTTCGGCCGGCGGCGCGGCGCTGCTGAGCGTCGTCGACCAGTGTTGTGACAGCCTCGATGAAGGCCTGCTCGTTCTCGGGGGGTACGGCAACGCCTGCACCGGCCTCGGTCACCATCTTGGCCACCTCGCTGCCCTCGTCCACCGAAGCGATCAGCGGGCGACCTGCGGCAAAAACCGAGTAGGTCTTCGAAGGAACCGACGATGCAGACAGTCCGCTCTTGAGCAACACCAAGTGAATGTCGCCGGCGGCCAATACCTCTGGCAGGCGCTCCTTGGGCTGCAGGTCGACGAAGGTGATGTTGCGCAGACCCGACGCCGCTTGCTCGACGGCCGCCCTGCCGCTGCCACCACCGTTCACCACGAAGTGCACATCGTCGCGCTGGCTGAACGCCCGGGCGGCTGCGACCACCAGCTCGAGCGGCTGGGAGTATCCGATGTTGCCGGCATACATGACCACCGTTGCGTCGCCAACGCCCAGCTCTTCGCGATAGCGGTTGTGACGGTCTGCCGGAACGATGTCATCGGTCAGCACGAAGTTGGGTATCACCTCCAGCTTCGCGGGGTCGGTCTTGGCTGCCAGGTTCGAGCGCAGGTCTTCGGACAACACCGTGACCGCGTCGGCCCTGGCATAGGTGAACTTCTCCAATGCCGAGAGGGCCCCGATTACCTTGGGACTGGTTACTGCACCGGTCTCTACCAAGACGTCGGGGTAGACGTCCTGGATGTTGAACACGAACGGAGACCTTCTGGTCAGCGAGGCGATCCACCCAGCGAGACCCAGGGTCAGCGGGGGTGACATCGCCAGGACGACGTCGGCTCTGGACCCCCACACGGATCGCAGCGTCGCCAACGCGGTGAAGCCCCCGAACGACAGAGCCCGACGAATGAGGTTGTTCTTGTCGGGTGCCGGGAACGGGTGCAGCCGTGTGATCTTGCCCCAGTCGACGACATCGGTCTGAACGAGACGCCCGGTCCAGCCGGAATCGACCCGATGGTGGAGATACCAGGGAAGGGCCGTGAACACGTGCAACTCGTGGCCGCGTGCCGCCAACTCGTGGACGATGCGGGTCATCACCTCGCCCGTCGGGGCAACGTCAGGCTCGAAGTGAGGGCAGATGACGACGATCTTCATAGCGGAGCCTCGACCGTATCCCAGTACGGCTCAGCGATTGCGACACGCAACCAGAGCTTGAACCAGCTGAGGCGTCACGGCCTCGGTCGTGAACGCCTTGGCGCGCACCTGACCACGCTCGGCCAGCTCGGCGCCCTGACCATCGATGATTCGGTCGAGCGCGGCTGCCCAGGCCCCAACGTCGAGCGGATCGACCAGAACCGCAGCATCGCCAACGACTTCGGGAATCGCCGCGGCCCGCGATGCCGCCACCGGCACCTTGCGCACCATCGCCTCGACCAGGGGAGCACCGAATCCCTCGTACAACGACGGGCACGCCATCACCGACGCAGTCGCCCACCAGCGTTCCAGCTCGGCGACAGGCACACGACCCAGACGCTTGACGCGATCGCCCAGTCCGAACCGCTCGACTTCGGCCCTGATGGCGTTCTCGCTCGATGCGCTGCCACCGGTAAGCACCAAGGTCGCCTCGTTGCGCATCACCGCAAGGGCGCGCACCAACGTGACGTGGTTCTTGTGCGGGTAGGTGATCGCCGGATACAGGATCACCGGACGGTCGACGTCGAAGGGCACGGCCTGTGTCGGCGGCGCATCGATCGGATGAGGCACAACCGCTGCCCTGTTCGGGTCGAGACCGAATGCACCGGACAAGCGGTCGATCACATAGCGCGTGGGTGCCATGACCATGTTGGCCTGGGACACGCCTCGCGGTATTTGGGCCTTCAGATACGCGAGCTTCACGCGCGAGAAGTTGCGGGGATAGGTCAGATACTGGACGTCGTGTACCAGCAGGGCCGGGTTGAACCCTGGCCGAACCGGCATGGTTCCCCCGGCGTGGAACGCCACGTCGACACCATCGCGAGCCATCCGCGTCGCCAGCCAACTCTGTTCGGAGGCCACTCGCCGAAAGCGGTTGGCGCCCGACACGGGTGCTTCGACGGTGCGAAACGCCGTTGCCAGCTGGGGGTATGCCAGCACGAAAGGTTCCAAGACATAGAGCGTCGGCTCGATCGAGTTCTGGTTGACCAGGCCGGCGAGCAGGCGCGTCAGGTACTCCTCGCTTCCCCCTACCTCACCGGGCCGGAGCCAGGTCAGGTTGATTCCCACCTTCAACATCGGGCTGCTCACCTCTTGGCCACTTCGCGGTACGCGGCGAGAGTGGCGTCCATGTGAGCATCCCACGAATGGGCGGCGAGTTGGGTGGCAGCCGCGTCACGCAGATGGTCCCTGAGGGCTGCGTCGTCGACCACCCTGCGGATGCCTGTGGCAATGTCGTCGACGGAGGCGGGGTCGACCAGCACGCCCGCTTCGCCGGCTACTTCGGCTGTTGCGGTACCGGAGCTGGTCACCACCGCAGCTCCGGCGCCGAGAGCTTCCAGAACCGGCAGCCCGAACCCCTCGGCCAGGCTGGGGTAGATGAAGGCCAGGCACTGCTCGTAAAGGGCCGCCAGCTCGCCGTCTGTGACGGCTCCGAGTGGCCGCACGGCGGCCCGCACCTCGGGATCGAGGTCGTCGAGCAGTTCGGCAATGGACATCTGCCAGCCCACCGGCCCTACCAACGCCAGCACGACACCCTCACGCGCCAGGCCGGTCTTGGCGTAGGCGGCGACGAGCCGCCCCAGGTTCTTCCTGGGCTCGGCGGTGCCCACCGACAACAAGAACGGCGTATCGAGCCCGAAACGCTCGGCGATGTCGGGCCGGTCCGGGCCGGTCGGGTCCAGCCGACGAGCCGCCAGCGGAACCAGGCGCGCTTTGGCCTCGGGCAATCCGGCGGCCACGGCCGCTGCCAGGGTGGTCCGCGAAGAACACAAGACGACAGATGCGTCGCGCGCCACACGATCGAACATGCGCTGGTACAGGCGACGAGCCCGAGCCGGGAAGTCGCCGGGCCGCTCTGCCCACGCCAGGTCGTGCAGCGTGACCACCACCGGAACCCGAGACGAGGTAGGGGCCAAGAGCATCGGCGAATGGAGCAGGTGCGCGCCCTTGCCTGCGACGTCTGGCCTTCCCGATCGAGACCACGCCTCGTACAGCGCAGGGCGAGGCAACAGGGTCTGTCTAATGCCCGCCGCATCGACGCGGGCCGCCAGCTTGGTGCCGTCCTCGGCCGCACCCGAGCGCGATATCTGTCGGGCCCTCACCGCGTCGACTTCGACCTCTGACGCGGCGCGCAGCCGCTCGAGCAGTTCGAGGGTCACCACGCCAGTGCCTCCGGGAACGCGATGCCAGAGCGGTTCTGCGACGAATGTGACCTTCATGTCCTGGTGAGCCTGGATCGGCGGCGCGGCACGCCCGCGATGCTGCCACGGCTGAGCCGCCCTGAGCGTTCAGCCCCTGTGTTCGAGCCGAATTCTCCTAGGCCACGTGCTCAGACCAACTCGCCACGCATCCACTGGGCCGTGCGGGCGATCCCGTCGCGCAGGTCGACCCGCGGCTTCCAGCCCGTGATCTCGCCTATCAACGAGATGTCTGGTTGTCGTCTGGTCGGGTCGTCCTGTGGCAGTTCCTTGAACGACAGCGGCACCGGGCTGGACGTGACCTCGCGGACCACTTCGGCCAACTCCAGCATCGAGAACTCGCCAGGGTTGCCCACATTCACGGGCCCGACATAACTCGACCACAACACGCCGACGATGCCCTCGATCAGGTCGTCCACATAACAGAAGCTGCGCGTTTGCGATCCGTCGCCGAACACGGTCAGGGCCTCACCCCGCAGCGCCTGGGCCAGGAACGACGAAACCACACGTCCGTCGTCTGGACGCATCCGCGGCCCGTAGGTGTTGAAGATACGGACTATGCGCACATCGA
Organism: Acidimicrobiales bacterium; assembly: GCA_041394185.1. NCBI lineage: Bacteria > Bacillati > Actinomycetota > Acidimicrobiia > Acidimicrobiales > Acidimicrobiales bacterium. The sequence continues at coordinate 119,898 of JAWKIQ010000002.1, forward strand.
TCCCGTGCGAGCGGTGGTAGGCCATCGTCATCGCCTCCGCGAACCGCTTGGCCTCGTCGTAGCAGCCGCGCAGCCCCACCGGATTGACGTTGCCCCAGTACGTCTCTGTCTGGGGGTGTTCATCGGGGTCGCCGTAGACCTCGCTGGTGCTCGCCAGCAAGAACCTGGCGTTCTTCTCGCGTGCCAGACCCAGAGCGTTGTGGGTGCCGAGGCTGCCGACCTTCAGGGTCTGGATCGGGAGTTCCAGGTAGTCGATGGGCGACGCGGGCGAAGCGAAGTGCAAGACGATGTCGACCTCGCCCGGTACCCACAAGAAGTTGGTGACGTCTTGGCGTACGAATCGGAACCGGTCGTGACCGAAGAGGTGTTCGATGTTGGCAACGCTGCCAGTGACCAGGTTGTCGATGGCCACGACGGTGTGCCCGTCGGCGACCAGAGCGTCACACAGATGAGAGCCCAGAAACCCGGCACCGCCGGTGACGACGATTCGACAGGGCAGATGCTGCGCGGCTCTGGTGCTCACCCGCTCAGGCCCGCCCGAGCGACTTGATTTCGATCCCGGCCTTGCGAGCGGCAGCGGCATCCAGCACGTTGCGACTGTCGTAGATCTTGGCCGAGGTCATGACCTCTGCAATCTTTGCGAAGTCGAGCCAGCGGAACTCGTCCCACTCGGTCAGCACAACCAGGGCATCGGCACCCTCGGCGGCAGCGTAGGCAGACTCGGCGACACGTATTCCGTCGAGGTCCCGGTGAACGGCTGGATCGTGGGCCACGACGTCGGCTCCGCGTTCGCGCAACCTGGCGATGACCTCGAGAGCCGGCGAATCGCGCAGGTCGTCGGTGTTCGCCTTGAAGGTGAGGCCGAGTGCGGCAATGCGCTTCCCGGCCAGATCACCGCCGACCATCTCGGCAACCCGGTCGGCAACCCGCGAGAACTGCTGGCTGTTGGCCTCGATGACACCGCGCAAGAACGCGAAGTCGTAGCCGGCCTGGTCGGCGATGTGCACGAGGGCTCGGGTGTCTTTCGGGAAACAAGATCCGCCCCACCCGGGTCCGGGCTTCAGAAACTGGCTGCCTATCCGCGGATCGGTGCCGATTCCGAGGACTACGTCGTTGATATCGGCGCCCACGGCCTCACAGACGGCCGCCATGGCGTTGACGAACGAGATCTTGGTGGCGAGGAACGAGTTCGCCGCGTACTTGATGGTCTCGGCCGAAGCGGGGTCGGTGACGATCACGGGTGCGGTCAGCCCGAGAAACAGCGAGGCCACCTTGACTGCGGTAGGCCGATCGTCGGTGCCGATAACCACGCGGTCGGGGTTGAGGAAGTCGTGCACCGCCGAACCCTCGCGCAAGAACTCGGGGTTGGACACCACGGTGACGTCGTCGCGCTTGAGCGCCTGCTCTACGACCAGGGTCGAGCCGACGGGCACCGTCGACTTGTTGACGACCACCGATCCTGAAGGAAGAACCGGAGCGATCTCGGCTGCCGCGGCCTCGATGTAGCTGAGGTCTGCCGAGCCGTCCTCGCCCTGGGGAGTCGGCACACACAAGTACGCGAACTCGCAGTCCTTGGCCGCCTCGGCTGCACCCACGACGAACCGAAGCCTGCCCTCGGCCATGCCATCGCGGACGAGTTCGTCGAGGCCGGGCTCGAGAATCGGGATCTCGCCGCGATTCAGGCGTTCGATCTTGGACTCGTCGATGTCAGCGCACACCACATCGTGTCCGATGTGGGCGAAACAGGCACCCGTGGTCAGGCCCACGTAGCCGGTGCCGATCACCGCAATCTTGCTCATCATTCTCTGTACCTCAACAGGAAGCTTCGTCTCGCCCGGTCGGCCTCGCCAGGCCTCGTTCAAGGTCTTGGCGCATCGCAGTCGAACTCAAACTCCGAGACCGCAGGTGTGGTCGTGGTCGCGGCCTGCGAATCGTCGGCAGTCGTGGTGGTCGTCGGTATCGGTTGTGCCACAGCGGTCAGGGGCCTCGGCACGGCCAATACCTCGGGCGCCGGGCCGGACCACTCGAGAACCACCTGGTCGGCTGCCAGCGACGTGTCCGCCACGAAGTCGACTGCGAAGTCCAGGTAGGCGGCAACGAGGTTCGCAGCATCGGTACCCCCGATGCCGTACCTGATGGCTACACCTTCGACACCGTCGGCTGCGGCCCACTGCGTGCCGATCTCGAAGCCCAGGCCTGCAAGATCCGAAGCGACCTGGTCTTGTCCGTCGGCACGGATCGACACCTCGACGCGCTTGGGCACGACGGCATCGACGGGAATGCCGCGGAAGATGTCGAGGATGCGCTGGTTGTTGTCGTTGTCGACCAGGCCCAGCCGGTATTCGTTGTTGCGGCTGGCATCGACGGGAAGGTCGAACACGTCGAGGGTCATGGTGACCAGGTCTTCGTCTTCGAGATCGCGGAACCAGGTGGCCAGGTCGCGGCCGTCGCCGACGATGCTGAAGCTGTTGGACACCGCCAGCTCGTCTGCCGCGATGTCGAGCACCTCGAGCAACAGGCCGGGGTCGGACACGACATCGGACACCGCCTGGTCGACCATCTGCCTGACAAAGTCCTGCTGGCGCTCTATCCGGTCGAGGTCGGCTCGGGGGCTCATGCTGACCCACGTGCCGTCGAGGCGCTGCTGCACCAGTTCGTTTCGCGACCGCACCCAGAACAGCGCCGTCCGGCCGTCGAGCAGCTGCCAACCGCCACTCTTGATGTCGAGGCCTGTGCGGGGGTTGGTGGTGGGGCCCGCGAAACACACCTCGACCCCTCCCACTGCGTCGACCAGACGCTGGAAAGCGGCCAGGTCGACCTCGACATAGTGCTGGAGTGCGATGTCGAAGTTGTCCTCGACAGTGTTGATGAGGCGCTTGACCTGATCCTCGTACGGCTCATTGAAGTTGAATGCCGAATTGATCTTGAGCCTGCGCTGCGTGTCCCAGATGTCGACCTCGAGATCGCGCGGAATCGACAGCAGGTAGGCAGCCCCGGTCGCCGGCTCGAGACGAAGCACCATGATGGTGTCGGCCAGGTGATTGCCCAAAGCGTCGTCGCGCCCGATGAGGGCCGGATCGTCGGGATCGAGGTCTTCGGCGTTGTCGGAGCCGACGATCAGATAGTTCTCGGGCGGGCCAGCGGGGCGCGGCGCCTGGGTAGTGGTCGAGGCGCCAGACATCGCCTCCGGAGTCAGGATGGTCAGCGAACCCGCAGACACCATCGTGGTCTCGGTGGCAGCGGTCAACTCCGACGAGACATCGAGGCGATCGACCGCGCCCAGCTTTTGGGCCGCGTAGCCAAGAGTCACCGCGCCCAGGGCCAGAACGGTGATCAACACGGTGTTGATGGCCAGCACCAGGCGTTGGGCTGGGGTTCTGGTCCATCGAAGTCGCTGGCGGGGCACGAAGCCGAACGTACCAGCGCCATCCCAAAACGAAAGGTCGCCAAGCCGTTCTTAGGGAACGCTTTGCACACGGTTCAACTTGGCGTAGGGGGTAACTTCGAGGCGTGGCAACCGAATCGATCTGGATCGACGACAAACTCGTCGACGCGTCAGAGGCCAACATCGGCTTCTCCGACCACGGCATCACGGTGGGTGATGGCGTGTTCGAGTCGATCGGTGTGGTCGACGGCAGCCCGTTCGCACTGCAGCGGCACCTCGACCGGCTGCGACGCTCGGCGCGGGCCATAGGCCTCGACATCGGCCGCGACGACGATCTGTTGCGCCTGGCCGTCAATTCGGTGATCGAAGCCAACGACGCCGTCGGCGTGATCCGCATGACGGTCACCGGAGGCAGCGGGCCGATGGGTTCGGCTCGCGGCGACGGACCCCCGAGGTTGATCGTGGCCGCTGCACCACCCAGAGGCTGGGCCGAGACCACCACGGTCATAACCGTCGAGTGGACGCGCAACGAACGAAGCGCCCTCGCCGGGGTCAAGTCGACCAGCTACGCCGAAAACGTCGTCGCTCTGGCGCGGGCCAAGGAAGCGGGCGCCACCGAAGCCCTGATGTCCAACACCAGAGGCCAGTTGTGTGAGGGCACCGGAACCAACATCTTCGTCGAACTCGACGGCAGGCTGGCCACTCCCCCGCTCGACTCGGGATGTCTGGCCGGCGTTACTCGGGCCCTGGTCATCGAGGGGCTCGCTGCCGGCGGGGTCGAGGTACTCGAGGTGGCGATCCCGTTCGAACACCTGCAGGAATGCACCGAAGCGTTCCTCACCTCGTCTACCCGCGATGTTCAGGGCATCTCGGCCATCGACGGGCGCGCGATCGCGGCACCGGGGCCGCTGACCAGGCTTGCGACACAGGCCTTGGCCGACGTCAGAGCAGGGAACATCGATCCATGATCAACCGAGCCAAGGTCACCGCGGCTCGATTGGTCCAGCGGCTGCCCGAACCCGTCAGGGCCCGCCTGAGAGGCCTCGTTCGTGGTGCGCCCAGCGTCGCCTCGGCCCAGCAGAACGGAAGCGAGGCGCCCTCACAGCCAGACCTGACGGCAGCCTCACCCAGCGACGACAAGATGACCCACGCCGACATCGTTGCGGCGTATCGGCTGTTCCACGGCCGGCAGCCAGACCCAGCAGGACTCGACTTCTTCTCCGCTCACGTCGGCCAGTGGTCTGTGCGCCAGATGTTGCCGTATTTCGCCCACTCCGACGAGTTCCGCAACAGCGACACCTACCGCGTGTTGTTGGGCGGCGTGTCGGGAGATGAGTTGATCGAGGTCGACCGCGGCGATCACCGCCTGCTGGTTCCCTCTGGCGATGGCGCCATCGGACAGGTCCTGATCGACAGCGGCACATATGAACCCCATCTGCTCGAGGCCTTGCAAACGGTTCTGGAACCCGGCGGCACCTTCGTCGACTGCGGGGCCAACATCGGCATCATCACCATGACAGCCGCAGCAGCTGTCGGGCCCACCGGTCGAGTGGTGGCGTTCGAGGCCTTGGCCAACAACGCGAACCTCGTTCGGCTGAGCGCGGCGCTGAACGGATTCGACCATGTCACGGTTCACCACGCGGCGGTGGCCGACCGACCCGATGTGCTGGTGATCGACACCGCCGCTGGTTCCAACGGCATCGTCAACGGCCCGCTGCGGCTGGCTCTGGCCAGGTCGAGCCCTGAAGTGCTGGCCAGGCGCAACCTGGTTGGGTCGGTCAGGCTCGACGACGCTTTGGCCGGCGTCGACGCCCTCGACGTCTTGAAGATCGACATCGAAGGCGCGGAGGGTTTGGCAATCGACGGCGCAGCAGGTGTCATCGACCGGTTCGAGCCGGTGGTGTTCCTCGAGTACTCACCCGACCTGGTCGAGAGAATCTCGTCCCGGTCCGGAGCCGAGCTGATCGCGTGGTTCACCGATCGTGGATATCGGGTGACCGTATTGGACGACAACTCAGCAGGCCTCGAAGCTGCAGACCTCGACACGGCCCTCAAGAAGGCCGGGCTCGACCATTTCGACCTCAGGCTCGATCCGCCGCGGCTGGTACAGCACGACCCTGCCGCAGCCATTCGGTAGCCTGCGGTCACACAAGACGACCGCGACAGTGGAGACCAGATGGCCGGCAACGATCGAGTGATCGCCGAGATGCAGGAAGCGATCGACCAGCCCGACCACAACCAGTCAGAGTCGGCGGCCAACAGCCGCCGCATGCACACCGCCACCGAAGCCGCGTCCGCGCTGGCCGGCGCCGGCTTCGCTGCGCCCACCGGGCGTGCGGTCGGGGTGAAGAAGGTGATCAGGCGGGCGGTCGACGCAAGCAGCGCAGTAGGCCAACAGGACCAGCTGAACCGCCAAGTGGCCGACGCGCTGACGGCCATGCGACACCTCATCGACCGCTTCGACCTGCGCCTGGCGGCGCTGGAGGCGAATTCGACCGCGACCTGGAGTGCCATCAACGACCTCGACAACAAGCCGTCGGACAATGCGGCCCTGCGGGCCTCGCTGGCGTCGCACGACATACTCATCGACGAGTTGAGCAAGTCGCTGGCATCGGTGACCGACGAGCTCGAATCGATCGCCGGCCGGGTCGAGGCCAATGGGTCCACCGGAAGTTCAGTGGGCGAGTCGCTGGACTCGCTGCGCAGTGCCCTCACCAAGGTGGCCGGCACGGTCGAGACCCTTCGCGGCGACACCGCACTGACCCGCTCACATCTCGACCTTCTGCTGGCCGACACCCGCTCGCCCGCCGGTCACCCGGGGCGCACCGCCGAAGAGGTCGCGCGATGGCGCCAGAGCGAACTCTATGCACGCTTCGAGTCGCGCTTTCGGGGCACCCGAGACCAAGTGCTCGCATCGCTCGAGCCATACTCCGATGTCGTCGAATCTCTCGGGTCGCAAGGCCCGGTTCTCGACATCGGGTCCGGGCGGGGCGAATGGTTGGGTTTGCTCCAGTCCAAGGGCGTGCTGGCGTACGGCGTCGACACCAACTCCGATTTCGTCGAAGGGTGTCGCGAGCGGGGGCTCGACGTCCGCCTCGAGGATGCGCTCGAACACCTCACCTCGATACCCGAGGGTTCTCTCGGCGCGGTGACCGGCTTTCACATCGTCGAACACCTTCCTATCGAGACGTTGGTCAATCTGGCCAACCTGTGCATGCTGGCGATCGCCCCAGGCGGCACGGTCCTGTTCGAGACGCCCAATCCGACAAACCTCAGGGTCGGTGCCGCCGCCTTTTACCTGGACCCCACCCACCTTCGGCCGCTGCACCCCGACCTGCTCCAGTTCATACTGACCGACTGCGGCTTCGTCGACGTCGAGGTCAGATTCCTGCACCCGGCGCGAGACGTCCCCGAGTTCGAGGACGAACTCCAGCGCGAGTTCTCGTGGTCGCTGTTCGGACCGCAGGACTATGCGGTCATCGCCACCAGGCCAGGGGCGCCGGTCGGGTCATGATCGTCGGGTTCGCCAAACCCGACTGGGGGGTCACCGGCGGTTTCGAGGTGGTCCTCGACAGGCTCGCCGATCACTTGACCGCTAACGGCCATTCGGTCGTCTGGCTCACGGTGCCCGGCACGGTCGACGACCATTCGGGCGATCCGGTGGCACGGTCCGAACATCCCGAGTTCTTCGACTACAGCTCTCTGGTGTCGCGATTCGGCGCCGTCGACGCTTCGGGCGTCGACGTTGTCGTAACCACCCAGCCGGGCAGCTGGGCGGTCGACCATCCCAGGAAAATTGCGCTCTTCTATCACCACCAGCGAATCTTCTACGACCTGTCCGGGTCGCATCTGCAGGCTTCGGGGAAGGATCCTGAGATACACGAAGAGGCGTGCAGGCTGGTTCGCGAACTCGACTCCCGCCATTTCGGCACCGTGGAACACTTCCTGGTTCCGTCGCACACGGTCGAAGACCGCCTGATTCATTACTCGGGCATCGATCCTTCCCGGATGTCGCTGTTCCTCGCCGGCCCTGTGTTCGGCCCTGAGGTCGCGCCCGACCCCGACCGAACCCGCGACACCGTGGTTTGTGTCAGCCGCAGCGAGTTCACCAAGCGAACCCAATTGTTCGTCGCCGCGGCCCACGAGGGTTTCGATGCGCCGGCGGTGTTGATCGGTGGAGGGGGTCAGCTGCCTACGGTGCGCCGGTACGCCGCCGAGATGGCCGCCGGGGTGACCGTCGCCGAGCGCGCCTGGGATGCCACGCCGGTCGCAGAGCGAGTCGAGGTCGTCGTTCCAGAGCTGCCGGTCGACATCGTCGGCAGGCTCTCCGACGACGACCTGCGGTCGCAATATTCGCGGGCTGTGTGCCTGGTGGCCCCGGCTCTGAACGAGGATTACGGACTGACCGTTCTGGAGGCGTTTGCCTTCGGGGTGCCTGTCGTGGTGTGCCGCGACGGGGGCGGTCTGGTCGAGTTCGTCGACGATGGTGTCAACGGATTTGTCGTCGACCCCGAGCCCGAGGCAGTCGCCAACGCGGTGCGCCTCCTCACGAACGACGCCAACCGCCTGCAGACGATGTCGCTGGCCGCGCGGGCCACAGCCGAGCGCTATACGTGGCAGCAGGCGCTGGATACGTTCGACAAGGCGCTCATAGGCCCGACCGCGAGCGCCGCCTGATGAAGATCGGGGTCGTAGCACCAGCACCTGTTCCCTACACCAGGGGCGGTTTCGAGCGGTTGTTGTCCGGCTTGGTCAACCATCTGAACGAGGCCACCGACCATCAAGCCGAGTTGGTCAAGCTGCCATTCCCCGAAACGACGTTGCACGAGGTGATCGCCGGATATCGCAACTTCGCGGGCCTCGACGTGTCGGGATTCGATCTGGTGATCACAGCCAAGTACCCGGCGTGGATGGTCGACCATCCAAATCAGATCGTCTACCTGTGCCACACGCTGCGCGGCCTCTACGACACCTACCCCGACAGTTTCCCAACCTCGGTCGATTCCACGTGGGGCATCGACGACCTGGCCGAGCGACTCGATCGAGCGGTCGCATCGAGGAGTCGACTCGGCGAGCTATGGGCGATCTATGACGAGGCGGTCGCGCGCCTCGGAGCCGACCACCCTGCGTTCGGCCACCCGGGCCCGTTGGGGCGCAAGTTGGTGCACAAGCTCGACCGCATCGGCATGGGCGCCGCCCGCCGTCACCTGGCCATCGCCCAAACCGTCGCCGACCGTCCCGGGTACTTTCCACCCGGTGCCCACGTCGAAGTGGTGTTCCCGCCCACCGACCTTCCCGCCCAGCCTCGGACCGTCGACGGCACCTACTTCTTCACCGCGAGCCGACTCGACGCCCCCAAGCGCCTCGACATGGTGATCGAGGCCTACCGCGCATCGGCAGTCGACGTTCCACTGAGAATCGCAGGCTCTGGTCCCGAGCGCGATCGCCTGCAAGCGGCCGCCGCAGACGACCCACGCATCGAGTTCCTGGGCTTCGTGCCCGACGAGGATCTCCCAGACCTCTACGCAGGTGCCATCGCAGTGCCCTTCGTGCCCGATCGCGAAGACTATGGCCTGATAGCGCTCGAGGCATTGGCCAGCGGCACACCGGTCATCACCTGCACCGACAGCGGCGGCCCGACCGAACTGGTCTCCGACGGAACAACCGGCGTCGTGGTCGAGCCCCAAGTCGATCAGCTCGCAGAGGCGTTCGAGAGGCTCGCAGCCAATCCAGATCAAGCGCGAACGATGGGGCTGAACGGATGCCAAGAGATGTCGGGCATCACCTGGAGCCGTCTGTCAGCGCGGCTGCTAGGCCCCCGACGCAGCGTCTCGAAGGTCGCCTCTGGTCGCGACGTGCCGGCGCGCACGGGCAAGCCGCTGCTGGTGGCCCTCAGCACCTTCGTATCCCACAACCCGCGCGGTGGGGGCCAGCTGCGTGCCCTTCACCTGTACCGCGCCCTCACCAGCCGCTTCGACGTCCACCTGCTGTCGTTGGCGCCCACCGGGGCCCAAGAAGGCACGGTGGTCACATCACCAGGCTTCGCCGAGACCTCTGTCGCGCGCACTTGGGCGCACAGCGACGCCGAGAACGAGGCTGCCGCCCAGATAGGCGTACCGGCCAACGATCTCGTCGGAGGGTCTGCGATAGCGCTCACCCCCAGGTATCTCGCTGAGCTCTCGACACTGCTTGGCCAGGCCAGCGCCGTGATCTTGTCGCACCCGTACATGGCGCCAAGCCTGGACCTCGTCGGCTGCTCTGTGCCTGTCGTCTACGACGCTCACAACGTCGAGGTGAGGCTGAAAGACACCGTCTATCCACGCTCAGCAGCCGCTGACGCGGCCGTCGCCCAGGTGCGCCAGGTCGAGCTCGATGCCATCTCGCGTTCTGTCTTGGTCGCATTGTGTTCGACCGAGGACGAGGCCGTAATGCGCTCGGTGTACGGCGCCCTACCCCCCACCGTTGTGATAGCCAACGGCACGAAGGTCGACGAGATCCCGTTCGCCACAGGGGTCGAGCGCATCGCCAACCGCACGGCCTGGTTGAGGTCGGCGGGCTTTGCTGCCGACAAGCGCATAGCGCTGTACCTGGCCAGTTGGCACCCGCCAAACCTCGAGGCCGCCGAACAGATACACGCCATGGCACCCGAGTTGCCCGATGTGTTGTTCCTGATGATCGGCAGTCATGTCGACTATTTCGCAGGCAGACGCCTGCCCGAGAACGTTCTGCAGATCGGCCTGGTCGGCGACGCAACCAAGCGCGTGCTGCTGTCCAGCGCCGATCTGGGAGTGAACCCGATGGCCACCGGGTCGGGCACCAACCTCAAGCTGGTCGAGTACCTGGCATCGGGTTTGCAGACGGTGACGACGGCAACCGGTGCCCGCGGGCTTCCAGATTCCGAGCTGTTCACGACCTCGGATCTGCCCGGTTTCGCGGCAGCCATCGAGGCGGCCATCGCCACAGACCACGATGCTGCTGCCAGCATCGATCGTGCGGTGCGGGCACGGGCCATGATCGAGGAACAGTTTGCATGGCGGGTGTTGGGCGAGCGTCTCGCAGATGCCGTGCAACGAGCCGTCGTCGACGGCTAGCCACCCGTCAAAGGCTGTCGACGTGGTGGGCCTCGAGCGGATAGAACTCGCCGCCCGAAACCGTCAGGCCCCGGAGTGAGTTCGCGCCAACGACTTTGAGGTCGATCAGGCGTTTGCACTTGTCGAGGGTGTGCAGACCGTCTCGGTCGGTCACCTCGACCCCCACGAAGTAGTGCCCAGGGGTCAGCCTCACGTCTTCCATGACGAAGTCGATGAAGCCCTGCCCGGGTGCCACGACTCCCGTATCGATTTGGCCCTGTGTGGTCCCGCCGAAGATGTGCGATCCGTTCTCGTGGAACACGTCGACGGTTATCACCGGAGACTCGACGGTTTCGGCTGCGTCGTACCACAGCCTCATGCGTCCTGGCTGACCGGTGGTGAAGTGGGGGATGCGTTCGATGCCCGGGTTCAGGTAGTCGATGTGGAATACGCGCACCTCACCCGAGCCGGTGTGCTCGCCGACCACCTCGACCGTGCGCTCGGCGTCGCGCTCGATCATCTCGGCCGTCCGCCGCTGATTCTCCTCGGAGTTCACCCGGTCGAGATACGAGTTGCAGACCTCCGACGCGGGACCCATCTCGAGGAGCCGCCCATGATCAAGCCATGCCGCCTGCTCGCAGATGCTCTCGACCAGCCCCAGCGAGTGCGACACGAAAACGATGGTGACCCCGTCTCGCCTCAGGCCGTACATGTGCTCGAGGCAACGACGCTGGAATTCCTCGTCGCCCACGGCCATGACCTCGTCGACCAGGAGGATCTCGGGCTCGACATGAACCGCGACGGCGAACCCGAGCCGCACGTACATGCCGCTCGAGTAGACCTTCACCGGTTGGTCGATGAACGCCTCTAGGCCCGAGAACTCGACTATGCGATCGAGGTTGCGGTGCATGTCCTTGCGGCTGAGGCCCAGCATCGCACCGTTGAGGTAGATGTTCTCGCGCCCGGTCAGGTCCGGATGGAACCCCGAACCCAGCTCGAGCAGAGCCGAGATACGACCTCGCGAAGTGATTGACCCCCTGGTGGGCTGATGTATGCCCGCCATGAGGCGAAGCAGCGTCGACTTGCCCGATCCGTTGTGGCCGATCAGCCCAAAGGTGGTGCCGGTCGGAATCTCGAGGCTGACGTCACGCACCGCCCAGAACCCGCGCTCGGGGTTGCGATCCCTGCGCGTGGTGAACAGCTCTTTCAGGCTCGACGCCCTGTCCTGCTGCAACAGGAAACGCTTCGAGACGTTGTCTACGACGATGGCTGGTTCAGACATCACAACTCCTCTGCGATGTCGACCGAGCGCTTGACGAAGTAGGTCCAGCCGACGACGAACACCACCGCGCCGACGATCCCGATACCCAGTAGCCGAGCGGGCGACGAGAACTGGCCGAAGTAGGTCGCGTCACGCACCGCCGCCACGAACTGTGCCAGCGGATTCATCTCGATGATGTTTCGCAGCGGCAGACCCCACCTCGACTCGGGAACGATGCTGCCCGGATAGACGATGGGCACCAGGAAAAACAAGACGTTCAGGGCCACACCGACGAGATATTTCACGTCGCGGAAGTGGGCGTTGGCGATGCTGAGAACAAAGCCGATACCGAGACCAAATGCCGTGAAACACAGCAAAACGTATGGCAGCTGCAGCATGGCCCACGATGCGTTGCCGATGCCGATCATGATGACCAGCAAGATTCCGGCCTCGATCAGGCTCTGCACCGCGCCGGCCACGGCACCCCCGAATATCGCGGCGTCGGCAGGAAAGCTGATCTTGCGCAACAGTTCGGCCACCGCGTTGAGCCAATCCATGGGCCCGTTGACCATGGTTGCGAACAGGGTCCATGGCACAAGACCGCTGAAGAGGTACAGGGCGAAGGTCTTGGAGCCGTCACCGGCAGGGGGTGGCTCGGCCCGGAGAATCACAGAAAAGACCAACGTGTAGATGAGGATCGTGGTCATCGGATTGATCAACGACCACAGCCAGCCGAGCAGGCTGCGCCGATAACGCGACTTGAGCTCTCGCTGGGCGAAGTTGGCAACCAGGGGACGACTGTCCCAAATGGTCTGGAATTGAGACATCGATAGACGAGCGTTCCTCTTGGGTCAGCGTCGAGGCTACAACGACGAAGGCCGCCCGATGATGAGGCCCCGCGTTCAGCCCCGTCTGGGCTGCCACCACCAGGTGTTGCTTCGGTACCACTCGACGGTCGACGCGAGGCCCGCTCGAATGTCGATGGTGGGGACCCACCCGAGCTCTCTGACCTTCGAGCTGTCGACCGAATACCTGAGATCGTGGCCGGGTCGGTCCTCGACTCGGCGTATGGACCTCTCGTCGGCTCCGCACAGTTCGAGTATCAGTTGCGTCAGGTCGAGGTTGGTCAGTTCGCAATCGCCCCCGACGTTGTAGATCTGGCCCGCCTCACCGTGACGCAGAACCAGGTCGATCGCTGCACAGTGATCGACCACGTGCAACCAGTCGCGGATGTTGCTGCCGTCTCCGTAGAGCGGAAGCTGCTGGCCCGACAACAGGTTGGTAACGAACAGCGGGATGATCTTTTCGGGGAACTGGAACGGTCCGTAGGTGTTGGAGGCCCGCGTCACCGAGATGTCCAGACCGAAGGTCTTGTGGTGGCTCAGCGCTATCAGGTCAGACCCGGCCTTCGACGCGCTGTAGGGCGAACTGGGAGACAGGGCATCGTCCTCGACGAACGAGCCTTGGGCCGTCGAACCATAGACCTCGTCGGTCGAGACGTGAACGACCCGTTCGACACCTGCCAGGCGAGCGACGTCGCACAGCACGTTGGTGCCAAGGCAGTTCGTCCGCACGAACGCGTCGGGGTCGACGATCGAGCGGTCGACGTGGGACTCGGCAGCGAAGTTCACCACCGCTTCGTGACCGCCCATTATCTCGGTCAGCAACAGACGGTCGCCGATGTCGCCCTTCACGAACGTCACACGAGGCTCTTCGACCAGATCGGCGATGGTGTCGATTCCGCCCGCATAGGTCAACAGATCGATGATCGTCACCTTGTCGTCCGTGTTCGCCAGCAGATACCTGACGTAGTTCGAGCCGATGAACCCGGCCGCGCCTGTAACCAGGACTCTCACTGATCAGAGCCTCTCACGTGCGCAACGCCGCGTGGGGCTTCCACATCTCTTCGATCTGCTTGCGGCGGGGGTTGTACATGTCGCGTTCGCTCAGGACCGGGTCGGCCAAGCCCCAGTTGGCGTCGATGTCGGGATCGTCCCAGGCCACTCCCAGCTCATCGGCCGGGTTGTAGTAGTTGTCGACCAGGTACGTGATCGTGACGTCTGTCAGAGCCGCGAAACCGTGGGCCACACCAGGTGGGATGTAGACCCCCAGGTGCTCGTCGCCGCCAAGGTCCAGCTCCAGCGTTTCGCCATCGGTCACCGATCCGTCCCTCAGGTCGTGCAAGACCAGGCGAGCGCGGCCGTATGGCACATACCAATAGTCGGCCTGATGGAGGTGATAGTGCAGACCCACGATCGAACCAGAGTTGCGGTCGGCGCGATTGGTCTGAACCATCTCCCGAGCCCCAGGAATCCAGCTTCGCCTGTAGGTCTCGATGAGCATCCCCCGCTCGTCGCGGTGAATCCTCGGGCGCACGATGTAGACGCCCCTGATGTGTTCTGATTCGCGGACCTCGGCCATGCCCGACCCGTCGACCGCAGGCCCGACCGGCTAAAGCAAGGCTCCCCGGCGATAACGCCAGGCTGCGCGATGACCCGATCAGGCTTGGGCGGCCGCGTCGATGTCGCCGACCTCGAAGGTCCTTCGCCCGTGTTCGGTCTCCAGAACCAGATGGCCCATGGTGTCTATGTCGACTGCGCGGCCGCTGAATGTCCCCGCCGGTGTCGTCACGCTGATCTGGCTGCCGATGGTGGCCGAGATCTCGACACACTGCTCGCGCAGCCAACTTGGTCCACGACCTCGGTCGTCGAGGGCCGTCAGCACCAGCTCGAGGCTGCCCAGAACCAGCTTGGCCAGTTCGGATGCACTCACCCGGCGTTCGATGAGGTCGTCCAGAACCGTCACCGGCCGCCCTATGGCCTCGGCCAGGCCAGGTTGGGGCCTCAGGTTCAGACCCACACCGATCACGGCCCGCTTGCCATAGGGCGAGTCGACGAGTTCGCCCAGAACGCCTGCGAGCTTTGCCGTGTGGCCATCTACCTCGTGAGGGCCGACCAGGTCGTTGGGCCACTGCATTCGAGCATCCGCGCCCAAGGTGCGACAGGCGGCGGCCGTGGCGAAGCCGACGGCTGTCGAAAGGAGATGAACCTGCTCCATCGGGCGAGAGTCGAACAGGATCGACATCAACATGCCCGATCCGGGAGGCGACTCCCAGACGCGGCCCTGACGGCCGTGGCCGGCGCTCTGGTGATCTGCGCGCAGCACGTACCACGGGTCGACGGTGCGGTGAGCCGCTTCGGCCAGGATCGTGTTGGTCGAGGTCACCGAATCGAGTTCGGCCAAGCGGAAACGAGTGCCCTCGACCGCAGTAGCCTCGGGGAGTTCGATCTGTGTCATCGAAGTACACCTCCGATGCCGATCGTACCCCGACCGACGGAGCCCCCCGGGCTGCACCAGACCGCGACCGCTCGGTTC
This sequence comes from Acidimicrobiales bacterium, assembly GCA_041394185.1. Lineage (NCBI taxonomy): Bacteria > Bacillati > Actinomycetota > Acidimicrobiia > Acidimicrobiales > Acidimicrobiales bacterium. The sequence continues at coordinate 134,989 of JAWKIQ010000002.1, forward strand.
TGTCGGGGCGGCTCAACGTGCAAATATGGTCGGTCAACGAGTCTGCGAGGTCCCATGTTCAAGAAAGTCCTCATCGCCAACCGCGGCGAGATCGCGGTGCGAGTCATCCGTGCATGCCGCGAAATGGGAATCGCCACCGTGGCGGTCTACAGCGACCTCGACCGCGAATCTCTGCACGTCCGGATGGCCGATGAGGCATATGCCCTCGGTGGCCAGACCGCGGCCGAGTCCTACATCAACACCGAGGTGATCCTCGACGTCATCAGGCGTTCAGGTGCCGACGCCGTACATCCTGGTTATGGGTTCTTCAGCGAGAACGCCGACTTCGCTCGCTCGGTCACCGACATGGGAGTCGCGTTCATAGGCCCGCCGCCCGAGGCCATCGAGGTCATGGGCGACAAGATCTCGGCTCGACTCGCCGCCGAGAAGGTCGACGTACACGGCGTCCCCGGCACAACAGATCTCATCACCGACCCGGCCCAGGTCAAGGCGTTCGGTGACGAGTACGGCTGGCCGGTCGCCATCAAGGCCGCCTACGGCGGTGGCGGCCGAGGCATGAAGGTCGTCAACGGGCCAGACGAGGTCGCCGACGCCATCGAGTCGGCCCAGCGTGAGGCCCTGGCGTACTTCGGCCGTGACGAGATCTACATGGAGCGCTACCTCACCAAGCCTCGCCACGTCGAGGTGCAGGTACTGGCCGACAGCCACGGCAACTGCGTGTACCTGGGCACCCGGGATTGCTCGGCCCAGCGCCGACACCAAAAACTCATCGAAGAAGCGCCGGCTCCTGGCATTCCAGACGAGATCCTGACGGCTATGGGCGAGGCTGCAGTGGCCGTAGCCAAGGGTTGCGACTACGTCAACGCGGGCACCGTCGAGTTCCTGTACGAAGACGGCTCGTTCTATTACCTCGAGATGAACACCCGCCTGCAGGTCGAGCACCCGGCGACAGAACTCGTCACGGCGGTTGACCTGGTCGAGATGCAGCTTCGCGTGGCCGCAGGCGAGCCGCTGCCGTTCGATCAGGACGGCGTAACCATCTCTGGCCACTCGATCGAGGTGCGTATCAACGCCGAAGACCCAGCCGGCGGAGCCTTCAGGCCTTCGCCCGGACCCATCAACAAGCTCCGCGTGCCCGATGGCTACGGCACCAGGTTCGACGGTGGCTACGAGGCCGGCGACGAGATCTCGCAGTACTACGACAACCTCGTGGGCAAGCTGGTCGTCTGGGGCCGCAATCGCGACGTGGCCATCGCTCGAGCCATCAGGGCACTCGAAGAACTCGAGATAGAGGGCGTGGCCACCACGATCCCCGCCGACCTCGCCATCTTGCGCCACCCCGACTTCCAGGCCATCGAGCACAGCACCAAGTGGGTCGAAGAGACGCTCGACCTGAGCGACGTGGTGGCTGTGATGCCCCCGCAGGCCGACGAAGAGGAAGAGCTGATCCGCAAGGAGACCACGGTCGAGGTCAACGGTCGCCGGTTCCGAGTAGCGGCCTGGGTACCCGAATCGGGTCTGGCCGCAGCGCCCGCCAAGCGCAAGAAGCGCGAAGCACGAGGCGGTGGCGCCGGCGGTGGCGCCGGAACGGGCAAGGTTGCCGTTCCGATGCAGGGCACCATCGTCAAGGTGTTGGTCGAAGTCGGCGCGGAGGTCACCGCAGGTCAGCCCGTAGTGGTCCTCGAGGCGATGAAGATGGAAAACAACATCGCAGCCGACAAGGACGGAACCATCTCCGAGATCAAGGTCTCGGTGGGCGACACCGTCGGCGCCGGCGACGTTGTCGTAGTGATCGAGTAGCCGCTACGGGTGGGCCACGAAGTTCCAACGCCGTCCGGAGTAGAACTCGTCCTCGAACTCGGCCTTCGAATAGTGCGGCTTGCCATCTAGATAGCGGTCCAGGCCCGAGACCTTCAGTCCTTTTCCGTCGAAGATCTCGAACACTGTCGCGGGTTCGGTTCCGTAGTGATCAGCGGCGCCGAGGCCGTGCTCGAACACCACCACGGGGCGCTGGTCGAGCACGCGCGAAGCACCGCGAAGCACTCCGAGTTCGCCTCCCTCCACATCGATCTTGACGAAGCTGACGTGGGCGTCTTCGGGAACGATCGAATCCAGCGTTGTCGTTCGCACGCGGATGCGTTGCAGCTCCTCGTTGGGACGGTCATAGCGCCGCTCGCGCAACCCGCTGTACGACGGGTTCGAGACCACGTGGACGAACTCGACGTCGGGGCCGGCCTCGGCTGCCAGCGCCGCCTCGTGCACCACCACGCTGGGGAATCGTTCGCGCACCAGCGCAGCCAGCTCAGGGATGGGCTCGATTGCGATGTGCTGGGACTCGGGCGCCGCTTCGACCAGCGCCGCAGTGACATCGCCCACATTTGCGCCCACATCGACTGCCACGGTGCCCCCGGCCACGACCCGCCTGATGATCTCGCGAGTCCATTCGTCGTCGCGATGATTCTGCGGAATGTCCAAGTGATCGCTCTGGTCGGCCTGAGAGTTGTCTGCGGATTCGCCCATCCCTGAACCGTAGCGGAGGCTGCACGCGGGCCGGTTCAATCACCGGTTCGCTTAGGGGCCACCTCGGCGGGTCGACCAAGCACCTTGTGAAGGGCATCCTCCTGGCGGGCGGGGCGGGAACGCGCCTGTACCCCAGCAGCGCTGTGGTCGGCAAGCAACTGCACACCGTCTACGACAAACCGATGGTCTTCTATCCCCTGTCGACGTTGATGATGGCGGGTATTCGCGAGATCCTCGTCGTATCGTCGCCCGCCGACCTTCCGCGCATTCGCGACTTGTTGGGCGACGGCTCGAGCTGGGGAATCGACCTTTCGTATGCGGTTCAGCCCAACCCTGGCGGAATCGCCCAGGTGTTCTTGATCGCCGAGCGGTTCCTCGACGGATCGGCGTGCACGCTGATCCTGGGCGACAACATCTTCCACGGCCGCATGGACCTGGGCCACGTGGTTGGCGAGTTCGGCCGCGGAGCCAACGTGTTCGGGTATCCGGTCGATGATCCCTCGAGCTACGGCGTCGTCGAGTTGTCGCCGTCGGGCGAGGCGGTTTGCCTGGTCGAAAAGCCCAAGACATCCCGATCGAACCTGGCCGTGACCGGCCTGTACCTGTACGACGGCGATGTCGTCGACCACGCCCGCCAGTTGGTGCCCAGCCCCAGAGGCGAGCTCGAGATAACCGACCTGAACAGGCGCTACCTCCAGCTGGGCCAGTTGTCCGTCACCGAACTGGGACGCGACATCGCATGGTTCGATTCGGGAACCCACGAAAGCCTGCTCGAAACAGCCAACTTCGTCGCCACCGTCGAGAAGCGCCAGGGTCTCAAGATCGCGTGCCTGGAAGAGGTCGCGTACAACATGGGATTCATCGACACGTCCGGTCTCGAACGCGCAATCGAAGCGATGCCCCGAAGCCCATACCGAGACTACGTGGAACGCGTGGCCCGGGCCGTCCAGAGGTGCACCAGCGGCGTTCGCTCGGGCTGCACGGTCAGCCCGTGAGGGCTTGCCGACCTACTCGGCGGCCTCGCTGAGCGACTCGGACAGCGACGGATACACCAGAAGGCTGTCGCGGATGTCGTGCACCTTCAGCCCGGCCTTCACAGCGACCGCTATGACCGAGATCAACTCGGCCGCGTGGCTGCCGACGATCGAGCCGCCCAGGACCACGCCGGTGTGCGGGTCCGAGACGATCTTGACGAAGCCTGCAGGGTTGTCGTTGATCAGCGCTTTGGCGTTGGACGAGAACGGCACCTTGGTGACCCTGATCTTGCGACCCGACGCAAACGCGTCGGCCTCGGCCAGTCCTACGTCGGCAATCTCGGGCTCGGTGAAGATGGCCGAGGCGGCCTTGTCGTAGTCGATGTGAGTGTGCATACGACCCTCGTGCATGCCCATCAGGTGTTCTGCGATCTTGCGCCCCTGCATGGTCGCCACAGACGACAAGGGCAGTCTGCCGCTGAGGTCGCCGGCCGCGTAGATGTGGGGAACCGACGAGCGCAGATGATGATCGACCACCACATAACCCCAGTCGTCGACCTCCACACCGGCCTTCTCCAGGCCCAACCCATCGGAGTTCGGGATCGAGCCGATGGCCAACAGTGCGTGCGAACCGCGAGCGATTCGACCGTCGTCGCAGTGCACAACGACCTCGTCGCCCTCGCGCTCGATGGCAGTGGCCCTGGCACCCTTGAACAACCGGATGCCCCGGTCGAGGAAGTCGGCCTCGAGCACTGCGGCGGCCTCGGGGTCCTTCTGGGGTAGAACCTGCTGGCGGCTGACGATGAGCGTGACCTTCGAGCCCAGGCTCTCGAACATGTGGACGAACTCGACACCGGTCACGCCCGAGCCGACGACTATGAGGTGCTCGGGGAACTCGGGCGGTGGGTACGCGTCACGCGTAGACAGGACACGCTCGCCATCCATCGGCGCCCAGTCGGGGATACGCGGCCTGGAGCCGGTCGCCAAGACGATGCCGTCGGCCTCGACCTGCTCGACGGTTCCGTCTGCGTGTTCGATCTCGGCCGAATAGGGGCCCGTCAGCCGGCCGCGGCCTGCGATCATCCGAACGCCCTGGCTGGTCAGCAGCTCCTCGATCGAAGAGCGCAAGCGCTGCTTGATCGTGTTTACCCTGTGAACCAACAGGTCGCGCTCGACCTTGGGCTCTATGTCGGCCAGCCCCAACCCGGCTACCCGCCTGGCGAACGACACCGCCCCGCCCGTGGCGATCATCGACTTGGATGGCACGCAGTCGAGCAGGTGGGCTGCCCCGCCGAGCACATTGTCCTCGACGAGTGTCACCGATGCGCCGTGCCGGGCAGCGTGACTGGCAGCTTCGTGGCCCGCAGGCCCGCCACCGATGATGAGGACGCGTTTCGTCATGAGAGTCGAGCGTACCCGCCTAGCACCCTGCAGCCAGCCCCTTACCGTACCCTTGGCCAGATGTCATCAGCCAAGCCGAGCGCGCAGGAGCACGCCTGGCGCTCAGTTCGAACAGTCGTCGCCGAAGCCGCCGCAGTTGCCATCCTGACATCGATCGTGGCCGCTGTGGTCCTGGGCTTTTTCAGCAACGGGATCGGTCGCCCGCTTCACTACTCGGGCGATGAACTGGCAGGCCTAGGTCATGTTGTCGGCGTCGACGAAAGCGGCTGGTGGTTCGAGAACGAAAGGCTCGGAGCGCCCTATGAGCTCGAGGCCTACGACTTCCCGCAAGGGGGCGACGGCCTTCAGGTGTTGTTCGTCCGGATAATCGGCCTGGCGGGCGACAACCCGGCCGCGATCATGAACCTGTACTTCCTGGCGACGTTCGCGCTGGTGGCCTTCGTCAGCCACCTGGTCATGAGGTATCTCGGTCTGGGTCCGTTGGTGGCCGGCGCTGCATCACTGTTGTACGCCCTGATCCCGTTCCACTTCTGGCACGGAACGCCTCACATCTACAGGTCAGGCTATTTTGCTGTTCCGCTCGGCGGTCTTGTCTTGCTGTGGGTGGGCGGTTTCAGGGGTGGGTACTTCAAGCGACGCGACTCACGCCCAGGGGGCTCGCATCGTCAGATCATCAGGCGAGATCGAGTGGCGGTGACAGCACTTGCCATCGCTCTGATCGCGACCACCGACACGGTCGCAGCAGCCTTTGCTCCCTCGTTGGCCGCGACCATCGGAATCCTGGCCCTGCTGCGCACCCGCGACTGGCGACCATTGGCCGTCGCTCTTGCGTTCGGCGTTGCCGTGGTCGGCTCGGTCACGCTGGCCAACATCGGATCCCTGCTCTATCAAGCCGACCGCGGGCCCAACGAACAGACGGTCAAGCGAGATATCGGCGAGCAAGAGGTCTACGCGCTGAAGCTTTCACGTGTCGTGCTGCCGTCTGAGGAGCACCGCATCGAGGCACTTGCCGAGTACGGAAGGAAGCCTCTCGAATCGCGGATTCAGAGCGAGGGTGGGCAAGCCCTTGGGCTGATAGGCGTGGTCGGTCTGGTCGCGAGCCTCTTGGCTCTCATCCCGTTCACCAGATCGGGCATAGGCAACAGCAGCGAAGACGAGGCCGACGCGCCCGAACTCGATCGGTTGCTGGCACTGTCGGGGACGATCAACCTGATTGCGATTCTCCTGGCGGTGCCCGGTGGTCTGGCCTTCTTGCTGACGATCTCGGGCTTCGAGGAGATCCGTACATGGAATCGGATCATCGTCTACGTCGCGTTCTTCTCGTTCGTCTCGGTCGGGGTCGTCTTGACGAAGATGGCCACGATCGTCGGCCGGCGATCACAGGCCAGGGCAGTTCCGGCCGCGCTCTTGGCTGCGGTCGTCGCCTTCGCCATCTTCGATCAGACGCCTGCGGCATCGGGCCGCGCCGAAGACATCAAGTCGCAATGGGAGACCGACTCGCAGTTCTTCGGCCAGATAGAGGCAAGCCTCGCCACCGACCCTGATCCGATGCTCTACACGCTGCCTCTGGTGCCATACCCCGAACCCGACCGGGCCACCTACCCGATCGACTACCAGCACATGAGGGCGATACTGCAGACCGAGCGCCTCGAGGTGAGCTACGGCGCCATGAGAGGACGCCCCGAGAGCCTCTGGCAGCTTCAGCTCGAACGGCTGCCCGTCGATGTGGCGGTCGACGTCCTGGCCGCCATCGGTTTCGACGGTATCTATGCCGACACCTGGGCGCTGCCCGACGCAGGCGTGCGCCTCGACTCGATCATGCCGGTCGAGCGCGGGCTGGAGCTGGGGCGCAACCGCAACTATCCCATAGGCGACAGGCTCGGTACCCTGACCGACCAGATCGGCCCAGATCGGGTTGCCGCGCTGGCGTCGGAGAACCTTCGCTCGGTCGACATCGAGCTGGGCACTGGTTTCCACACACCCGGCCGCTTCGGCCGCGCCGGCAGTTTCGCCGAGGATGCAGCGGTTATCCACCTCGAACCGCTCTACGACGAGGCGGCCCAGGTGACGCTGGTGCTCGATCTGTTGACCGCACCTGGCGCCGGCCGGCGAGTCGACGTCGAGGTGGGTGGAGAGGTCGTCGCAACCTCGCTTTCGGCCGACGATCGCTCTGTGCACCTCGAGGTTCCGCTGATGGTGGGCCCCGAGGGCCTCGATGTCAGGCTTCTCACCGACAGCCCAGAGTTCCAGGCGCCTGGCGATGCCAGACGAATCCAGTTGGCGCTGAACGGCGCTTTGGCGCTGGGGCCAACAACTCACGAACTCTATGGTCTGGTCAACCCTGACCGCCTGGCTCTGACGCTTGGCGGTTAGCCGGCGTCGTCCGGTGTAGATCAGGCTCTGCGGCCGGCGGTCGCCAATACGAATCCATGACGGGCGTCCTTGGCGCCGGCGTCGGTGCGCGCCATCGCCGACACCACCGCCCGCCCTCCTCGGGGCCACACCTGCCAAAGGGCGCGCATGGGCAGGTATCCGACCCGGTAAGCCCGCATCGAGATCGATCGAACCTCGACATCGTCGGCGCCCGCATTGCACAACAGCTCGGCCAGATGCGAAGGGTCGTAACCTCGCACCCGATGGTGGCCCCAAATCTGGTCGATCTTTTTCTGCGCTCGCCCTGGCAGGACCCTGATGTCGATGCTGGGTGTGGTCAAGACCAGCTGGCCCCCGGGGGCCAAGAGGCGGACCAGCTCGGTCACGAATCGCTGCTCGTCGTCGATGTGTTCGATCACGTCCAATGCCAGAACGGTGTCGGCGCAACCGTCGCGCAACGGGATGTCCGTGCCGCTTCCGGCCACGTATGACACGGCGGGGCTGCGCGGCACGACCTCAACGTCGACCAGAACCCCACCGGCAACGCCGAGCTCGGCCAAAGCCCGCCCGTCGCGGCCACCGACGTCGACCACCAGACCCCGAGTGTTGATGGTGTCGGTCGCCTTGAAGAACTCGGTGCGATAGTGAGTGCCCGGGCGCAGTGGCTCGTCCAGCACCTTTGCCACTCCAGTGTTCAACCGCTGACCTCCGCGTAGATCTGCCGATACCGCTGCGCGATGTTGGCCATGTCGAGGCTAGGCGCTACGTGGTCTTTGCCGACACGACCACGCTGCGACAGCTCGGTGGGATCGCCCAACGCCTCCCCCAGCGCGCCGGCAAGAGCGAGGTGATCGCCAGGTTCGACGAGCCACCCGCCACCGGCGGCCAGAACCTCGGCGATGCCTCCCAGACGGCTCGCCACGACGGGCACCCCAGCGGCGAGGGCCTCGGCCAGCACAACCGGCGTACCCTCCATGTCGCCGTCACGGCCGACCACCGAGGGCATCACCAGCACGGCGCAGGTGCTCAGTTGCTCGAAGACCTGTGCGCGGCTGACGCGGCCCACGAACTCGACCCGATCTGCTACGCCGATATCGATGGCGAGGCGTTCGAGGAACGGGCCCTCGGGACCATCGCCGGCAACCACCAAGCGGGCTCGGGGCAAATCCGACATCGCCCGGATCGCCACGTCGACGCCCTTCTTGTCGGCGAGTCGTCCCACGAACAAGATCTTGTCGGGTTCGGGCCTGCGCGGCCCGACGGCATCTGCCACCTCGGCCAGGTCGGTACCCATCGGCAGGACCTCGACGCTGACCGATGGAGCCAGATCGTGCACCCGCTGGCGCAGGTCACCGCTGACCGCCACCACGTGCGCCGCCCGTCGCAAGGCCCAACGACGGACCATCTCGAGGGGGCGACCTTCAGCGAGTGCATGTCGACCCCGTGGGCTGTCACCACTATCGGAGCGCGCCAGCGAGACGGCACTGCGGCGGCTATGGCCCCGCTGGGCAGCAGCCAGTGGGCGTGAATGACATCTGGGCCGACGCTTCGAGCTGCCCGGATAGTGGCCAGCAGCATCGCCGCAAACAGGAACGGAAGCTCGATCACGCGCCACGGCTGCGCCCGGACGTTGGGAAGGGTTGCTCCGTGGGCCACCCCCTCGATGGGCCGAACGAAGTACGCGAAGCGCCTCACTTCGATGCCTTCCATGACCTCGAAGCGTGCGGCACCTGGAACCCGCGGCGTAACCACTACCACGCGCTCCAAGTCTGCGATGCGACTGGTCAGGTCGAGGACGAACTGCGGTGTGCCGTCGCCGGCTTTGCCGGGAAAGGTCGAGGTCACCACCAGCAGCTTGGTCATGGCTTGTCACCTCCGACGCCCGGCACATCGCCCAGCAGGCGTCTGTGCCAACCGGTGAGCGCGCTTGCGCCCAGCATCAACGCCAAGACCAGTGTGGTGGCCATTCGATCGGTTGCCGAGGCGGTAATGGCCAAGGCGCTGTCCAGGTCGGCTAGTCCGGCAAGCAGACCGGACAGAGCTTCCTTCAGCCCCAAGCCGGCCGGAAACACCCCGGTTGCGGTCGAGATGACGTTCGCCAGAACGATCGGGATGGCCTCATAGAGGCGGTCTCCGATGTCGAGAGCGTGGATGATGAGGGTGGTTCGACCGATCTCGGACGCAACCATCGCCGCCTCGATGGGCACCAGAGACGGAACCAGGCCGGCTGGGGCGAAGTGATTCAGGACCACCAACCCCAAACACCCGGCGGCCGCGAGCACCGCCCCGAAAACCGGGGAGGTCAGGATCAAGAAACAGCCGCTGAGCGCAACCCCACTCGCCACATAGATCAGCCCGGCGAACGCTTGCAGCTTCACGGCCGTCGACACCTTCGACTGGCCCCGGCTCAGGTACCAGGTACGCACTAGCACCGATCCCGGCAGTGGCAGCACGTTGGCGCTCGACGCCAGAAGCGACGCGGCCAAGGCCTTCGTGTAGAGGGGCTCGCTGCGACCGGCTCGAGCCAGGGTCCGAAGCTCGAACGCGTTGAGCGCAAGGGCCAGGGGTGTGCCGATGAGCGCGGCGAGGGCCACCAGCCACAGGTTGGGATCGAGGTCGCGGCTGCGGTAGTCGTCTACGGCCCACCAGGCGATCACAACAAAAACAACGGCGGCAATGACCGAGAGTGCAATACGCACCGGACGCGGCGGGTTCCTGACCTTCGAGACCAGCGCCGAGACACGAGCGACGGCGCCGACGCTGTCGGTCATCGAGGTTTGGTGGCCGTGGCTACGTAACCATCGCTCCAGTCGCGCTGGTAGGCCAACCGCTGGATGGTCGAGAAGGGCTTCAGAACACCGGGCTTCAGGATCTTGCCCATGCGGTTGAGCCTGGACTCGGTGGCCACGCCCGACTCGATGGTGCGGTCGATGCGGTCTTGTTCGTCTGTCGCATCATCGGGTCGGCTACCAGTGACTCGATTCATCAAGGTCTGGGTGTGCCTCAAGACATTGCCCAGTGGAAAGCCATAGTTCGAGATCGCCACCTGCTCGAGCCCAGCCGAGGCGAAGAGGGCCTCGAGTTCGCCGTGCTCGTAGCGGCGCACATGACCCACAGCGCGGTCGGCGTCGCCGAATTTCGCCTGATGCGCGGGCACAGAAACCAGCAGTCGTCCTCCCGGCTCGAGATATTCGAGCCATGAGCTCAGTGCGCTGCGGTCGTCTTCGATGTGTTCGAGAACCTCGAATGCCATCAGATAGGAAAACGTCTCGCGTTCGAGTTCGGCGAGTGAGTCGACCACCCTGGCCCGACCCTCGAACCGATCTCGCAACAGTTCGCGGCTGCGCTCGCCCAGGTCGTTGAGGGTGGCGTCGAAGCCGCGCTCGACGAAGGTCTCGGTCACGTGGCCGGTGCCGGCGCCGACCTCGAGGAGCCGGCCCGGCTGCCAGTCGGAGGTGACATCGCCGATACAAGCCAACCTCAACAGATGGCGCGGCGAAGGAACCCATTCGGTTTCAGCCACGAGACGACTCCGCCACGGTGTCGGCATCGCGACGCCGCCTGAGGTGCACGAACAGCTCGGCCAGCAGTCCCACCGAAACGAGCTGAACGGCCACGACCGTGCACAGCACTCCGATGATCAGCGCGGGCCTGGTGCCGATGCCCTCGCCCATGATCTTCAGGATGCCCATCCAGGTCAGCAGGCCGGCTCCTATGGCTCCGAGAATCAGGCCGATACCACCGATCAGGTGGAATGGCCGGCTGTCGTAGGTGGTCAGGAACTTGACCGTCACGAGGTCGAGGAAGCCTCGCCAGAACCGCGATCGGCCGAACTTCGACCGACCCTTGTGGCGCTCTCGGTGATCGACATCGACCTCGGTGACCCGATAGCCGGCCCAGGCTGCCAGCACCGGGATGTATCGATGCAACTCGCCGTACATCTCGAGCGACCGGGCGACCTCGCCCTTCATCACCTTGAAACCGCTGTTGAAGTCGCGCCCCTCGACACCCGTTACGCGGGCGGTGGCCGAGTTGTAGACCTTCGACGTGTTGCGCTTGATGAAGCGGTCGTTTCGCACCGAACGCCTGCCGGTGACCAGGTCGAAGCCCGAGTCGATGACCCCGATCATCCGGGGCAACTCGGCCGGGTTGTCCTGACCGTCGGCGTCCATCAGGACCACGATGTCGGCGTCGACGTTCGAGAACCCGACCCGCAAGGCTTCGGATTTGCCGAAGTTTCTGCGCAGCCTGATGTGCTGCAGGCGGGGCTGCTGGGCAGAAAGCTCGTTCAGCACCTTGTCGGTGCCGTCGGACGAGCCGTCGTTGACCACCAGGATCGACCAGTCGGTTGTCAGCGTGTCGAGCACACCGGCCGCCTCTTCGATGACAACGGGAAGATTGTCAGCCTCGTTGTATGCCGGCATCAAGACCGTTATCGACCGCAATTATCGAATCCTCGCCAAGTCTGAGTCGACCCAGAGTACAGCCGGAGCCCTTGCCGTAGGTGTACCGCTGAGCCCGCCCGGAGTCAGGGTTGTGCAATCACCACAAGGTCGCGGTTGGTGTGGGTGATCGGGTTCGCCGGGTCGACCGGAATTCGGAACTCACGGAAGGTCATGTCCATGGCATCGAAGGTCAACAGCCTGCCACGCAGACTCGTTCCGAGGCCCAGCAGCAACTTGATCGCTTCCACGGCTTGGATTGTCCCCACTACACCGGGCAGAACTCCGAGAACCCCGGCTTCGGCACAGTTGGGCGCCAGCTCAGGCGGCGGGGGCTTGGGCATGAAGTCTCGGTAAGTCGGGCCTTCCACCGGGTCGAAGACGCTGATCTGTCCCTCGAAGCGGAAGATCGACCCGTAGACGACGGGAATGCCCAGCTTCACGGACGCGTCGTTCAGCAGATAGCGGGTGTCGAAGTTGTCTGCTCCATCGATGATTACATCCCAACCGTCGGCGACTTCGAGAACGTTCTCAGCCGATAGATGCTGGGCTATCGGCACCACTTCGACATCGGGGTTCAGTTGGGTGATGGCGGCCCGCGCCGACTCGACCTTTGCTTGCCCGATGCGCGTTGTGTTGTGAATGACCTGGCGCTGCAGGTTGGTCTCGTCAACGACATCCATGTCGACCAGGCCGATGCGCCCCACTCCGGCTGCAGCCAGATACAGCGCTGCGGGCGAGCCGAGCCCGCCCAGGCCCACCAACAACACCGACGACTCCAGCAGCCGCTGCTGGCCCGCAAGGCCGATCTCGGGCAACAGGACGTGACGCCGATAGCGGGCCGACTCGGCCAACGAAACCGCCCCCGGCAGCACCCACTCCATTCCCTCCGATTTCCACCGATCGAATCCACCCGCAAGCGACGCCACGTTTTCATAGCCGAGGGCGGCCAAGGTCTGGGCGGCGAACACCGACCTCACCCCCGAAGCGCAGTAGGCCACCACGGAGGCCGACCGGTCTGGCACGAGCGTTCCGACAGACGTCTCGAGTACCCCCCGGGGGATCTTCAACGCCCCGTCGATGAGGCCATTCGCCACCTCGTCGGGTTCGCGTACGTCTAGCAAGACGACATCGTCGTCGTGCAACCTCTGCACCAGTGAGGCCGGATCGATCTCGGCAACGCCGGCTCGGGCTGCGGCGAGGAGTTCATCGAAGGACGCCATGAGCTCCGAAGCTACTCAGCGGCTCACAAATTGCCACTCAAGTGATGCTTCAGGGCACGCCGATGCCTTCTCCTGTCATGAGACGGATGATGCGGTTACTCATTGCGGCCCTGGCCGCCCTGCTGCTGGCGACGGTTGGTTCACCTGCCCTCGCCTCGGCTTCCACGACGAGCCAGGCCCCGCCTGCAGCGGCGTCGGCCAACACTCGCGCCACGTCGGCAGAGCAGGTCTTGTTCGACCTCCTCAACGATGTTCGTGCCGAGCACGGGCTCGAGGCCCTGCAGCGTGATCAGCTCCTCGACCAGATCGCTCTCGAGTGGACCCAGGGCATGGCTCCACAAGGTTCGCTGTCGCACCGGGGCGATCTTCGCGCCCAGGTAGAGCAGCGGGTGACCACCCAGTGGATGCGCATCGGCGAGAACGTCGGGTGGGGCCCCTCGGCCGAGTGGCTGCACCAGGCGTTCTTCAACTCGGCTCCGCACCGGGCCAACATGCTCGGTGAATACAACCGGGTCGGCATCGGTGCGTTGCTCGAGCCGGATGGCGACCTGTGGGTCACCGTCAACTTCCTGGACGGCCCCGACCTCGCCCAGGTCACGCCACCAGAACCCTCGCCCGTCGAGGCGACACCCGCCGCGGCCTGGGCCGTGAACCCGAGCGGTGTCGTGGCCCCTGTTGGTGATGCCCCTTTCCTAGGTGACCCTTCGGGGCTTCCTCTGGCCAGGCCCATCGTCGGCATAGCGTCGACCCCTTCGGGGAACGGGTATTGGCTGGTCGCCAGCGACGGCGGCATCTTCGCCTTCGGCGACGCAGGCTTCCACGGATCGACCGGCGACATACGGCTGAAGGAGCCGATCGTCGGCATGGCGCCAACCAAGACCGGCAAGGGCTACTGGCTGGTCGCCAGCGACGGCGGCATCTTCGCCTTCGGCGACGCAGGCTTTCACGGATCGACGGGTTCCATCGATCTCAACCAGCCGATCGTCGGCATGGCGCCAACCAAGACCGGCAAGGGCTACTGGCTGGTCGCCAGCGACGGCGGAATCTTCGCCTTCGGCGACGCAGGCTTCCACGGATCGACCGGCGGCATGTCCTTGGCAGCCCCCATCACCTCGATGGCAGCCACTTCGGCCGGCTCGGGATATTGGCTCGCCGCAGCTGACGGCGGCGTGTTCACCTTCGGAGACGCCCACTTCGCCGGCAGCGCTGCGGGCCTGGGAGCCCGGGTGCTGGGGATGACCCCTGGCGCGGAGGGCGACGTCGACTATTGGGTGTACCTGGCCGACGGCCGCGCTGTTGGGTTTGGCGATGGGCCGGCCGTGTCAACTGCAGTGCTTGACCCTGCCGCTTCGCTGGCGGGTGTTGCCATCAGGCGCTGAGCCTCACCACAAGGCGGGCACGATCTGCGAGATGGCGCCTCTCACCAACACGGTGGCCAGGTGGTCCATCTCGGTCGGGTCACCGTTCACGATGACGATGGGCACGTTGCGTCGGGCGGCCAGGGGAACCACACCGGCGATCGGGTAGACCGCCAGAGTCGTGCCGATGGTCAGCATCAGGTCGCACTCGAGCGCCGCTTCCTCGGCCCTGCGAATGTCCTCGGGCACAAGCGACTGCCCGAAACTGATAGTGGTCGACTTGAGGATGCCTCCACACTCGGGACAATCGGGATCTTCCTCGCCCCCTCGGACCCGGTCGAGGGCGACGCTCATGGGGGCCAGGTAGGAGCACGACAAGCAGCCGACGTTGCGGATGCTGCCGTGGATCTCGACTATTCGCTCGGGCGCCGAACCTGCAGCATGGTGCAGCCCATCCACATTCTGGGTCATCAGCGACAGCAGCTTGCCCTTGCGTTCCAAACGAACGAGCGCCCTGTGTGCGTCGTTGGGCTCGGCCGACCACGCCCGCGAGTCCAAGCGACTGCGCCATGCCGTCACCCTGATGTCGCGCTCGGCCACGTAGTTCTGCAGCGTCGCCCGCTTCTCGGCGGCCGGGTTCTTGGTCCACACCCCTTGTGGGCCCCGAAAGTCGGGGATGCCCGAATCGGTCGAGATGCCCGCACCGGTCAGGACTGCAATCCTCGACGCTTGCGCGATGAGTGATCGTGCGGCTTCGAGGGCTTCAGAGTCGGGAGCTGCGTACGCCATCACCAGAGTGTGCTCGCTGGCCGTACTTCGGCGCACCTCGGGTTCGACATCACCTGCACTTGCGTGGATCAAATACAACGAGATATGTTGAAACACATCCCGATCGCCCTCGGCTGCACTACGCGGTTGCCGCAGTCTCCGAAAGAGGATGATCGATGTCTCACACCCAAACCACCACACCCGACCTTCGATGCGGACGCCTAGACCTGACGACATGGGTCGACCCCATAGTCGACGAGCTGGGCCACGATCCGAGGTCGGCCTACGCCGAGATGTTCTGGCTACCGGTGGTGGGCCCCTCGACGTTGTGGTTCGCCAGGGCTGCCGTGGCGCGAATAGACGGCTCAGAACCCGACGAGCTGATACCGGTCGATGTCTCCGACACTGCAGCCAGCCTGGGCCTGGCCTGGAACGGCGGCATCAACTCACCATTCGCCAGAACCGTCATGCGTGCGATCAGGTTTGGCTTCGCGCGCCCGATCGGCAGCCACAGCCTGGCCGTGCGACGCCGATTGGCGCCGTTGAGTCACCGGCAGGTACAACGGCTGCCCGAGCGCCTGCGCGATGCCCACGTCAGGTGGGCAAACGGGTTGGACGCTCGGGCAGGCGTGGGTCAGAAGTTCTCGACCAGCTGCAGCAGCGTGCGAACACCAAACCCGGTGCCGCCCTTGGGGCAGATGGCCGAGGCTTCCTCGGTCGAGGCCGGTCCGGCGATGTCCAGGTGAGCCCAGGCGTGTTCGCCGGCGAACTCCCGCAGGAACAGTCCAGCCGTCAGGGTTCCACCCCAGCGCCCGCCGCCGATGTTCTTGATGTCGGCGACGTCAGAGTCGAGCTGCTTGCGGTACTTGTCGGGTAGCGGCAGGTGCCAGACCTGCTCGTCGGCTGCTTCGGCGGCCTGCTCGATCGATCCGATGAGGGCATCGTTGTTGCCCATCAACCCGGCGATGTCCATTCCAAGCGCAACCAGGCACGCACCGGTGAGGGTGGCCAGATCGACGATGGCGTCGGGTTCCATCTCGGCTGCCAGGCTGAGACCATCGGCCAACACGAGACGACCCTCGGCGTCGGTGTTCAGCACCTCGACCGTCTTGCCGTTGCGGGCGGTGAACACGTCACCAGGCATGATCGCCGTCGGGCCGGGCTGGTTGTCGGTACAGCAGGCGATGCCGACGACGTTGACGTTTGGCGCAACCGCAGCGATCGCCGCCCCGGTTCCGATGACCGCCGCAGCGCCACCCATGTCGGTCTTCATGTTCATCATGCCGTCGGCGGGCTTCAGAGACAGCCCACCGGTATCGAAGGTGATGCCCTTGCCCACCAACACGAGGGTGTTGGTGGCGCCTTCGGGCCGCCAAGACCACTTCACCAGGCGGGGTTCGTGGATCGAGCCGGCGTTCACGGCCAACAGGCCACCCAGGCGCTCTTCGCGAATCCGGGCCAGGTCCCACACCTCGATGTCGACCGGGGTTCCGGCCACAGCCGCCACCGCGGCGTCTGCTAGGTCGGCGGCGCGGAGGCTGCCCCCCGGACGGTTAACGAGGTCTCTGGCCAAGGCGATGCCACCCGCAACCCGGGCAGCCTTGGACAGTGCGGCCTCGGTGTCGACGCCGTCTGGAACCGACAGCACCACGCGCTGCAGCGCTGCTGGGTCCTTGGGCGTGCCCTTCAGTTCGTCGAAGCGGTACGAGGCCAGCAAGACTCCCTCAACCACCGCCTCCAATGCCGTCTGAGCACCGATGGCATCGGACGCCTCGACCACCATCGCGGAAGAAACGCTGTCCAGTGCCGACGCAGCTTGGTACATGGTCGCGGCGCGCGACCGAACCGATGCGACGGTGGGCTCAGCTTCGCCCAAGCCGCACAGCACCACGACACCGTCGCCACCGGCAGCGACGAGCTTTTGTCCGGGCTTGCCCTCGAAGTCGTTGACCTTCAGGAGTGCTGCGTCGATGCCGCAATCGTCGAGCCCGTCGGGCCGGACTCCGCGTTCGGCCGCCGCCGCCCCCACCCGGTCGTCGCCGGAAACGAATTCGAAGCCCGAGATCTCGAACGTGATGGGCATGCGCCCGCCCTCCTCATGTCTGAACCAAATTGTGGGAACCGTCCCCGCTACAAGGCTACGGTCGCACGATGACCATCGACCGTACTCCTCTGGGTGAAAGGCCCGCTCGCAATCTCGAACGGATCTGCATCTATTGCGCATCATCGATGGGCAACGACCCGCTGTATCGACAGCTCGCCACAGACGTCGGCACCCTCTTGGCCCAAAACGACATCGAGGTGGTGTACGGCGGTGGCGCCGTCGGGCTGATGGGAGCGGTGGCAGATGCGGCCATGGCCGCCGGCGGACGCGTCATCGGGGTCATACCGGTGGGGCTGTTCTCGCGCGAGGTCGGCCACGACGAGATAACCGAGCTCGTCGAGGTGTCGTCGATGCACGAGCGAAAGCAGATGATGTTCGACCTGTCCGATGCCTTCGTGGCCCTGCCCGGTGGGCTTGGCACGCTCGAGGAACTGGCCGAGGTCGCGACATGGAGCCAACTCCAGGTGCACGACAAGCCCATCGCCGTGCTGAACTGGCGAGGCTTTTTTGATCCATTGCTCGAATGGCTCGACCGCGCGGTCGATGCCGGCCTCATGAAGGCCGCCAACCGCGACATCATCGCGTCGGTCGACCAGCCCGCCGACCTTCTGGACACACTGCGCACCTACCAGCGCGCCGCCGTACCCAAGTGGATCGATTGAGGAGCCGCAAGTGAGTTCTCCTGAACACCTGATCGATGGGCGTTGCTGGTGGGCCGGCACAGACGCCGACTACGTCGAATATCACGACCACGAGTGGGGCAGGCCCGTCGACGACGACGTCAGGCTGTTCGAGAAGATCTGCCTGGAAGGCTTCCAGAGCGGCCTGTCGTGGATAACGATCCTGCGCAAACGAGAGAACTTTCGGGCCGCTTTCGACGGCTTCGACTTCGAGAAGGTCGCCCGGTACGGCGACAACGATGTCGCCCGCCTCCTCGACGACGCAGGCATCGTCAGACACCGCGGCAAGATCGAGAGC
Source organism: Acidimicrobiales bacterium (assembly GCA_041394185.1). Lineage (NCBI taxonomy): Bacteria > Bacillati > Actinomycetota > Acidimicrobiia > Acidimicrobiales > Acidimicrobiales bacterium. The sequence continues at coordinate 153,130 of JAWKIQ010000002.1, forward strand.
ACCATCAACAACGCTGGCAGAGCCATCGAGCTGGCAGACGAGTTCGGCTCCCTAGGCGCTTACTTCTGGAGCTGGGAACCCCGCCAGCCCGAGGGCGAACCGACTTCTGACGGTTGGCCGGTGCCATCGACCACGCCCACATCGACGGCATTGGCGAAGGATCTGAAGAAGCGGGGATGGTCGTTCGTCGGCCCCACCACGGTGTACGCCTTCATGCAGGCGATGGGCCTGGTGAACGATCACGTCGATGGCTGCCACGTCCGCGATCAGGTCGATGCTCTGCGCCGATCGCTGACGAGACCCAGCTAGACACACATGCCCACAGCTACCCCGCCGTGACAGCGGAGGCGCGAAGCGCACCCTCCGCGCTCTTCCGGTCACTCTCAATGCTTCGGTTGTCTTTCAGATGAGTGTCCTACCCCCTCAGTAAGGTTTCGCATACGCGAAACCAGCACAAGAACGACCCGAGGGGAAGAGAAACTGACGGTGGTTACTCTCGAAGAGTTCCAGGCACAACGCCACCGGGCGACCGACCTGGTGGTCACGGCAAAGCGGTTCACGCAGACTCACCACAGCCTGGTCGTGGCCTGTGCCGACTTCGCCGACGGCCCCGTTTGGATCGCCGACGGCGCTCCGTCCACCGCTCATTGGCTGGCCGAACGCACCGATCACTGCGCGAACACTCTGCGTGAGTGAATTCGCATCGGCCGCTCTCTTCGCGGTCTTCGCGCCACCGCGGCGGCATTCGAGGCAGGGGAACTGTCCTTTTCGAAAGTTCGAGCGCTCACCCGTTTCGCCACAGCCGAGAACGAAGATGAGCTACTCGAGCTGGCCGGCAGGGTTCCGGCCGCCGGCATCGCAACAGCCTTGGCCGCATGGTCGGCCCGAAACGAAGAAGACGACGTCATCGAGGCCCGACAACGTAGACACCGCCATCTGAGCACCCGCATCGACCCCGATGGAACCGTGTGCGGATCCTTCCGGCTGCCTCCGCTGGCTGGCGGCAAGCTACTGGCGGCGGTCAACACGACGATGATGCGCTCCACTGCCAAACGCCAACCCGACGGCACCTGGCCCACCGGAAGCACAGTCGACCGCCAACTCCCCGACGTGTTCATGCGTGCGCTGATCCATGACAGCAACCGCCGGCCTGTCGACGCCACCAATCGGCGGCGTTTCCCGACCCCACGCCAGATGCGTCTGGTCAAAGCCCGCGACAAAGCCTGCGTCGACTGCGGCCGCCGAGACCTGCTGGTCTACGACCACGTCCCGCCCTTCGAAGCCTCTGGTCACACATCGACGGCGGAGCTGGAGCTTCGATGCTCACCGTGCCATACCAAACGGCACGACCAGCACGATCGGTCTGCACACTCGCTGGTCAGGCGGCCGGGCCTGGAAGGTGCTGCACCCGCGTAGCGACCTCGGCAAACAGATCGCCCATCTGCTCGATCCTGGCTACAACTTCGTCAGCTCCGAAGCTCAGAGCCGCCCCGTCGGAGGCCGCCGCCACCTCGTCCCACGACACCGGCGTCGAAACCGTCGGGTGCGACCTGGCCCTCAGCGAATACACGCCGATGGTGGTCTTGGCCCGATTGTTCTGGGACCAGTCGACGAACACCTTGCCGTGGCGCTTCGCCTTGGTCATCTCGACCAGCACCTTGCCCGGGTGCTGTCTTTCGAGTAGCTGCCCGACCGCCAACGCAAACGATGAGGCGTGCTCGTGAGTCGAATCAGGATTGTTCAGGGGGACGTAGACCTGCAGGCCCTTCGAACCAGAAGTCTTCGCCCAGCCTGCGAGCCCAACCGAGTCGAGCACTTCGCGCATCCACAACGCCACCTGAGCGCACTCGGCGATGCCTGCAGGCGCACCTGGATCGAGGTCGAACACCAGGATGGTGGGCGTGTCGAGGGCTGTGGCCTTGGCCATCGGAGCGTGGATTTCGAGCGCGGCCTGGTTGCCGGCCCACACCAGGGCAGCACGATGGTCGAAGACGCAAGACCTGACACCCCGGCGCGTCCACCTCACCGATCCAATCAGGAGCGTGCGACGGTCGGTTCTTCTCGAAGAACGACGAACCGTCGACGCCGTTGGGAAGCGCTTGAAGGTCAGGGCCCGTCCGGCGATGTGAGGCAACATCACGGCGGCGACCGCGTTGTAGTAGCCGATCACGTCGCCCTTCGTGAAGCCGACCTCGGGGTAAAGCACCTTGGTCAGGTTCGTCAGGCGCACCACTCGGCCGTCGATGTCGACCGAGGCCGAATCAGCCATGCGGCTTCATCACGCGCTCTTCTTGGCTCGCGCCGAGGTCTTGGCGGTGGCCTTCTTGGCGGCACTCTTGTCGGCGGCAGCCTTCTTGGCAGCCTGCTTCTTGGCAGGAGCGCGCTTGCGGGTGGCCTTCTTGGCCGGTGCCTGCTGGCCGTCGTCGCTGCCGACGCCGTCGCCAGACCCTGCTCGCGACGCCTTGGCCGCCGCCACCGATGCCTCCAGCGCAGCCAGCAGATCGACGACCTTGCCGTCGTCTACCTCGGGCACCGACATCACGACCTCTTCGCCAGCGGCCTTGCGCTCGAGCAGGTCGATCAGTTGATTGCGATGGGTGTCCTGGTACTCGGAGACGTCGAAATCGCGCTCGAGTGAAGCGATCAACTGCTTGGCCATCGACAGCTCGGCCTGCGTCACCTCGACGTCGGCGACCGCTTCCAGCTCGGGGATCGACTGGGGCGACACCATCTCGTCTGCGTACACGAGGGTGGCCAGCTCCATGCGGCCGCCGTTGGGCCGGATAGCGGCCAGCATCTGCTTGTTGCTGCGCACGAACCTGGCGATGGCAACCTTGCCCTCGTCCTCCATGGCCTCGCTCAGCAATCGGTAGGCCTTCTCGAACCCCTCGGTCGGGGCGAGGTAGTAAGAGCCGTCGAACGACATGGGATCGATGTCAGAGATGTCGACGAACGCTTCGATGTCGATCGCACGCCCGGCCTTGGGCGCAACCGACTGGATCTCCTCGTCGCTGACCAGAACGTACTGACCCTTGGCGTACTCGAACGCGCGCACGATCTTGTCGGCCGGAACCTCGGAGCCATCGGCCGCAGAGACCTTCTTGTACTTGATCCTGCTCATGGTGCGCTCGTCGAGCTGGTTGAAGCTGACCGACTTGCGCGACACGGCGTTGTACATCTTGACCGGGATCGTCACCAGCCCGAAGCTGATCGAACCGTTCCAAATGGCACGTGGCATGAGATCTCCGTTATCGAGCGGGTTCAGTCGAGCCTCTCGCGACGCCCGGTCGACGGCATGTCGACCTCGTTGGCCCGTCGGTCGTGGCGTATCCCGCAAAAGGAAGGGTGCCTCAGCACGGGCCCGCGCGTCCACTCCCCATAGGCGACTTCCACGACGAGCTCGGGCTTGGTCCAGCGGGCCCGGGGCCGCTGTGGACCCAGCTCGCACGGGTCGTCTGGACGTTCGATCGGCTCGAGAGAGTTCCGCAAGAGCTCGAGTACCTGGTCGTCGAACCCTGTTCCCACCGACCCGACGTAGCGAAGATGCCCGCCGTCGTAGGCGGCCAGCAGCAGGGCTCCCAGGGTGTGCTGGCGTCTCCCGGAGCCCTCGGTCCACCCAACCACCACAAACTCGTCTCGGGCCACCAGCTTGATCTTGCGCCACGCCGACGAGCGGGCGCCCGGTCGATAGGCCGAGTCGCGGCGCTTGGCGACCACCCCTTCCAGCGACAGACGGCGGGCCGCATCCAGAACCGTGGCGCCGTCGGACTCGAACGCCGGCGGCACACGCCATCGAGGACCATCCAGTTCGGCAGATTCCAGCAGCCGTCGGCGCTGATGCCAGGGAAGCTCCCTCAGGTCGTGGCCGTCGAACTCCAGCAGATCGAACGGGAAGAACGACACCGGCACCGATTCGAGCAACCTGGTGTCGAGCGCCGCAGCGGCGACGTTCATGCGGCGCTGCAGGAGAGCAAAGTCGGGTCGGCCGGCGTCGTCGAGGGCAACCACCTCGCCATCGACCACGGTGTCCAGCGGCAAGAGCTGAGCGAACTCGAGCAACTCTGGAAACGAAGCCGCGACGTTGCGTCCGGTTCGGGTCAACAGGTCGACCCCGTTGGCGTGGCGACGAACCAGACAGCGCATGCCGTCCCACTTGAACTCGTACGCCCAGCCGTCGTCGTCGACCGGAAGCTCGCCGGCCGTCGCCAACATCGGCGTCAGGTCGGAGATCACCCGACCAACACGGCCCTGGCCACCAGATCGGTGCCGAACGCGGTGAGAATCGCCAGATACAACAGGCCCGTGGCCGCCATCACCGCCGAATACGAGCGCTCGCGCAAGGCCGCCACCGTCACCCCCACCAGCACGATCGTGCTCACCGCCGACACACCCCAGAACCAGCCGAGAATCCCCTGGTAGCCATCGTCGATGGCTCCGGTCCACACCGAGACCATGCCGGTAGGCACGAGCAACAAGACGACCTCTGGAAACCACGTCCAGCCCACATAACGCACCAGCTCGAGCAACGACGCCCTCTTCAACCCTGGCTGGACGAGATACCAGTGGCCCAGCAACATGGCGTCGGTAACGGCCCCGATGAACGCGGCTCCGGCCAGGTTGCGCGCCACGGCGAGGACCGTGTTGGTTTCGGCTTCGAACCCCGCCGCCACCAGGCCCACCACACCCAGCACCGGAGCGATCAGATCGAGCCGCGGATCGAACTCTGGCAACGAATCGTCGCGCGACGCGGCGCTGCGCTCGATGCCGGTCATCGCCGCTACTCGTTCGGTGCGCCGGTCGTGCTCGGCCTTGTGCCCCGACACCCCCGCGCGCCGGCGCACGATGGACGAAGCCAGCGCTATGGCACCCGCCACCACAACCGCTGCGGCCGAAACCTCCCGTACCGGAATCGAACCCCACCTCAGACCCGCTATCAGCCCGAGCCCGGCGATGATTATGTAGGTGCCTCTCATCAGCCAGCCATAACCCAGGCTGACCTCTCGCCGTCTGGTGGTCACCCACAAGAAGAACAAGCCACCCGTTGCCCATTGGAGCATGAAGGTTGCTGCCACGAGGCGGTCAGCCCCCGACGATCACTAGAGAGTGATCGGCCTGGTTGAGCTGGTCTGGCCCACGGTCGCCGGCCACGACGATGTCTTCCAGGCGCGCTCCGTGACGACCAGGAACGTAGATTCCCGGCTCGACCGAGAACGCATTGCCCGCTACCAGCGGAGCATCGTTGCCCTCGACGATGTAGGGGTCCTCGTGCTCTTCCATGCCGATACCGTGACCGGTTCGGTGGATGAAGTACTGCCCGTAGCCGGCCTCGGCGATGATTCGGCGAGCCTCTCGATCGACGTCTTGGCAGGTGACGTCGGCACCCGAGCCGGCGATGCCGACCGCGGCCCGCTGAGCCTCGTGTAGCACCGAGTACAGGTCGGCCATCTCGCTGGACGGCTCACCGATCGACACACACCTGGTGATGTCGGAGCAATAGCCGGCCAGCGTTCCGCCGATGTCGAACAGCACACAGTCTCGCTCTGAGATCACCGTCGAACCGGCGTGGTGGTGCGGAGAAGCAGCGTTGGGGCCGGCGGCCACGATGGCGAAGTTCACTACGTCGTGGCCCTCGGCGATGAGCCTGGCCGAAACGTCTGCCGAAACCTCGGCCTCGGTGCGCCCGACCAACGCCACGTCACCGGCCTGGATCTGAGCTATCACCCGGTCGGCGGCCTCAGCTGCGGTTCGAAGCGCGTCGATCTCGGCCGCGTCCTTGACCGAGCGCAGCGGCGACATCACCGGCGCCGACCGCATCAACTCGACCGAGGGGCGGTGGTTGACGAGGTCGACTACGAAACGAGCCCAGGTGGTGTCACCCATGGCGATCTTGCCGGCGTTGCCGAGCCGCTTGGAGACCAAGGTGATCGGGTCTTCGGTTTCGCCCCAACCCACGACCTCGAACACCTCAGGTCGCTGTTCGACGCGAGCAACCTCGAGTTCGGGGATCACCAAGGTCGGATGACCGCTGCGGTCGACCACCAGCATGGTCAGCCGCTCGAGCGGCATGGCCTCGTACCCGATCAGATAGGGCAGGTCGGCGCCTACCGACACGCACAGAGCGTCGCAGCCGAGCCTGTCGAGCTGGGCGCGCGCCCGCTCTATGCGGGAGGCAAACACGCGGTCGTCGGGTGAGGGGCGATGTTGGGTTGGCACCAGACAATTTGAGCCGCGCCGAGCGGCCCGGTCAAACGGGTCCGAGGCCCACCATGGCATTGCGCCGCAGGCGGCGCCTGATAAGCACCGCGCCGATCATGAGCACATTGAGAGCTATCAGGATCACCCACACGAGGCCGGTGGCCGAGCCGCCGGCGTCGACCGGCAGGACAGGACCCGACCCGCGGTCGTCGACGGCGCCGCCGGCAGCCGTCGAGCTCTGGTCGTCATCGTCAGATGACTGCTCGACCGAGGTGCTGGTGCTGGCCTGGGTGGTCGTCGTCGCTTCGGCCGAATCGGTGTCGGTGGTGCCTTCGCCCGAGATGTCGCTGGTGTTCTCGGTTGTGCCGGCTCCGACCGAGGTGGCCGTGGTCGACGTAGTGCTGTCGACGGGCACCGTCGCTTCGACGATCGTCGTGGTGGAAGTGACCGGCTCCTGAACGGTGGTCGTGGTGATGGCCGGGCGACGCTGCGTGGTGGTGGTGCGCTCTGGACGAGTGGTGGTGGTTGTCGTCGACGTGGTCGACGTGGTCGACGTGGTCGATGACGTCGTCGAACTGGTGGTGGTGGTCGGCTTCTCGGTCGTGGTGGTCGTAGTTGACGTAGTAGTGGTCGTGGTGGTCGTCGTCGGGCACGGGATCAATACCAGAGGATCGTTGGGATCCTGGCACAGCTCCTGGGCGCCGGCGGTCGAAGAGGCCGCAATTACAAGCAACGAGAAGGCGAACACGAGGAGCGACGCGATGCCGATAGCGGGTGTTGCCTTTCGCCTACGTGCCATCACTTCCCTCACCAACTCTCACCCACCGCGTCCGGACCGATACCCAAAACGCTGGAAAATCGTTCTCTACACCCCATCGCAACGGGCATTTCACGGACCGTGGCGATGCTATTCCATGCCAACTTGTGATGACACACGGCTACTTCGATTTCACGAAATTGACACGTTCCGGCGACTCGCGACCACCCTGAGTGCTCGGATCGCTGCCTGCCGGATCCATCCACGCCACCCATCAGTTGTCTAACGCCGTTCGGCCACGCCGATTTCACACAACTGAGATTACACTCTGCGTAGCAGTCGCGCCACTTTCAGTGGTCACCCGGCAAGGGCGGTCACACCACCGGTTCCCGTTCCGCCAAATCCACCGACGAACGGGGCATCGCCGAAGGTGAACACGCCACCGTCCTCTGCCACGATCCAGTAACCGTTACCCGACGGCGTCGCTACGATTCCCACGATCGGCGCCGCCAGATCTACCGGGCCGAGAACTCCGGGGACCGAGCCCAGGAACGGCGCGTCACCGAATGCGAACACGCCGCCATCGGCGGCGACCAGCCAGTATCCCTTGCCCGAAGCGGTAGCGGCCATGCCGACGATGTCGGCGGCCAGGTCTTCGTAGCGGACGTACTCGGGCAGCGAACCGTGGAAACCGGCGCCTGGCCCGTATGCGAACACACCACCATCGGCAGCGACGAACCAGTAGCCGTTGCCACCCGGCGCGACGTCCATCGCCTTGACCGGAAGGTCGAGCACGATGTTGCCGGTCGAACCGTAGAACGGTGATTTGAAGGCGAAGATGCCGCCGTCGCGCCCGAGCAGGTAGTAGCCCTCGCCATCGGGAAGACTCGAGATACCAACGATTGGGTGGGCAGGCTCGATACCCAGGTCGACGAGGTCGCCGTGATCGTCGGCCCAACCGAACGGGGTGACGCGACCGTTGGCTTCAACCGTCCAGTAACCCTGCTTGTCGAGACGGCCGGCCAATCCTGTGACCGGAGCCGAGGGGTTCACATTGTCGCCGAAGTCGGTGACGCCAAAGGCTGTGACGTTGCCATCCTCATCGACGATCCAGTAGCCGCGCTGCAGCGGCCTGGTGCCTGACTCGTTGGCACAGTCATAGTGCAGGACCTCGACCTCGGCGACATCGAAGTCGCCTACACCAGGAATCGACACGATGACACTGTCGACGGTGCGACCGGTCTTGGGGTGCACCAACAGCGAATCGGACACGAAACACTCGGCCTCGCTGGTGAGAATCAAGGTGTCGGCGCCGGATCCGCCGAGAACGATGAGGGCTGGCGACAGCACCTTGGGCCTGAAGCCGGCGATGACATCGATGGACATCACGTCGTCGCCCGCTTCGCCGTAAACGTTGAGCCTTTCAGAGCCACGGAAGCCCACGGTCTCGCCTGGGGTGCGCACCGACGTCGGGCGGATCTCGATCTCGTCGTCGGCTTGTGTGCCGTAAACGTTCAAGACGTCGTCACCGATCTCGCCCGAATCATTGATCTCGAGTGGGCCGCTCAACTGACCGAAGTACACGTTGATCGTGTCGCCGGATTCGGCAGGGTCGATGATCAGACCCTCGGGAGCCGAGAAATCGACGCGGAGAATGTCAGATCCGGGGGTGAGCCTGCGGAGGAAGCGGTCGGTCTCGATGATCTCGAAGCTCGAGTGGTTGACCGGCTGGCGACCGGTGGCGCTGATGACAGAGCCGCTGTTGGTGACGCCCTCGAGGCCCGTCGTGTCGTACTTGAGGCGGTCGGCCGAACCAGCTCCGCCATTCAGCTCCATGGCAGCACGTTCGCTGGCCTGCACGGTGACCGTGTCATTGCCACCCAGGCCGCTGAAGACGATGGTCTCGACCGACTCGTGTTCGTCGGCGTCGTCGGTGCCTTCGGGCGGCGAAGCCTGATCGTTCGCCGTGTCGATCGAGATCGATCCATCCGTGATGAAGACCGTGTCGGCGCCGGTTGCTGCCGGGTCAGAGCCAGGGGCGGTGCCTTCGTAGATGACGGTGTCGTTTCCGTCGCCGCCCACGGTGTCGTCGTTCTCGCCGGGCCCCGGCGTGATCTCGTCGTCGCCGTCGCCACCGAGCAGGAGGTCCTTGCCCTCTCCGCCAACCAGGATGTCGTTGCCGCCACCGGCGAGGATGAAGTCATCGCCGCCCCGCCCGTCGATGATGTCGTCGCCCTCGGATCCGCACAGAACATCGCTATCGGGCGTGCCCCGCAGCTCGACTCCGGGGGTCGCAACGGCATCGCAGCCGCGAGGAATGCCGACGAACACGACGACCGTGGCACTCGCCGTGACATCGCTCGTGTCGGCAAGCGTGTAGACGAAGGTGTCTTCACCGATGAACCCGTCGACCGGCGTGAACAAGCATCCGGTACCGCTGGTGCAGTCGACCTCGTTGCCTGCGGGCGTCGTGAGGGTGGCCGTGACCACTCTGAGAGTGTCGCCGTCTTGGTCGATGTCGTTGTCGAGGACGGGAAGAACTGTGGGATCGACGCGTGACAACAGTGGGAAGAGGTCGTCGACGCCCTGTGGCGCAGAGTTCTCGTCGGTGATGTTGATACGAACCGTTCCCGACGCGCTGGACACGCCGTCGGTTATCTCGTATCCGAAGAACACCGCACCCGCGTAGTTGGTGGGCGGGGTGTAGGTGAACGTTCCATTGGCGAGATCGATGTTGGAGAGCACACCACCCGGAGTCGGTGTACCGAACGCAACGACGTCGAGGTCGACACCAGGGGCGGTGGGACCGGTGTCGTTGTCGAGCACGCTGAACGGAGAGTCGAACACCGTGTCTTCACGCGAGGTGTAGACGTCGGTGAAGGCTCGCAACACGAGGTCGTTGTCGACGATCTTGATGATCAAGGTGTCGCCGGGCAGCTGGACGTTGAAGGTTTCCTCGTCGGGTTCGAGGAAGTCGAGGTCGTCGATGATCGGGATATTGATGGTCTTGCTGGTCTCGCCCTGGTTGAAGGTGACAGTTCCGGACGTACTCGTGTAGTCGCTGCCCGCGGTGGCGGTCACATCGGTGGTCGAGTAGGGCGCGGAAATCGTTCCGTCCGAACCGCCGACACGGTTGAACGTCACCGACACCGAACCGGCTCCCTCGTTGACGGTCTTTTCGACCGCCGTCGCGAACTCGACGGTGCCCGCCTGGTCGTCGTCGTTGATCGTCAGCGTGTGCGTTCCGCTGCCCGAGGCCCCGCCCGTGGTCGACGTGATCGACAGCTGAACCGTTTCGGGAGACTCGACGATGTTGTCACCCCTGACGGTCACACCGACGTTCTGGGCCGCGGACTGGCCGTCGGCCCACGACAACACGGTGTTGACGTTGGCGTAGTCGGCGCCGGTAGCGGTGCCACCAGTGGATTGAACGCGCGCGGTGACCGCACCCTCTGACCCACCCGTACGGGTCACAGCCACCTGGGCAACCACGTCGGTATCGGCCTCGTTCACCGACCCGTTGGCGGCCGCAAACACGATGGCGCCGGCATCGCCGTCGTCGGTGATGCCCAGCTGATTCGTGGCCTGGCCGAGGGTGTAGGCGTCGCCCGGGCTGGTGATGTTCTGTGGGTTCTGGAGCTGGATGGTGAAGGTCTCGGTGCCGCCCTCGCCGATCAGGTCGTCGTTGATCGACACCGCCATAGAGGCAGTCGCGGCACCGGCGGGGAATGTGATGGTGCCGCTGGCCGTGCCGGTGGCGATGGTGAAGTCGGACGAGTTGGCGCCGCTGACCACGTAGTCGACGGTGACCTCGTCGGTCGTGTCGGTGCGGCTGAGCCCGATCGAGATCGAACCGACGTCTTCGGCGACGTTGGTAGAAGGCGAATCGAACGAGATAGACCCGGTGGCGGCCGCGGCGGGAGAAACCGGGGCGATCGCGCCTGCGAGCACCAACAACGCGACGAACGATCTGCGTACCCCAATTCGATACTTCCGCACCGTCATCTCCTCTCCACCTGCTCCCGGATGCCCGATCATCACCTGGATCGAGCGAGTGACGACCACTCTATGTCGTGTGCGTACGTCTGTCGACCACTCTGTGCGTTCGACGGCCCTTTAGATCCTGCACGCTAGTCGGCGCCAGAGCGGGATCGCCATCGCCCACTGAACAACTGGCAGCGTGGTGACCGATTACACAGCGCAACCGCTGGGCGTCAGGCGGAGACCGAGCGCGCAGCCGAGCCGGCGTGATAACTCGAGCGTGTCAGCGGGCTGGCCTCGACGTGGCCAATGCCCAGCTTCGCCCCGAGCTCGCGATAGAGCTGGAACTCGGCGGGCTCGACCCAGCGGTGCACCGGAAGGTGGTTGGTCGTAGGCCTCAGGTATTGGCCGATGGTGACGATGTCGCATCCGATGGCGGCCAGATCGGCCAGGGCCGATTCGACCTCCTGGGTGCTCTCGCCCATGCCGACGATGAGACCCGACTTTGTGACCAGCCCGGCGCTCTTGGCACGGGCCAAAACCCCCAGGCTTCTGGCATAGCCGGCCGATGGCCGTACCGCCCTCTGCAGCCGGGCGACGGTCTCGAGGTTGTGGTTCATCACGTCGGGACGGGCCTCGAAGATCACGTCCAGAGCCTCGGCGTCACCCCTGCAATCGCTGATGAGCACTTCCACGGCAGCGCTGGGAACCTTCTGGCGGATCGCCTCTATGGAGCGGGCAAAACCAGACGCACCGCCGTCGGCCAGGTCGTCGCGGGCCACGGCGGTTATCACCACGTGGCCCAGCCCCATCGCAGCCACGGCCTCAGCGACCCGACGGGGCTCGTCCTCGTCGAGGGGTTCCGGGCGCCTGGTGTCGACATGGCAGAACCCACAAGCGCGGGTGCAGCGCTCTCCGTTGATGAGGAACGTCGCCGTGCCCTCACCCCAGCATTCGAAGATGTTGGGACACGAGGCTTCTTCACACACCGTGCTGAGCTCGAACGACCGCATCGTGCGCTTGAGGTCTCGGTACTGTGCGCCCATGTTTGCCCTGGCCTTCAGCCAGTCGGGCTTGCGGGTGTCGATGGCCAGACCGCCCTCGACGCCGGCTTGGGCCAAACGTTTCGACATGCGACCGCCTGGACCGCGCTTGCCGATCGTCAGCCCCTCGACCTGTGTCGCAGAGCCAGCGGGTTGCATGTGCCGGTCGGGCGAGACCAACTGGCCTGCCCCGAGACCTCTGGTGAACGGAGCTATGTCCGATGTGGCCACCCGCTCGGTGACCGCAGCCCGGTCGACACCGTCGACACCCCATATCCGTTGCGATATGTCGAACACCACCTCGACCACGTCAGCCATGTCGACATGGCAGCCCTCGGCGGCCAACGATGTGACGCCGAATTCTTCGATGCCGCACGGAACGATGTGGTCGAACATCGACAGATCGGGGTCGACGTTCAGGGCGAAGCCGTGCATTGACCGGCCCCTCGACAATCTCACGCCGATGGCAGCGATCTTGCGAGGCTGGTGGCCCTGGGGCTCGACCCACACTCCGGGATAACGCTCGACTCGCCCGACATCGGCTAGTCCCAGTTCGTTGAGTGTGTCGATGATCAACTGCTCGACGCTACGGACATAGACGACGGTGTCTGCCATCCCGCCGCCACGCCTACCGGGCACCGTCAGTATCGGATAGCCAACCAGTTGTCCCGGACCGTGATAGGTGACGTCGCCTCCGCGGCTGGCGCGGTGCATCTCGGCACCGACCGCGGCAGGGTCGACCAAGACATGCGCCGGGTCGCCAGAGGCACCGAGCGTGTAGACGGGAGGGTGTTCGAGCAGCAGCAGGTGGTCGGCCGTGCCGCGATAGAGCGCGTCCTGGAGGTCGAGGGCTTCGAGGTAGCCAACCCGGCCCAACCAACGCTGCCTGAGAACGCCCATCTACAGCTCGGTCGCCCAGTCACGGGTTTCGAGTGTTTGCTTGACCTGCCGCAAGAACCCGGCGGCGTAGCTGCCGTCGAAGGCGCGGTGGTCCCACGACATGGCGAGGTGGCCCACGGAGTGGATGGCTATCGACTCGGACCCGAACCGGTCGCTGACGACCACGGGGCGGCGGGCGATGCCGTCGGTGGACAGCACTGCGACCTGTGGCTGGTTGATGATGGCCGCTGTGGTGTAAGTGCCGAACGAGCCGTTGTTCGAAAGAGTGAAGGTGCCGCCGGTGATGTCGTCGACGCCGAGCGCCTTGGAGCGGGCGCGATCGGCGAGGTCGTTGATCGAGCGGGCGATCGCCTTGAGGCGCATGCCATCGGCGTTGCGGATCACCGGAACGATCAAGCCCTCCCCTTCGAGGTCGACGGCGATGCCGATGTTGACGTCGCGGTGAACCCGAAGGCCCTCTCCCTCGACCGACGCGTTCATATACGGCCAGTCGCCCAGAGCATCGACAACCGCACGAACGATGAACGGCAGGAAGGTGAGGCTGAAGCCCTCGGCCTCCTTGAAGGCAGCCTTGTGGACCGACCGGACCTGGCTGACGCCCTCGTAGTCGACCTCCATCACCGTCAGGGCGTGGGGGGCGATGGCCTTCGAATGAACCATGTGTTCGCCGGTGCGGCGCCTGATGTTGTTGAACGCCACGAACTCGCTGCGCGTTCCGACGGCCGTCGACTGCGCAGGAGCAGGCGCAGGTGCAGGCTGCGGCTGGGGCGCAGGTGCCGGTGCAGGCTGCGGCTGGGCCGCGGGCTGGGGTGCTGGGGCGGGCTGGGGTGCCGGGGCGGGCTGGGGTGCCGGGGCGGGCTGGGCCTCGCGGGCCGACGATGCGCCGGCGTCTATGGCGTCGAGCACGTCCTTGCGCGTAATTCGCCCGCCAACGCCGGTGCCCTGGATGGCCGCCGCATCGAGGTTGTTCTCACGGATGAGCCTGCGGACCACGGGCGAGAGGAGCCGATTGTCGTCGTCATCGGACGCAGCCGACGGCTGGGCGGCGGGGGCAGGAGCTGCCGGTGCCGCCGGCTGGGGCTGGGGGGCCGGCTCGGGCGCCGGTTGCGAAGCGGGCTCTGGATCTGGCTGCTGAGCGGGCTCGGGTTCGGGCTCGGGCTCGACCGAGGCCGACTCGGGTGCGGCCGCAGGTTGCGCTGCGCCATCGCCGATGACGGCAAGCACGGCGCCGACCTCGACGGTCTCGCCCTCGGGACCGAGAATCTCGGTCAGGACACCGGCCGCAGGCGAGGGAACCTCGGAGTCCACCTTGTCTGTCGACACCTCGAACAAGACCTCATCGACGGCGACCGAATCACCGATCTGCTTGAACCAACGGGTGATTGTTCCTTCGGTGACGGTTTCACCAAGCTGGGGCATCTCGACGTTTGCCATGGTGCTGATTCCTGAGCTTCCTGCGCGTGGGTGGTCTGAATTTTTTGCTAGTTGCTACGAGATCGTGTCAGCCATGGAGGCTGCGGCCGGTCATTGCCAGAACGCTCTCGCCGAACAGTTCGGACATGGTCGGGTGGGGCTGGATGAATTGGGCGACCTCGTCGACAGTGGCTTCCCAGTTGACCGCCAGGTAGCCCTGACCGAGTTGCTCGGTGACCCACGGCCCCATCATGTGGACACCCAGAATGCGGCCACCGGTGCCGTCGGATGACTTCTCGGCGATGATCTTGACCATGCCATCGGTCTCGTTGACGATCATGGCTCGACCATTACCCGTGAACCGGTGTTTGGAAACCAGCACGTCGTATCCCGCCGACCGGGCCTGTTCTTCGGTCATACCTGCGAACGCGACCTCGGGGTGGCAATAGATCGCCCAGGGAACCTTGCCGTAGTCGATGGGCATCGGGTCTTCACCGAGGATGTCCTGGACCACCATGATGGCCTCCGCGAACCCCACGTGAGCCAATGCCGGCGTAGCGATGAGATCCCCCAGCGCGTAGACGCCCGGCTCGCCGGTGCGGCACAACTCGTCGACCTTTATGAACCCGCGCTCGTCGACCTCGACCGCTGTGTCGGCAAGACCCAACAGGTCGGCGTAGGGACGTCGGCCGATCGACACCACCACAGCCTCGACCTCGAGGTCGTCGGCGCCATCGATGTGAACAACGGTGCCGGTGTCTGTCGGTGTGTGCCCGGTGACCTTGACACCCGTCTTGACCTCGATGCCGCGCTTGGCGAACGAGCGGCTCAGCAGCTTGGAGATGTCGGTATCGACGCCTGGCACGATCTGATCGAGCCCCTCGAGGATGGTGACGTCGGCGCCGAGGTCGGCCATCATCGACGCGAACTCACATCCGATCGCCCCACCGCCGATGACAACAGCCGTCGCCGGAATCTTTGGCATGGAGAGGACCTCGTCCGAAGTCATCACGCGGGTTCCGTCGACTTCGAACCCTGGCAGGGTTCTGGGCACCGACCCGGCGCACAGCAACACCCGCTCGCCCGTGATGGTGGTGGTGGAACCGTCGGAACCCTCAACCAAGACCGTTCGCCCCGCCCCCAGCTTGCCCGTGCCCTCGAACACCACAGCCTTGCGACGCTTGAGCAGACCCTCGACCCCAGCGGTGAGCTGGTCGATGATGGCCTGCTTGCGGGTCTGGGTGACCGAGAAGTCGAGCCCGTTCTCAGACGCCAGCACGCCGAACTCGTGGGCCTCGCGCACGGTGCGAGCGACCGCGGCCGTCTCGAGCAGTTCCTTGGCCGGGATACAGCCGCGGTGCAAGCAGGTTCCGCCGACCTTGTCTCGCTCGACCAGGGCCACCGACAGCCCGGCCGACCCTGCGTAGAGAGCGGCCGCGTAACCAGCGGGACCGCCGCCGATGACGACTATGTCGAAGTTTTGTTCTGTTGCCATGGAATGGGCCACCTCGATCGCGGGTTCACGGTTGCATCGGACAGACGGTCGAATCCGAGGTTAGAGGGCGATGACCACCTGGATGGCGAACGCCACGAGAATGACCAGTCCGGTGATGAGCGACGTGATGATGAGAGCTCGGGTACTCACTCTTGCAACGGTAACGGCACACGTGCCCGAAAGGAGATGAAGATGAGAAAGGCGGTCGCGGGGTTTGCCCTGGCGGCTGTTCTGGGAGCTGCGTGCGGTTCGGGTTCGTCGAGTGATTCGGCGGGCACGACCAGCGGCGATGACCCGACCACCACGTCCGCTGCGGTCTCGACCACCCAACCGGGAGCGCCGACAACCGGCGGCTCGGCCGAGGGTGCGGGCACCGCCAGCGAGGCCGAGACCAGACCTGCGGTTCTGGCCCTGGCCCGCGAGACCCTCGACGGATCGACCCTGGATGTCGACCAGTTCGTAGGCCGCGACGTGTTGATCTGGTTCTGGGCACCCTGGTGAACGGTTTGCCAACGAGAAGCCGGTGCGGTCGCATCGGCGAAGGCTGAATACGGCGACGACATCGTGATCGTCGGGGTCCCGGGCAGGGACGGCACCGACGCCATGATGGACTTCGTCGAACAACGAGGGGTTGCGACGATTCCTCACGTACCCGACGGATCTGGAGACCTGTGGCGCGACTATGGCGTCAGGGGCCAGCCGGCCTGGGTCATAGTGCCCGCCGACGGCAGCGACCCGAGCCTGGTGTTCGGCGAGCTGGGCGAAGAGCAATTCGCCAACTACGTGGCTAGCTGAATCGCCCGCAGGCTCGCCAGAACCTATTTGTTCTTGGATCGGCGCCGGCCGACCACGAGCCGTCCGACCGTGGAAAGGACGGCACCGGCCAGCGCCGACCCAAGGACGATCAACCACATCGGGAGATTCCACTTGAACGACAGCCATTCGACGTCTTGGCCGTCTGGGTTCTGGACTATGAACAACGCCAGCGCTATCCCAAGCAGGGCGATCAGCACCAGGTTGATCTTCTGACGCGTCGACAGCCCCCCGTCGCCTTGCGGTTCTTCGACTGGTTCGAACTCGTGGGTCATGACCGGAGCGTAGTGGACACCTGTCAGCTTGGGCCGAGCCGCCGATAGGTTCACTGCCATGGGTGAACGACAAGTTTCGGTTGAACGAGTCATCGCGGCTTCCGCGGCCGAGATTTTCGACATCTTGCGAACGCCGGCCCGCCACAGCGACTTCGATGGGTCCGGCACGGTGCAATCGTCACGTGGGCCCGAGACCAAGCTCGAGATGGGCTCGACGTTCAGCATGAGCATGAAGATGGGCGTTCCCTACTTCATCAAGAGCAAGGTCGTCGAGTTCGAACAGGACCGGCTGATCGCCTGGGCCCACTTCGGCAAGCATCGCTGGCGCTACGAACTAGAACCCGTCGACGGAGGCACTTTGGTGCGCGAGACCTTCGACTGGTCCACGGCCATGTGGCCCAAGGGGATCGAGCTTCTTGGCTACCCCGAGAAGCACCCCGCGAACATGGAAGCAACGCTCGAGCGCCTCGCGGCGCTGGTCGAGTCTGCCTAGCCGTCTGTCGGGGGCTCGATCACCCACACGCCGCCTTCGAAGGCGCGGTCGAACCGATCGTGTGCGCGACCCAGAATCGGGTCGTGACGGTTCCAGATCATGATCGCTTCGGTGCCATTTCGGGCGAGCCACTCGTCGCGTTTGCGCATTGCGGCCGCGAAGGCATCCTTGCCCACGGGTACGTCGCCGACGATCTCGACCCTTGCCGCCGATTCGAGCAACTGACCAAAGCGTCGGCGGGTCGCCGGCGGCCATCTCTCGTCGATTCCTTCGAAAGCGATCACGGCGGTGTATGGCACGTTTGCCATCAGCGCGGCCTCGGCCGCAAGCATCTCTGCCCCCAGCCCCAGGCCGGTGGCGACGCTGACCTGGGGATCGACCTGCTTTTTTGCTCTGAGGATCTCGGCCAACTGACGCCGCAGCGAATCGGCCACCGGGTTGGCCAGGTCCCAGCCACCCAGCTCGGTCGGGCGATGGCCCGTGACCACCACCACGGGCCCGTCGCCGATCTCGGGCTGGACATGGGCATCGTCTGCTGCCCCGCTCAGAACCGACTCGTCGAAGCGCACACCAGACCGGCCCCTCTGGTGCGCGGAGGCATCGGTTGCCAGCCTGTCGGCCGCCTCGTTCATGCGGTCGCCGTTGTGTCCCTTGACCCAGACGAACTTGACGTCGCCGCGACGGTTGACCAGGTCGATGAAGGGTTCCCACAGGTCGCGGTTGGCGACTGGCTGGCGGTTGGAGTTCTTCCACCCCCGCTTCAGCCAACCCTCCCACCAGCGCTGAACGAAGCAGTTGACGACATAGGTCGAGTCGCTGACGATCTCCAGTGGGCCAGACACCCGCCGCACCGCCTCGAACGCAGCCGTGATCTCCATTCGCTGGTTGGTGGTCATCGCCTCGGCGCCGCTGGCCCAGGGCCCGTCGTCGACGACGAACGCCCAACCACCCGGACCGGGGTTGCCCGAACACGCTCCGTCTGTGTAGGCCCTGGTCGTCACGAAAGCATCCTGCCAGTTTCTGCAAGCGAATGCCGAGGCGAAGTGCGCCTGCGCTGGCACCATTGACCTCATGTACGAGGGTTTCTCCCAGCAACTTCCCGACATCGACCCCCTTGAGACCGACGAGTGGGAGCAATCCTTCTCCGCAGTGGTCGAAGAACACGGCCGCAATAGAGCTTCGTTCATACTGCGGCGCCTGCTCGACAAGGCCTCTCACCTGGGCGTCGACTTCCCGGCCACCATCAACACCCCGTACATCAACACCATCCCACCCGAACTCGAACCGTGGTTCCCTGGCGACGAGCCGCTCGAGAAGCGCATCCGCTCGCTGATTCGCTGGAACGCGGTGGCCATGGTCACCACCGCCAACAAGCACGCCGACGGCATCGGTGGCCACCTGTCGACCTTCGCCTCGTCGGCGTCGCTGTACGACGTGGGGTTCAACCACTTCTTCCGCGGCAAGGAAGACGGCCACCCCGGCGATCACATCTACATCCAGGGACACGCCGCGCCGGGTATCTACGCCAGGGCCTTCCTCGAGGGTCGTCTCAGCGAGGAAGACCTCGACCACTTCAGGCGCGAGATCGGCCGCACCGGCCTGTCGAGCTACCCCCACCCGCGGCTGATGCCCGAGTTCTGGGAATACCCCACCGTCTCGATGGGCCTCGGCCCCATCAACGCGATCTACCAGGCCAGGTTCAACCGCTACCTCCACCACCGCCGCATAGACGACACCTCAGAGTCTCGCGTATGGGCGTTCCTGGGCGATGGTGAGGTCGACGAACCAGAGACGCTGGGGGCCCTGTCGCTGGCCGCACGCGAACGGCTCGACAACCTCGTGTTCGTCATCAACTGCAACCTGCAACGCCTCGATGGCCCTGTGCGCGGCAACGGCAAGATCATCCAGGAACTCGAGGCCGTGTTCCGGGGCGCAGGCTGGAATGTCGTAAAGCTCATCCACGGCACCGGCTGGGACGAACTGTTCGCCCGCGACGTCGACGGGGTCCTCGTCAACAAGATGAACTCGACAGTCGATGGCGAGTTCCAGCGCTACTCGGTCGAGTCGGGCGCGTACATCCGCGAGCACTTCTTCGGGCCCGACCCGCGCCTGCGCAAGATGGTCGAGCACCTGAGCGACGACGACCTTCGGTTGTTGCCCCGCGGCGGTCACGACTATCGCAAGCTCTACGCGGCGTACAAGGCCGCCGTCGATCACGTCGGTTCGCCGACCGTCATCCTGGCCAAGACGGTAAAGGGCTGGACACTGGGGCCCGACCTCGAAGGCCGCAACGCCACCCACCAGATCAAGAAGCTCAACCGTGATCAGCTCGAGATCATCCGCCAGCGGCTGAACGTCGTTGACCTGGTGCCAGAAGACTTCGACGAGTACGACCCGCCATATTGCATGCCGCCCGAGGATTCGCCCGAGATCCAGTATCTGAAGGCCAGACGCAAGGCCCTCGACGGCCCGCTTCCGAGCCGCGACGGGCACTGGCGCAGGCGGGCTCTGCCGCTGCCGTCCGACGGCCCATTCGACGAGATGGCAGCGGGCAGCGGCAAGATGGAGGTCTCGACCACCATGGCCTTCACCCGCCTGCTTCGCGCCCTGCTGCGCGAGAACGGGTTCGGTGAGCGCGTGGTGCCGATCATCCCCGACGAGGCCCGCACCTTCGGCATGGACTCACTGTTCCGCGAAGTCGGCATCTACGCATCCCAGGGGCAGAAGTACGAGCCGGTCGATCACGACCTGCTGTTGTCGTACACCGAGAAGCGCACCGGCCAGATCCTCGAAGAGGGCATCACCGAAGCAGGCTCGATGGCGTCGTTCACCGCTGCCGCCACGTCGTACGCCACCCGAGGCGTACCGATGGTGCCCTTCTACATCTTCTATTCGATGTTCGGTTTCCAGCGCGTCGGCGACCTGATCTGGGCCGCGGCAGACAGCCGAGCCCGCGGGTTCCTGATCGGCGCCACGGCCGGCCGCACCACTCTGCACGGCGAGGGCCTGCAGCACCAGGACGGCCACAGTCTGCTGTTGGCGTCGACCGTGCCGCCGTGCCAGGCATATGACCCGGCGTTCGCCTACGAACTGGGCGCAATCGTCAAGGACGGGCTGCGGCGCATGTACGAGGCCAACGAGGACGTCTTCTACTACGTCACCGCCTACAACGAGAACTACCTGCAACCTCCGGCGCCCGAGGGTCTAGACGTCGACGGGCTCTTGAGGGGCATGTACCGCTTCGCCGCCGCACCCGACGGACGCGAAGCCGAAGCGACCATCGTGTTCTCGGGTTCGTCGCATTCGGCCGCCCGCGAGGCTGGCGAGATATTGCTCGAGCGCTACGGAATTGCCGTCGACCTCTACAGCGCCACCTCGTACAAGGCGCTTCGCGAGGACGCCATCTCGGCCGAGCGGCACAATCGCCTCCACCCCCACGCCGAGCCGCGGACCCCATATGTCACGCAGCTGTTGTCCTCGGGCAGCGGGCCCGTCGTAGCCGTTTCGGACTTCATGCGGTCGGTTCCAGAGCAGGTTTCGAGGTGGAGCCCACGCGACTGGACGACCCTGGGGACCGACGGTTTCGGCCGTTCCGACACCCGCGAGGCGCTCCGTCGCCACTTCGAGATCGACACGCCCCATGTGGTCGTGGCGGTGCTCGATCGGCTGGCGGCAACCGGCCGCGTCGACAAGGGCACGGTTGCCCAGGCGATCGAGGAGTACGGGCTCGACCCCGACCTCGCCGACCCGTGGAGCTACCTGGCCCACTGATGACGCCGCTGAAGGTCACGGGCGACGACGACGCCGACGCCCTGCTGAACCAGAACCCGCTGGCACTCATGATCGGCATGTTGCTGGACCAACAGATTGCTATCGAGCTGGCCTTCAAGGGCCCCTACCGGCTGGCACAACGCTTGGACGAATCGCACGGCTTGGCCCTGGACGCGTCGGCCATAGCGGGTCTGGACGTCGACTCTGTGGTCGAGTTGTTCGCGGCAAAGCCGGCATTGCACCGGTTCCCGGCCTCGATGGCCAAGCGGACACACGAGCTGTGCCGTCATCTGGTCGACAGCCACGAAGGCGACCCGACGACGATCTGGCGCCAGGCAGGCAACGGTGCCGAACTGGCGCGCACACTGCGGGCTCTGCCCGGGTTCGGGGCCGAAAAGACCCGGATCTTCATAGCCCTGTTGGCCAAGCGGTTCGGAGTGACCCCCGAGGGCTGGCAGCAGGCTGCCGGGGCCTTCAGCGACGATCTCGCCAGGTCTGTGGCCGACGTCGACGACCCCGCGGTGCTGGCCGAGATCAGGTCGTACAGGGCCGAACTGAAGAAGGCCGGAAAACCCAAAGACGGTTGAGGCCGAATGCGACGGGCGCAGATAGCGTGGCCACCATGATTCTGGCAGCCCCGGGCGATACCCCCTACAACGTCATGCTCCTCCTGCACATCCTGGCGCTGATCGTCGGGTTCTCCCCGGCCTTCGTGCACCCCATCCTCTCCAGGCAGATGGCCGACAGCAGCGACCGCTCGGCCCTGCTGAGGTTCATGGCTGCCAACAGCATGCGCATCTACTCGAGCGGAATCATCGTCGCCGGCCTCATCGGATTTGGCATAGCGGGAATGTCAGACGAGGCCTACAAGATGTCGCAGGCCTGGCTCGCAATCGCCTTCGTCGTGTGGGTAGCCATCCTCGGCGTAATGCACGCCATGGTCATCCCCGGCGAGAAGGCGATGGCGAACGGCGACCGCGCCGCCGAGAGCAAGGCGACCCTTGGCGTCACGATCATCACGGTTCTGATGATCGTCGAGCTCTACCTGATGATCTTCAAGCCCGGGCTCTGACCCCGCCGGCCGGCTAATCGCTCTGGCGGTCGAGCCAGCCGAACAGCAGTGCAACACAGCGAGGGTCGTGGCGAACCCGATGGTCGCCACCGTCGAGGATTCGCAGATGCGCTGCGCCGTGGGCGTCGGCCAGCACCCTGGCATCACCGGCGGGCACCTGCCTGTCTGCGGCCCCGTGGATGACCATCAGTTCGCGGCCGGCCAGCTTGGACACATGATCGATCGGTCGGAACGTCTTCAGTTCGGCCGACCAGTCCTGCAGAGACTCGGGATAGCCGTCCTCGTCGACCACCTTCACCCGGCGACAATGGTCGAGAAACGCTTGCGGTTGGGCCGCCCAATCGTCGAAGTCGGCCCGTGCAGCAATTGCACTGACCGCACCGACCGCAGGGTTCAGCGCCGCCGCCACAATCGCGAGGCTGCCGCCCGTCGTTGAGCCGATCAGGCAAACCCGCTTTGCATTCTCGCCGATGGTTGCAACCGCACGGTCGACATCGGAAATCCAGCCTCGCGCCGAGAACTGTCCTTCCGAATCGCCACAACCGCGGAGGCTGACCGCCAGCGCGGCCCAGCCCAATTCGTCACTGATGCGCTCGGCCAACAGGTGGTACGACTGGCTCGGCTTACCCGGCCGGGCGATGGACGGGAACCCGTGAACCAACACCACCCCCGGCACCGAAGACCCGGCGCCCTTGGGCATGGTCAAGTACGCCTCGAGCGTAGGGCCGCCCTGCTCGATGGTGATCTCGCTGGATTCGAACGCCACCCGGGTGCCGTCAGCGCGAGGTCGGGCTCGGCCGATAGCCGCGGTTGCGCGCCTCAGCCAACGTGTCTGGTCCGAACGTTGCGAACTGGTGAGCCGCAGCGAGGTCGGCTACGGCGTCGGCTTCGGTGCACTGGTCGAGGTCATAGACGATCTGGGTGCGCTTGTCTCCGACGAAGCGAAACCCCTCGAGGCCCTTTGGACGATCCATTCCCCACACTCTATTGCCCCTCGACCCGACCCAAGGCACCGATGGCCGCCAAGTAAGCGAGGTGTTCGGCCACCACCGCATCGACCTGGGGACGCGTCACATCGAAACCGCCAGATCTGACACGACGGTAAACCCCCGCCACAACAGACTCTCCCTGTAGAAGAACCGGCTCGGCCTCGATGTCGGCGGCTCCCCCACCCTCGAACTGCAAGACGTTCGTGTGCTCGCGAAGAACCTCGCGGACCTCGTCGCGAGACATCGAAGCAGCCAGCTCGAACGACAGTCGACCCGACACGAAATCGACGGCCTCATCGAGCCGATACACGGGCATCAGACGCTGCGACCCCAAGCGCTGCGCCTCACGACCGATAGCCCAGGCCGCGATGACGAACACGATCACTGCAACCAATATCGCGGCGACGATGAACATGAGACCGATCAGGATACGCCCTCACATCGACCCCGAGCGCGACCAGGCCCCGCCACCAAGGTGACGGGGCCCGGCAACGGGGAAGCCCTAATCGGCTACAGGCCGATTCAGTACCAACCGCGAATCGGCTACAGGCCGATTCGCTGTGCCAGCAACTCGCGGTGGTAGGCGGGATCGCCGAACATCAGCTCAGAGCTCTTGGCCCTCTTGAAGTACAGGTGAGCCGGGTGCTCCCAGGTGAAGCCGATGCCGCCGTGGATCTGGATGTTCTCGGCCGCACAGTGGAAGTACGCCTCCGAGCAGTAGGCCTTGGCCAGCGAGGCGACCGAGGGCAGCTCGTCGTTCATCTCGGCAGCACACCAGCCGGCGTAGTACGCAGCAGACTTGGCCGACTCGACCTCGAGCAACATGTCGGCGCACTTGTGCTTGATGGCCTGGAACGAACCGATCGGACGACCGAACTGCACACGATCCTTGGCGTACTGAACAGCCATCTCCATGACGAACTGGGCGCCACCGACCTGCTCTGCGGCAAGACCAACGGCGGCCAGGTCGAGGATGGTCGAGATCATCTCGAAATTGTTGGTGTCGGCCAGGTGCTGTGCAGGCGTGTTGTCGAACGTCAGGCGAGCCTGCTTGCGGGTCTGGTCCATGGTGGCCAGCGACTCGCGGGTGAGGCCCGATGCGTCGCCGTCGACCGTGTACAGGTGGATACCACCGTTGGCCTTGGCGGCAACGATGATCAGGTTGGCGGTGGCGCCGTCGATGACGAACATCTTCTCGCCCGACAGGGTCACCGAGCCCGAGTCGCCCGAAGCCTCGACGGTGACGCCCTCGGCATCCCAGCGACCGTTGGCCTCGGCCAACGCCAGCGTGGCGATGGTCTCGCCGGACGCGATACCCGGAAGGTACTGCTCCATGGCCGCCGTGTTGCCAGACTGCATCAGTGCGTTGGCGGCCAGGACCACCGACGAGAAGAACGGTGCACACAACAAGGCGCGGCCCATCTCCTCGAGAACCACGATCAGCTCGACATAGCCGAAGCCCTGCCCGCCGTACTCCTCGGGAATGATCAGGCTCTGCAGGCCCAGCTGTTCGGCCATCTGCGACCACACGGCCTGGTCGTAGCCGTTCTCGGTCTCCATGAGCTCGCGGACGGCGCTCTCGGGCGACTTGTCCTCGAGGAACGACCGGACGATGCTGCGAAGCTCTTCCTGCTCTTCGGTGAAGGCGAAGTTCACGTGTGTCTCCTGTTCTGCGAACTGGAGCCATTTGTAATCGAGGCATCGAAGAAGTGCACATCGAGATGTGTACGCATGCGTACACTGTGGCGATGACCCGCGGCCCCGAAACCCACATCGGAATCCGCGAGCTGAGGGCCGACCTCGCGACTCATGTGCGCCGTGCCGGCGCCGGCGACCCGGTGGTGGTGACGGTCGACGGCAGACCGGTCGCACGGCTGGGGCCCCTGGGCCAGGCCGCCGACCCGACCCTCGAAGACCTGATCGCCACCGGGCTCGTGCAACCTCCTGCCAGAACCGAGACACCAAGGCCGCCACAGCCCAACTCGGCCGTGGCAGGGCTTCGGGCCAGTGATGTGTTGCGCGACCTCAGGGGGCGCTGAGCATGCTGTTCATCGATTCGTCGGCGCTGCTCATTCGCTACTTCGCCGACGAACACCACGCCCTGGTGGTCGAAGCCATGGACGAGACCGACCGCTGGTGCGTGTCGGCAATCTCTCGCACCGAGGTACAGCTCGGCCTTCACCGGCTGGCGATGGGCCCCTTCGACCAGCAGCGCCTGTGGTCACGCTTCCGAGACGACTGGGACCACATGCACGTCGTCCCGGTCGACGATCGTCTCCTGGCGAGGGCAACCGATCTGGGTTCACAGTTCGGCCTCAAGACGATCGACGCCATCCAGATCGCAGCCGCAGATCGACTCCCCCGCCCGGTGTCCTTTCTGACTTTCGAGTTCGCCCAGATACCGGCAGCCGCGGAGCTCGGGTTCGACGTCATCAGCCTGACGGAGGCCCAGGTCTGATCGGGTGACACGCCGCAGCGATAACATCTCGTATGGCTCGAAACACGCTGCACTGGTCGGGTACTGGCATCGAGGTCCACAAGGTGGTGGTCGGACCGTACGAGAACAACGTCTTCACCATCCGCTGTACCGAAACCGGCGATGCCGTGCTGATCGATGCAGCCAACGAACACGAGCTGTTGCTTGAGCTCTGCCAGAGCCTCGGTGTCCGTACGGTCGTCGAAACCCACGGCCACTGGGATCACATCCAGGCCATTCCCGCCATCCGCGACGCCGGCTACGAGGTGGGTGTGACCGCCGAGGACGCAGCGATGTTGCCAAGCTACGACTTCATCCTCGAGGACCAATCGGTGATCGAGGTCGGACGCTTGCGCATTCACACCATCCACAACCCAGGCCACACCCCGGGCTCGATGAGCTTCCACGTCGAGGGCACCCCGCTGCTGTTCACAGGCGACACGCTGTTCCCCGGAGGGCCTGGTAACACGTTCGGCAACTCCGAAGATTTCGAGACGATCATCCAGAGCATCGAAGACCGGATGTTCTCGAAATTCGGGCCCGACACCATCGTGCTACCAGGCCATGGGCTCGACACCACGATTGGCAACGAGCGCCCACACCTGCAGGAATGGGTCGACCGGGGCTGGTGATCCTCGTCAGCCAGCCGTCAGATCGAAGGTCTGCGGACCGCCATCGAGTTCGACGGTGACGCTCACCACGCGCAGACCGCTTCCGTCGGTGTCGTCCAACTCGACGGTCTTGCGACCTATCACATAGTCCTCGGTCAACATGAACGACTCGTCGCCGATGCGAGCGATTCTCACGTCAGCTGGTAGATCGTCCTGGCCCAACCCCAGCAAGGCCTGGGCCTCCTGGCGCAGCATCTCGTCGTCAGACTCACCGGCCTCACCCGACTCGCCAGATGGAGGCCCAGGTGTTGCCTCGGTGCCGTCCTCGTAGCAGTCGGGATCGTCCTCGGGGCACGCACCCGCGGCAGGGTTGCCACCGCCGACGCCAAGGCCGTCTTCGGAGTCGGCCGCCTCGGTCGTGACCGTTGTCTGCGAGGTGTCGCCGTCGTCGACCGACGAGTCGGAGTCGCCGCCGCAGGCCACGGCCCCGAAAACGAGGAGACCAACGATGGCCGGCAGAAGGGTCTTGCGCAGCATTTGATGCCTTTCGTGACTGTTGCTTCGTACTAGGGCCTCATCGGGCCCGACACACATGGGACGCACGCGACCGGCTCGGCGGTTCCCAGCTGCGAAGTGACATCTGCCTCAACACCCCGTTGACACCACCGCCGCACTTCAGTAGTTTGACTTTTGATAATCAAGATTCAAACGATATTCCGACACCACCAAGGGGGAACACAGATGACCATCGCCGACAACACCCGTTCGCAGGAACCTCCTCCCATCGACAACCCACACAACGTCTTTCCCCTGTCGTGGGTTCGCGAGACGGACAAGATGGAGGAGATCTACGCCGCCGCACTGCGCGAGAACTGGGACCCGGCATCGCTCAGCTGGTCCGAGTTCGACGCTTCCAAGTACACCTGGGAGCAGCGCGAGGCCATCGCCTACTGGTGGACGCTGCTGAGTGTGTTCGATGCTTCGGCGCCACCCGTGTTCGCCGCGGCGCTGATCAAGACCTACGAAGACCACGAGGAAGACCCTGTTCGCCGCTGCTTCTTCTCTGTGACACGCGACGAGCAGAACCACGAGCAGATGTGTGGCCTGGCCATCACGACGCTGCTGGAACACCCCGACCCACTGACCTACGAACCCAAGACCGAGCTGGGCAAGAAGCTGCAGCGCAATGCCAGGTGGCTCTACTACAACGGCTCACGCTATTGGGATGGCTACAAGCAGGCGGTGCCGAAGTACAGCCTGGCCGTGCTGTTCTCGAGCTTCCTGATGGGCGAAATCGCAGCCGCCACCATCTTCCACCAGATGGCCTCGGGCGCAACCGAGAAGGTCTTCCAGGAGGCCTTCAAGAACATCGGTCGCGACGAGGGCAGGCACATGGCCATCTGCATGTCGTTGATGCAGCGCGACTACCCCAAGCTGGCCGTCGAAGATCGCTCGCTCATCACCAAGCAGATCAGAGCGGGGTACCTGTTCTTGTCGGCGGTGCTGTTCGAGCCGCCGGAAGACTTCTGGGACCTGCCAGACGACTTCATCGAGGTTCAGCGCGCCGGCGAAGCTGTGGCACGCGGTGCGGGCTTCTACATCCCCGACTACGAGACCAAGAAGGACAACTGGCGCGAGGCCATCCTCAACCTGAAGGGTGTACTCGACCGCTATGACATCCCCTTCCCCGCCATCCCCGAGGTCGGGATCTCCGGTGAGGAGATCAGCGACATCGAGATGGAAGACATCATCCCCGTCTTTTGACCCGCAGTCTGCGCTGTTCGCACACGAGGGCTCCTCGCCCGAACCAGAGGAGCCCTCGTGGCGCGATGGCGCTCCAGTCACTGACCAGCCCAATATTCAGCCCAATAGTCAGTAGGGAGAACAATGTCGGAGATAATTCTCCAACCGTCGGGGCAGCGGGTAGAGGCCAAGCCGGGCGAGACGGTATTGGCCGCCCTGGAAAGAGCCGGCTACGCACTGGACAACAACTGCCGCGCCGGAGCTTGCGGCGAATGTAAGACCAAGGTGCTTTGCGGCGAGTTCGACCAGGGCATGGTGCTGTCGATGGCCCTTTCGAGCGCCGAACGCGAGGCCGGATTCGGCCTGATGTGCATGGCGACGCCGCTCTCGGAAGAACTGGAAATCGACTATGGCACCGAGGACGCTCTGCCGAAGCTGTTCCCGCCACGGCTCGACGTGCCGTATGTGGTGACAGACCGCATCCAGCGCACGCCGACCATCGTCGAACTGCGCATCCGGCCGACCGAAGGGGGACCGCTGCGCTACTGGCCAGGTCAGTACCTGACCATCAGCCCCAGCGACGACCCCACAGCTGAACGCTGCTACTCGATCGCGAATGCACCCAGACCCGACGGCGAGATCAGCCTGCTGATTACGCGCATCGAAGGCGGCGTGACCAGCGGCTGGATACACGAGCACGCACAGGTGGGCTCACACCTGATCGCCTCTGGACCCTTCGGGACCTTCATCGGCGATCCCTCGACCGAGACACCGGTCGTGTGCCTAGCAGCCGGTTCGGGGCTGGCGCCGATTCTGGCCCTCACCGACGCTGCGCTGCGCCGGGGCTTCCCGCATCCGGTCACGCTGGTCTTTTCGGCTCGAAGCGCGGACGACATGCTCGCGGCCGGGCTGTTCGAGTGGTGGTCGTCGGTGCATCCCAACTTCAAGAGTGTCGTGACCTACACCGGGCCCGAACCAACCGAAGGTCTGAAGGGCCGAATCCCAGCCGTGCTGGGCGACATCTTCACGACCCTGGGTGGCACGAGCGTGTTCATCGCCGGCAGCCCCGAGTTCGTCACCGACTGCGAGAAGGCCGCCAAGGGCCTGGGAGCACGGCCCGACCTGATTCACACCGAGGGATTCACCGACCAGTCGGTCGCGGCGAGGTGACATCGACTCCGAATTTCCCCTATCCGCATAGTGATAATCGCTCGACCGACTTCTAGACTGCGTAGCCATGTCTCAGCCGCTGTTCGAGATCGAAGACCTCCACGTCCGAGTCGCCACCGAGGACGGATCGGATGGCCCCGCAATCGTCAAGGGCTTCGACCTGGTCGTAGGCCCTGGCGAGGTCCACGCCGTGATGGGCCCCAACGGTTCGGGCAAGTCGACCCTGGCCTCTGCACTGCTCGGGTCACCCGAGTACGAAGTGGGCGGCGGTGCGATCCGGCTCAAGGGTGACGACATCACCGACTGGGACCCAGACGTCCGAGCCAAGGCCGGCATGTTCCTGGCGTTCCAGTACCCCCAGGAGATACCCGGGGTCAGCGTCATCAACTTCTTGCGCCAGGCCGCCTCTGCACGGTCGGGCACCGACCTGTCTGTGCTCGAACTTCGCCTGTCGATCATGGAGTGGATGGAACGCCTCGACATGGACCCCGCCTTCGCAGACCGCTATCTGAACGAGGGCTTCTCGGGCGGCGAGAAGAAGCGCAACGAGATCCTCCAGATGGCGATCCTCGAACCAGACCTGGCCATCCTCGACGAGACCGACAGCGGCCTCGACATCGACGCCCTGCGCATAGTGGCGCGAGGTGTGCGAGAGGTCAGGGCCGACCGTCCCGAGATGGGCGTGGTGCTGATCACCCACTACCAGCGGTTGCTCGACGAGCTTCAGCCCGATCACGTTCACATAATGATCGACGGACGAATCGTGGCCTCGGGCGGAATGGAACTGGCCCAGCGACTCGAGGCCGAGGGATACGAGTCGTGGAGGTGACCCACGACCTCGATATCGCCGCCATAAAGGCCGACTTCCCCATCCTGTCGCGGCGAATCAACGACTCGAGACTGGTGTTTCTGGACTCGGCCGCTTCTTCCCAGAAGCCGCGCCAGGTGCTCGACGCGATGGACCGCTACTACGAGTTCTCGAACGCGAACGTCCATCGCGGCGCCTACACGATGGCTGCCGAGGCCACCGACATGATGGAGTCGGCACGCAACAAGGTTGCACGCTTCATCGGGGCACCATCCAGCGACGAGATCATCTTCACCAAGAACGTCACAGAGGCCATGAACCTGGTTGCACGCTCGTGGGGTGGAGCCAACCTGGGACCCGGCGACGCAATCTTGATCACCGAGATGGAGCACCACGCCAACATCGTGCCCTGGCAGATCATGGCCGCCGAGAAGGGCTTCGAGATCCGCTGGATACCGATCACCTCTGACGGACAGCTGGACCTGACCGACCTCGACCGCCTTCTGGACGGCGTTTCGATGGTCAGCTTCACTGCGATGAGCAATGTGCTGGGCACCATCAACCCCATCCGACGCATCACCGACGCCGCCCACGCTGCCGGGGCCGTGGTTCTGGTCGACGGCGCCCAGTACGTACCCCACCTTCCCACCGATGTCGCCGAGCTTGGATGCGACCTGTTCGCGTTCACCGGTCACAAGATGCTCGGCCCCACCGGAATCGGCTGCCTGTGGGGTCGATCTGAGATCCTCGACGCCATGCCACCGTTCCTGGGTGGAGGCGAGATGATCCTCGACGTGCGCAAAGACGGCTTCACCGCCAACACCGTCCCCCACAAGTTCGAGGCTGGTACTCCGCCCATCGCCGAGATCATCGGCCTGGGTGCCGCCGTCGACTATCTCAGCGACATAGGCATGGATCGCATCCGGGCTCACGAGGTGAGCCTCACCGGATACGCGATGCGCGCCCTCCAACAGCGATTCGGCGACGAGCTGGTCATCCACGGCCCATCCGAACCCGCAAGCCGCGGCGGTGTGTTGTCGCTCGACCTGGCCGGCGCACACCCTCACGATGTTTCGCAGGTACTCGATCAGCACGGAATCTGTGTTCGTGCGGGGCATCATTGTGCGAAACCACTGATGCGGGTTCTCGGCGTCAACGCGACGTCGCGAGCCTCGCTGTACCTGTACAACGACGAGAGCGACGTCGACGCGCTGGTCGACGCCTTGGCCGAGGCCAGGGACTTCTTCGCTTTCTGACCCGCCTTCTGACAGCCACGGCCAGGAGCACAAATGCCCGGACTCGAAGACCTGTACCGCGAGATCATCCTCGACCACTATCGCTCACCCCGTAACCGCGGTGAGCTCGAGTCGCCGCCTGCTCGTCGGGCCGAGGGGTTCAACCCACTGTGTGGGGACGAGATCGTCGTGTACCTGCAGGTCGACACCGACGAAACGGGCAACGAGGTGATCACCGACGTGGCCATCGGAGGTCAGGGGTGCTCGATAAGCCAGGCTTCTGCGTCGATGATGTCGACTGCGGTCAAGGGAAAGACACTGGACCAGGTCGCCGACGTCACCAAGGCCTTCAAGGCCATGATGTCGATCCACGAACAAGAACTCGACGGGTCCGAGGCAGAACTGGCCGAGGTTCCCGAGGTGAAGCTGGGCGACCTGGAGGCCCTGCGCGGTGTGGTGAAGTTCCCGGTGCGGATCAAGTGCGCAACCCTGGCCTGGAACACGCTGGCCCAGGCCGTTGACAACAATCCCGACTGAGCGGATTCACCATCGGTGGCCGGGTGGAACCCCGGTCACGTACTCCTTGATGCGCCGCGAGGTCGCGGCCGAGGTGCCATCGGGCAAAGCGTCCGGTGGGAAGAACGCCACCTCGGCGATCTCGGGGCTGCGGCTCGCCGACGTCTGCCACTCGTCGAGGACGAACACCACTATGTGGTCGCTCTTGTGTTCGGCGAAGCTCGAGTAGACGCCCAGAACACGGCGGGGAGACTCGGGTAGGACGATGCCGGTCTCTTCGAACAGCTCGCGACTCATGGCGTCGACCAGCGACTCACCCACCTTGACGCCACCGCCCGGCAGGAACCAGCCGTCGCGATAGGTGTGGCGTACCAGACACACACGCCCTGCCTCGTCCACCACCAACGCTCGAACACCAATCGTTATGCGGGGTGGGCGCAGCTGGAACCAGCGGCGATAGAGCCGGTAGAGCAGCTTCCTCATAGGGATTGACCGCGCCGGTGCGCGCGGCGCGGCGCACGCTGGCCCTTCGAGTTGCTCTTCACCATCGCAGACAGCGTATAGGGCACCAAGGACACCGCCGGGTGAGGTGCGCGCGGAACTCCCGCTGACCCGACGCTTAAGCCCCGCTGGCGCCGGTCGACGCCTTAGCCAAGGTTCAGGTTCCAGTTACAGGGGTATCAAGCCATGACAGACAATCCGATGGCCTCAGTGCCGATCTTCCCGGAGAGGCGCAAGGGGTACGATCCGATCGCCGTCGACCAGTACTTGCACGGGCTTCAGCGCCAGCTGGCCGAGGCCCAGACCAAGGCGGCCGCAGCCCAGCAGCAGCTCCGCAACGCCGGGCATGGCCCCGACGCAACCGCAGAAGCGGCCCGCACGCTGCAGGTGGCTCGCGAGACAGCCGAGAAGGCGCTTGGCGAGGCCCGAAACCACGCCAAGAAGATCCTCGCCGAGGGCAAGCGTCGCGCCGCGGAGGTAAGCGCCGAGGCCGACAAGCGCACCGAGAACGCCCGCCAGGTGTCTGCCCATGCAGAGCACCTGCGCGCCGAGGCATCACAGCTGGTCACCGGCGCCCGCATGGAGGCCCAGTCGATTCGAGACCAGGCCGAGCACGACGCCAACGACGTCGTTCGGCGCGCCGAAGCGGCCGCCGAGCAGATTCACCAGAGCGCCAACCGCGAAGCTGCCGAGATTCGCACGATGGCGTCGAACGACGCTGACGAGATCAAGCTTCAGGCTCGCACCAAGCTGGCTCAGGCCAAAGAGGCCATCAAGGAAGCCGAGGACCGCGTCATCGTCGCGGCCAAGGAGCACGCCGCGCGAATCATCGCCGAGGCCGAATCGGAAGCCACCAACATCCGCACGGTTGCCACCGCACGCTCCAACCGCATCGTGTCGGAGGCCGAGGAGATGGCCGAGGGCATGCGCCGCAAGGCCGACCTGGCACTGGCCCAGGCCGAACAGGCCGCCACCGAAGCGCGCCAGAACGCCCAGGTCGAAGCCACCACCATCGTCGAGGACGCACAGCGCAACGCCGACCAGACGGTGATTCGTGCCAAGGCCGAAGCTCGCGAGGCCGCTCTGGCGACCAGCCGCCAGGCCACTGCTGAACTCGAGCGACTGATCGCCGACCTCGAAAGCCGCAAGACCGAGCTTTCAGAGCAGGTACGCCAGCGCCGCACCGAGCTCGAGCAGACCAACGAACAGCTGGCCGCCGCCCGCTCGATGGCTGCCCGCGAGCTCGAGCAGATCCGGGCCGAGCAGGATCAGCTGATCGCTGATGCCCGACTCCGCAGCCAGGAGATGATCCGCAGGGCAGAGGCCGAGGCCGAGGCTCATGCCGCAGCCAAGCGCAAGGCCGTCGACGAGGAGGTCCGCAGGCTTCGCGAGGTTCTGGGCAACCAGACGACCTCGATCCTGTCTGCGCTCAGCAACCTCGACACCTCGATTGCCGACGGCAACCAGGTAATCGACCTGGCGAGCGAGACCGAAACCGAAACCAACCGTGACGAGGCCGAGTTGGTCGGAGGCGGAAGCTCCTCTGGCTACCCGCTCATCGACACTGCCTACGACTCGATCTGAGTTGTGCCGGGATGACCCGGAACACGATCGTCCAGCCCTTCAGGGCTGGATAGACAAACCGCCCCCAGGGCGGGCCTGGCCCTGAACCAGCCGGCAGCTGCCCCAACCCCGACATCGGGGTCGGGGCAGCAGTCGTTTTGGCGTCTATGCAAACGGATCGGCGAAGGGGTCTTCTGCAGCGCTCGGCTGCGCGCTCGCAACCGACTCGGCTGGAGTGAAGCGGGCGTAGCCGTCGGTCTCGAGCACCTCGGCCAGTTCGGGTCCGCCCGACTCGACGATGCGTCCCTTGACCAGGATGTGGATCCGGTCGGCTCTCAGCTCGTGCAAGAGCCGGTTGTAGTGGGTGATCGCCAGCACACCGAGCGAGTCCTCGTTGGTCATCTGCTCGACACGCGCCGAGCAAGCCCTCAACGCATCGACATCGAGACCCGAGTCGAGCTCGTCCAGGATGGCGATCTTGGGCTTGAGGACACCCAACTGCATGGTCTCGTTGCGCTTTTTTTCGCCGCCAGACAAGTCGACGTTGAGGGCTCGGTCGAGGAACCTCTCGTCGAACCCGATGCGCTCGGCCTCGGCCCGAAGCGCCTCGGCGACGCCGGCCGATGAGCGTCCCGACGCGGCGAAGGCCTCGAGCATCACCGACTCGACGGACACCCCTGGCACCTCTGTGGGGTACTGCATGGCCAGGAACAGTCCGGCACGGGCGCGTTGCCACGGCTCGAGCGCAAGCATGTCTGTGCCGTCGAGGGTGACCGAACCGGCGGTGACCTCATAACCGGGCCGGCCCATGATGACGTTGGACAGGGTCGACTTGCCGGCTCCGTTGGGCCCCATGATCACATGGACCTCGCCCGACGACACCTCGAGGTCGACACCTCGCAGAATCTCGGTCCCGCCAACGGACGCATGCAGCCCCTGGACCTTCAGAGTGGTCATGGTCAACCTCACCCTTCCCCGCCGGGCAAGACGACTACCACGTCGTCTCCCTCGACGCTGACGTCGTACACCGGCACCGGCTTGATGGCCGGAAGCGAATCGGGCTGGCCCGTCGTCAGCGAGAAGCTGCTGCCGTGCTTGGGGCACTCGAGCGAGCAGCCATCGACGGACAAATAGCCTTCCGCAAGCGAGAAGTTCGCGTGGCTGCACCGGTCGCCGATGGCGAAGACCTGGCCGTCGACCATGGCCACGGCGATGCGATGACCCTCGATATCGATACGAGTGGCCTGCCCTTCCACGAGGGCTTCCAGAGCGCACAGACGCAGCTTGCGGGTCATGACGCCACCTCGTTCTGGAGCCTGGAAGCGATCAGAGAGTCAACCACCGAGCCGATTCCGGCGTGGGGTGTGCGAGCCACGATGTCGGAGAAGAAGCCCTGCACCACGAGGCGCTCGGCTATGGCGGTCGGGACGCCGCGACTCTCGAGGTAGAACTGCTGCTCGGCGTCGATCGGGCCCACCGCGCTGGCGTGGCTGCACTTGACGTCGTTGTTCTCGATCTCGAGATTGGGCACCGACTCTGCCCACGCGGTTTCGGACAGCTTGATGGTGCGGTTGGTCTGGAACGCCTCGACCGCCCTGGCGTCTTTTTCGATGCGGATCAGGCCGGTGTAAATCGAACGGGAGTTGTCGTCGACAGCACCCCTGAACTCGAGATTGGATCGAGTGTGTGGAGCCACGTGGGTCTGGAAGGTGCGGAAGTCCAGCGACTGGTCGCCTTCACCCAGATAGACCGCTGTGATGTCACCTTCGGCGCCGCGCCCGACCATTCGGGTGTCGGTGCGCAGCCTTGCGTAGGCACCGCCGAGCGCCACAGCGTTGGTGGCGAGAAGGCCGTCGGCCTCGATGGTGGAGACCTGTGACGCGATCTGCCAGACCGAAGGGGCGAGGTTCTGGACCACCAGGTACTTGACCCTGGCCGCTTGGGACAGGGCCAGCTCGGTAACGGGCAAGACCAGCGCCTTGACCTCGTCGGAGGTGACGACCTCGATGACCGTTACCTCGCAATCTTCGCCTGCAACGACCGTGGTGCGTGGTGCGATGAGGGCTCCGTCAGCGCTGATGTGGTGCCTGACGACGATGGGGCCATCGATGACCGCGCCACGAGCGATCCGGATGACCAAAGGATCGGGGGCCAGCGCGAGATTGAGCTGGGCGAACACGTCGAGTTCGCCGTCGTACACGCCACCTACCGGGACGGCATCGGCCGATTTCGCGGCCTGGACGACCTGGACGCCAGCCTCGCGTCGTACGTCCACGGATACGACGTGGCCGTCGACGGTGTCGATCAGTACCGCAGCATCAGAAACCGCATCGTCGCCGATGAACTGGGAACTCTTCGGTTCGCTGGGCGCCGCCACAGGCGAATAGGCCGAGATGTCGATCTCGTCGATGGGGCTGTAGCGCCACTCTTCTTCTGCGGCGGTCGGCAGGCCTGCCTGTGAGGCAGCCAGCTGGGCCTTCGATCTCAACTCGGAGAGCCAAGCAGGTTCGCCGGCGTGTGTGACTTCGGGAATCGACATTGACGAAAGCCTCGACGCAAGGGGTTGATAAGTCAGCGTCGGAGCATACCGGCAATATGCACTATCTCCGTAGTGGAAATTCGGCCAGGTTCGAGATTTTCGAGCCTGCCTCAGCGCTTCTTCTTGCGCTTACGCATCGCAGCGCGAGCCTTCTTGGACAGCTTGCGCTGCTTTCCGGACTTGGCTCGTTGCTCGGCCTCGACCTCGGCCAAAATCTGCGGCCCGACAGAGTTGACGATCTCCTCGGCTTCGTCCAGCAGGGCCGCTATCGAGTCGTCCTCGCCCAGGCCGGGAGGCTCGTCTGCAAAGCTGTTGACGGCCAGCGAACCGTGAACCCAGCCCACGTCGAGCTGACGAGGTTCGTACTTGGGGCAGTCGTCTGGGCAACGCCATGGTGCTTCGGGCGCCAGGTCGAGGTTGCACTTCCGAACGGTGTCGCCGTTGGGGTAGGTGCGACTCTCGTAGTGATGGCAGTTCGTCCGCATCGGCATGGATTCAGTCTGCCAAAACTGAACACATCGTCCACCTCATGCTCATCGCAGCGGTGCCGACCGTGCCTATCATGCGCCGGGTGCTGAAACGTCGAACCGAGGTGAGCCCGGCGCGGGCCAGCTCGACACCAGGAGAGGTCGCAGACGCAGCAGCGGTCGCGGCGTTGGTGTTCACCTCGGCCGCCATCGGACGGCTGCTGGCGTTCGGCACGTTCTTCCAGCTTCTGTCCACCGTGGTCATCGTCGTTCTGGCCGTACGCAGACGCACCCGCACCGTGGTGATGGCGGGTTCGGCGGCGGTGATGCTGGGAGCGATCCTCGGCGGCATCGGCCCGATCAGCCAGCTCGGTGCCGCCGCATTGTTCGGTGGCACCGTCGGGTCGCGGCTGCGTCGGCACTGGCCCCGTTGGCGGACCGTGCTGTTCACCACTGCGGTGTGCACGCCGGTCGTGTCGGCCGGAACCATCGTCTATCTGCTGATCTTCTCGCGAGCGCGCGAGCTGAACTTCGAAAACGCGCGCAACGTCAGCGAGGGCGCTTCGCGGGTGCTGTCGTGGGTCAGGCTCGACCCGGTGGGCGAGGGTCTTGTCGACGTTGTCGAGTGGTCGATCGAATGGTGGTGGGCCGCGACACCGCTGATCCAGGGCGTCGTCTCGATCGTGTACGCCTGGTTCACGGTCCGAATCTCAGAACCGGTTCTCGAGCGCGTCGACAGTGCGTTGGGAGAGGCCCACTCGAGCCCGGTCGGGGCTGTCGGCGACCCACTGCCGGTACACCTGTCCGAGGCCTCGGTCAGGCGCGACGCCGTGACGCTGACCCAGGTGTCTCTCGACCTCGAACCGGGCCGCCTGGCGGTATTGCGCGGCCCGAACGGAGTCGGCAAGAGCACCCTGCTCGACGCCCTCGCCGGTTTGGGCAACTCGAACATCGCTGCGGAGCCGCCGTTCAGCCCTGTCGGGTTGGGCCAGCGGGGCGGGGTGGCACTGGTGGGTCAGCGACCCGACTCGCAGGTGCTGGCGCTGACGGTGGCCGACGAGTTGAGGTGGTGCGGCGTATCCGAGGACGATCTGACCAGACGGCTCGCCCAGGTGGGGCTGGCACCATTGGCCGACCGCAGCACCGCCACGTTGTCGGGCGGAGAGCTTCAGCGGCTGGCCATCGCCTCCGCCCTGGCGCGCGAGCCACGCCTGTTGTTGTGCGACGAGGCCACTTCGATGCTCGACCCCCAAGGCCGGGCCCAGGTGATGGATCTGCTGCGCTCGGTAGCCGACACGGGTACAGCGGTTCTCGCCACTACCCACCTCGAGCTCGACGCCAGCTCCGCCGACGACGTCGTCACCATGGGCAGCCCGGCTTCGACGATGATCATCGCTCCCGATGCGCGGGGTCCGGCGGACGTGGTGCTCGAGGCTCAGAACGTGTCGGTTGTTCACGACTCGGGATCGCCCTGGGCGGTGCCAGCGTTGCACGGCATCGACCTGCGCTTGCGCAAGGGCGAGTTGACGCTGATCACCGGCGGAAACGGCTCGGGCAAGACGACGCTGGCCTGGACGCTGGCCGGTCTGTACAGACCCAGTTCGGGACAGGTGCTCATCGATGGTCAACCCCTCGAGGGCCCCGATCTGCGGATAGCCCTGGCGTTCCAGCACGCCAGGTTGCAGCTGCTGAACGACGAGGTCGACGAAGAGGTGCAGTCGATGTCGGGCGCCGACGATGTCGCCTACGAACTGCGCACCGTGGGCCTCGATCCGATATCGATTGGCGACCGCAAGATCGACCACCTCAGCGGCGGTGAGCAAAGGCGCGTGCTGCTGGCCGGCATCCTGGCTCGCCGACCAGAGGTGGTGCTGCTCGACGAGCCACTGGCAGGTCTCGACCCCGAAGGCCGCGACCGTCTTCGAAGCATCATCCATCACCTGCTGGCCCAGCGTGCTGCGGTGGTGGTCGTTTCACACGAGCCCGACTGGGCAGACGACCTGCTGGCCCAGCGAATTGAGCTGGCCGGGGGCCGCATCGCCAAGACGGAGCGTCTCACATGAGCGGGGCATCATCTGGGCGGGTGATGAGACACCTGCCGGGCGACTCCCCCATCCATCGCATGTGGGCGGGCACCAAGATCCTGTGGGTGCCCATCGTGGGGTCGGCCATCGCATTCAGTATCTCGTGGACCGCCATCGGCATCGGATGGCTGGTGGTTCTGGCCACCTTCCTGCTGGCCCGGCTGCCCAGGGGCGTGGTTCCCAAGCCGCCCAAGGTGTTGTTGATCGCGGTCGGAATCTCGTTCTTCCTGGCGCTGCTCAGCAACGACGAACCAGCCGTATACGGCGTGGGTGTTGGCGGCGTCGCCGACCTCGCACGGTTCCTCGCGTTTGCTTGGATGATGACGGCCATGGCCCTGTTGATCGGCTGGACCACCAAGCTCGACGACCTCGCCGCCGCTCTCGACCGCCTGTTGAGGCCACTGCGCCGCTTGGGTGTGCCTGTGGACGAGATCTCGACGGTGATAACCATGGCCGTGCGTTCGGTTCCGTTGGTGGCCGACGAGATGCGCACCCTGCTGGCAGCCCGAAGGCTGCGGCCTCAAGACCCCAACCAGCCCTATGTCGACACCGGCGTCGACCTGGGAGTGGCACTGGTCGTCAGCACCTTCAGGCGGGCCCGCGAGATGGGACGCACCCTGGCATCGCGTGGCGGAGTTCGACGTCCTCCCAGCGATCGGCATCGGCTGAGTCGCATCGACCTGGTCGCCGGCCTCCTCGGAGCTGCTCTGGTTGGCGGCATCATCGCCTTCACCTGATAGAACGCCTCGATGTCCAGACCGCCAGTCCCAGAACCCGAACCGCGCCCGTACCTGATTCCCGAACCTGGCAAGTTGATGGGACGCGGCCATTCGGCCGGTGACTTCCTGCAGGCCTGGGATTGGGACGTGCTGGACGAACAGGTCGGCTACCTGAAGGTCTTGGCCAAGCTGCCCGACCACGTTCGCAACAACCGCCAGCAGTTGTTCGGCGGCTTCACGGGCACCTACATCGATCTGATAGGGCTGCACACTGTGCGCTCGGGCCCCGAACGCACCGACCCCACGATGGCCCATCGATACCTCGCCACCACCAACATGCGCATCGACTACTTCGAGCCCATCATGGGGCCGACGTTTGTCATCGAGAGTCGGGTCACCCGCTCGAGGGGACGCGATCGCTTTGTGGTGTCAGAGTTCTTCCAAGACGAGACAATCGCCGTGCACGCCCTGACCCAGTGGAAGGTGCTGTGAGCCGCCGCCGTCAGTAGCCGGTCTTGGAGGATTCGCCGTCGGGGTCGGCTGTGGCCATCGCCTTGCCCATCTCGACCTTGAAGCCCACGCCCATGGCCCCCAGGTCGCTGGCGACGGTGAGCATGCGGAAGCCGGCTGCGAGCCGCCTTTGGATCAGACCGCCGTTCGAGTGCATGCCAGCAACGATTCCTCGCTTGTCGCAGGCCTCGACGATCTTGGCCAGAGCGGCATCGAACTGGGGGTTGCCGTCGTTGTTCACGGGCGGCAGGCCATAGGTCAACGACAGATCGGATGGCCCGACATATACGGCGTCGATGCCTTCGACGTCGAGGATGGCGTCGAGGTCGTCGACCGCCTGGGCGGTCTCGATCATGGGGATGACTGCGATGTTGTCCTGTGCCCACTGCATGTAGTTGCCCGCTACGCGAGGCGCAGCCAGCACGGGCCCGAAGCTGCGAGAGCCGTTGGGCGCATAACGACAGGCGGCGACCACGGCCCGGGCCTCGGCGACCGAGTTGACCATGGGCACGATGACGCCAAGCGCGCCGGCATCGAGCATCTTGCCGATGATGCCAGGGTCGTTCCACGGGACGCGCACTATGGGCGTTGCATCGACGGCCAGGATGGCTTGAATCTGGCGCACGGCCGACGTGTAGTCGCTGACACCGTGCTGCATGTCTACGCATACATAGTCGAACCCGGCCAGGGCCATCGCCTCGGCCACCGCCGAGCTCTCGGACGAGAGCCACCCGCCCAGGGTCGATTTGCCGTCGCGCCACTGCTGTCTCAGCGATTCCATGCGCCGGTTCTAGCAGAACTGCGGTCAGCCGACGAAGGTCACCTGGGGCAGAACAGCGCCGGCGAAGTTGTTCGACCACGCAGGGGTGCCGCTGTCGCTCACCTGAATGGGCTGGCTGCCCTCGAGCCCGACCCTCCAGGTGCCGGAAAGACCACTCTCGGCGCCATAGCGGAAGTACACACCCTCACCAGCTGCGGCGACGTACTGCCACGACACATCGGTGACAAGCGTGGTGCGCTCGCCGGTTTCGACATCGACGGCGACGAGGTCTGGCCATACCCCTGCGGTTGGGCCGAGTTCGTCGCGCCCTTCCTGCACGACGATGGTGGTGTCGAACACCCAGGCGGGTGTTCCCTCCAACGGGATCAGCCGCTCGTCTTCGCCGAACCCGGTGAAGTAAGCCAGTTCCTGGCGACCCAGCTCGTCGGCCAAGAACATCAGCAGCCCTGTCTGACCCTCGAACGCGACCAGCTGAGCGAGGCTCGGCTCGATCGGCGATTGTTCGACCGTGAAGGCCGACCGGCGGCCGTCACTGGTCAGTTCGACCAGCCGGAGCTCGTCGTCCCCGAACGTGACCAGCGCCATGCCGTCAGGGGTAGGGGCCGCCAAGATGGACCCGACATCGGTCAGTGCAACCAGTCCTCCGCCTGGCGTCCACCACTGAACCTGCTCGACCCCCACAGCGATTTGGTTGACCGAAGCGATCAACAACGAGTCGGCGCCCACCAGCTGAACGATGTGTTGCGAAGCGCTGTCACCGGCACCCAGGTTCATCACCTCGTCGACCGTGCCTTCGGCATCGGCGTGAAACAGCGTTCGGGCGGCGTCGCCGCCTTCGTCTGACTGTGCGACCCAAGCTACCGAACCGCCAGCGAACAAGACCTCCGACGACAGCCTGGCCCTGACCACCTCTTGTCCGCCGAAGGTTCGCCTGACGATGGTAACGCCGTCGGGAAGTGATTCGAGAATGAGTTGGCCGTCGCCCGCAAAGCCGTCGAAGCTACCTACCAGATCGACTTCGTGTTGCAGGTCGAGCGAGAGGTCATAGACCTCGACCTGCTGCGAACGATGTACCGCGAAGAAACCGTCGCCCAGGTGATAGCCGCCTGAGTCACGGGCCGAACCGATCGGAGGGTCGAGTTGCAGAACCGATCGCGCGCTCGATCCGTCGTAGGGCGCCAGAACCAGCGAGACATCGCCGCGAGAGCGAATCGGGATCAGCCAGCCCTCGTCCGCCTCGAACAGGGCCCCCTGGTCGTCGAAGGTGTACAGCGGATCGCCGGGCAGCGCCACGTCGATGAAGCTGCCGTCGGGCTGACGGATGTACAGAACACCGTCGACCTCCTGCAAGACGATGGCCTCGGGCGGCACGAACTGGGGCTGCGGCCGAAGCGTCGACCACGACCAAGAGCCAACCGCAGCCACCAGCGCAGCCACCGCCAGGGCCACCAGCAGCCGTCTCGAACGCGACTGCACCGAATCGTCGCCGGCGGGTGCTGTGGCCGTGTCGTCGAGGATGACGATCTGGTTCACGACGCCGCACCCACAGCCATCAGTCTGCCAGCCAATCGGCGTCGGGCCGAGGTCACCGCTGCGCCGACATCGGCCAAGGCGCTCAACAAGGACCCCCGAAAGTTCGATGGATTGACATGAGGTCGTGCAGGCGAACCCTGATCGTTGTCGCGATTGTGTTGGGCATCGTGTCGACGCCCGCGCCCGCCCGCGCCGATCTCGCCGGCCCCCAGGGTGCCGCTGTAGCAGACATCGCCTCGGACCCCGACGGCGGCGGCTATTGGGTGGTCGACGATTTTGGCAACGTGTATGCGTCGCGAGCCCAACACCACGGCGAGTTGGGCTGGCAGATCATGCTGCCTGGCGAAAGGGTCGTGTCGATCGAGGCCACGCCAACGGGCGGTGGGTACTACCTGTTCACCAGTATGGGTCGCGTGGCCCCGTTCGGAGACGCCCGC
The DNA here is from genome assembly GCA_041394185.1 of Acidimicrobiales bacterium. Lineage (NCBI taxonomy): Bacteria > Bacillati > Actinomycetota > Acidimicrobiia > Acidimicrobiales > Acidimicrobiales bacterium. Next base: position 196,020 of record JAWKIQ010000002.1, read on the forward strand.
GGCCTCGCCGACCTGACCACCAATCCCCCTCCCGCACCCATCGTCGACGCCTCGCTGACGCCCGACGGCGACGGCTATGTGATGGTGACCGCAGGCGGGTCGGTCTACGCATTCGGCGACGCGATCCACCAGGGGTCGGGGGCCGACTACACGATCCATCACCCGGTCATTGCCGTGGTGACGTCGACCACCGGATATTGGATGGTCGACGTCAGCGGCGGTGTGTGGGCGTTCGGGGCGCCGTTCCTCGGCGGCGCCAACGACGGCCAGCCGCGCAACATCGTCGACGCTGCGCGCGACGGCGACGGCTACGCCCTGCTCGACTCGAACGGCACGACCCACCACTACTCGCCGTCTGGTGCCCGAACCGTGGTGGCCCGGCCCGCTTCGCCCAGCGGTTCGGTGGCCCTCTCTAAACTGGACGAGACCACATCGGTGGTCGATGCCGACGGCACGGTGTGGCTGGCGACTGGCGGGACATCCACAGACTCCTCGACCGACCGCCGCATAGGACGAATCGATGTCGAACCCGTGCCGATGGCGATCGCCCCAGTGGACGCAGTGGCGACCATGGGATATCGCAGCATGTCGGGCCCCGACCGCAATGCCTGGCAGGCCTTGGTGCCCCAGGCGCACGACGTCACCATCATCTCCAGCGCCGACGGCGCGGCCCAGCCCGCGATGTGGTTGCCGGCTCCCGAGGCCGGGCGCCCCGTCCTGGTGGTGCTGCACTCGTGGTCGGCGGCGTACGACCAACAATGGAGCATCCCGTTCGCACAGTGGGCCCGCGACAGCGGCTGGGCGATGATCGCCCCGAACTTCAGGGGGGTCAACAAGCAGCCCACGGCAACCGGGTCTGAACTGGCGGTGGCCGACGTCGTCGATGCGGTCCAGTACGCCACGGCCCGCGGCGCCGACCCAGACCGGGTGTTCGTCATCGGTTTCTCGGGCGGCGGCCACATGGCCTTGCAGATGGCTGGAAGGCACCCCGAATTGTTCGCGGGCGTCGCCGCGTGGGTACCGGTGTACGACCTGCCCGGTTGGTACGTCTACAACGAGGTCTACGCTCCGTGGCGGCACTACATACCCCACATCGAAGGCTCGTGCGGCGGGGCGCCCCGGCCCGGAACCGCTGCCTATGACAGCTGCGTCCAGCGCAGTCCGATGACCCACCTCGACGCGGCGCGCGCCGCTGGCCTACCGGTGTACATAGCCGGGGGCCTCCGCGACTCGATAGTGCCGCCGTCGCATGCGGCCAGGGCATTCAACCAACTCGCCGACCCCGCGGATCGGTTCACCCAGCGCCAGGTGGATCACTTCGACCACTTCGTCATGCCTCCCGAACTCGAGGGCCAGCCCGGCGCACCTTCGTACTTCGGGCCAGAAGACAAGCAGGTCGTGCTGTCGCGTTCGTCTGGGCCGGTGACGTTCGTGTTGTTCAACGGCTTCCACGAAATGTTCTTCGAGCCGGCCCTGAAGTGGTTTGCCCACGGCCCCGCCAGTGGCGGATTCGAGGCCGAACGAGATCGGGCCCAGTGCCGAGCCGACTCGACCCCTCCCCGATCGCCATCGTCATCGGTGGCACAGGGCTACTGGGTGCTCGATTCGGACGGAGCGGTGCACGGTTTCGGGGTTCCCAGCCTTGGCGACATAACCGCAACCGGCCGCACCGCCGTGTCTCTGGAAGCGACCCCCAGCGGGCGTGGATACTGGATCGTCGACGACCGTGGATCGGTTCACGCATTCGGAGACGCCGAGTTCCACGGCGACATGGCCGGCCGCGAACTGGCCGCTCCCATCCGCAGGCTGGTCGCCAACCCCGCCGGCACCGGCTATTGGCTGCAGGCCGACGATGGCGGAGTGTTCACGTTCGGAGACGCCAGGTTCCACGGTTCGACCGGCGCCATGCAACTGGCCGCGCCGATCGTGTCGATGGAGCCGACATCCACCGGAGGCGGCTACTGGTTGCTCGGCCTCGACGGTGGTGTGTTCAGCTTCGGCGACGCCGAGTTCCACGGCTCTACCGGCGCCATGCAGCTGAACTCGCCCGTCATGTCGATGGCGTCCAATCCCGACGGCAGCGGCTACTGGTTGCACGCCGGCGATGGTGGCGTGTTTGCCTTCGGGGCGGTCGGCTATTTCGGTTCGGTGCCGGGCACCGGCCGCTGTGACACGGCCAGCCCCGCCCAGTTCGCCCCCACCGCTTCGGGGAACGGTTACTGGATAACAACGAGCGAAGGTGAGGTCTTTGCGTTCGGAGACGCCCCGAACAACGGCCGCCTGGCGTTCAGGCCCGGGGTACGAGCGGTCGACATGGCCCCATCTAGCGCTGGATGAACCTACCCAGCGCGTAGCCTGCCACGGTGACGTTCGCGACGCCCGCGAGGGCCCTCAGAAGGCTGAAGCCGGCTGCCTCGCCCGGCCTCTTGGCCAGTTCGGCAGCCGTTTCGGCTGTGTTCGCCGCCACCGCCCTGGCCGTCCCCGAGGTGGTGGTCGACTACGGCGTCAACACCGGCGCCGCCGCTCTGATTTCGACTGCGCAGGTCGGTGGGTTCACCGTCGCCAACCTGCTGGGCGGGCGCAGACTGGTCCCCTCCGTGAAGATGGCCAGGTGGGCCGGCATCACCATGTTCGTGGCCAACGCTGCGTCGGCCATCGCCCCCAACTATGCAAGCCTCATCGCACTGAGGGGCATCACCGGTATCGCCATGGGTCTGCTGACCTGGATCGCCTGGGCCGACAGTGCTGACGACGACAACCGGCGGGGCGAAATAGCAGCGCTTGGCCCGGTGACGTCTGTGGTGGCGGCACCCCTGATCGCACTTGCTTCGTGGTGGGGTGGCCTCGACGCCATCTACCTGACGTTGGCGGGGTTCAGCGCCGTGTGCCTTCTGTTGCCATTGCGCGTAGACCCGGCGATCACGCGCGGTCGACGCCCCATCGAGGCTCGTGGCGTCATCCCGGTGCTGCTCGGCATGGGGGCCCTGGCCCTGGGCGGTTCGGCGGTCTTCGTCTTCAGCGGCGTCATCGCCGACAACCTCGGCATGAGCACGATCGCACTCAGCCTGGCCCTCAGCCTCAACGCCATCACCGGAATACCGGCGGCCCGCTATGCAGGCCGACGGCGTATGCCCGGCGGATTCATCGCTATCACCGCATTGTGCGCCTTGGCCCTGGCGACCGTCGATTCGCAGGTGGTGTTCTTCGCCGCGATGGCGCTGTGGGGCGCAGCTTTCTGGATGGCGGTGCCCGAGGCCTACACGCTGCTGTCGGAGCGCTCCAAGCACCCGGCCGACCGCATCGGCGACGCTCAGGCGGTGATGGCTCTGGGCCGCGTCATCGGACCTACGGTGGGCGGCATCCTGGTCGCAGCCGGTTCGTTCACCGTTCTGGGTGTGGCCGCCGCGGGGATCATGCTGGCCGGCGCCATTCTGGTGGAGATAGTGGCCACCAGCCACCGACGCAGGCGCTAGCCCGCGGCCTTGTCCTGGTGCGAAAGCGCCACGGTGCGGTTGGATCCGTCGGCGCCAACGATCACGAAGCGATTGACCGACCACTCGGTTGCGTGACCGATGGCGACCAAGAACCAAACCGTTCCGGCTCCAGCGGTACCGCCCAAAGCCAATCCGCCGAAGAACGCTGCCGCCTCCACTGCGAAGCGCGCGTAGGCGATGCGCAGGCCCCGGCGTCCCAGAGCGGTCATGGTGCCGTCGCGAGGCCCAGCCCCCATGTCGGCACCCAGATAGAGACCCCCGGCCAGACCCACCACCAGCGGCCCGGCGACGAGGTAGCCGACGCGAAGTGCCATCGAGGTCGGGTCTCCCAGCAGCCACATGGTCAGATCCACCACCGGGCCGATCACGAGGACATTCAGCAGTGTTCCCAAACCGAGCGGCTCTCGAAGTGCGATCATCACCAGCACCATCAGGGCTCCAACGAGGCTGATGATGGTTCCTACCGGCAACCCGACCCTTTCGGCTATGCCTTCGTGCAGTACGTCCCACGGAGGCAGGCCCAGGTCGGCCACGAACATCAGGGCCAAGCCCACGCCGAACGCCACCAGCCCGGCGACCAGTTGAGCCCAGCGTCGAACGAGGCGATCTGTTGGTATCGGGGCGAACATCGCAGGGAACCTAGCTGGCCGCGAACGTGCCAATTGTCCGGTAGGCGGAACCATCGGGCGAGGGCACGCTTGCGACCAGGTCGATCTGGGCCACTTCGAACTGGGCGCTGAGCTCGAACGGTTGCAGGGCGGGTGAAGCATTCCTTCGCACCCGCCCGACCGTCACGTGTCCCACGAACCCCCGGCCTGCGGTGTCGGTCACTCCAAGGGCGCGGGTTGCGCCCTGAACCGTCATGGCCAGCCCGTCCAGTCCCGCCACCGGAACCACCAGCGCCGATGGGCCCAGCCTCGTCAATCCGGGCCCCACAGACGCAATCACCGGCTTGAACCTCATCGATTCAAGGGCCCTGGCGACGGGTGCGGCGTCCGCGTCGCCCAGAAACCACAACGTCACGTGCCTGCGATGGCGCTCGACCCATCTGACGTCGTTTGTCTTGCGCAGGTGACGCCGATGGTCGGCGGGAATGGTGTCCAGCAGATCATGGATCTGGGCCGGAAGCCAGGTCGCCACGAACAGGCGGTTCATCGGGCCAGTAAAGCATCCACCGTCGCTACGATCGTCTCGATGAGCCCTGCGGACGCGGCAATTTGGGATATCTACGTCGCCAGCGAGGTCGACCTCGGCGAACCCTTCCACGCCTCGACCGACCGCTTCTGGCCGCACGATCTGCCTCGAATGCTGGTCGTCACCGCGTACAACCCGCAGAGCGCCGTGCTCGACCGTTGCGAGAACGAGGCGCGAAGTTCGCAGATGCGTGCCCTGCTGTCGGAGCGGTCGGTTCGACACATCGAGGCCACCGGACGCTCCAGCGACCACTCGTGGATCGAGCCCGGCTTCGGACTGCTCGACGCCGACTTCGAGTTTGGCTTGGAGCTTCTGCGGAGGTTCGACCAAAAGGCGATGTTCGAGTTGGCCGATTGCACGCTGAAGGTGTTCGCCGCCGACGGATCGCTCATGCGAACGCGAGACATCCCGAATCGCCAGACGGCCTCCGGCTGAGCGACAATTCGTCAATGGCCATCGTCGACCATCTCGTATACCGAGTTCCCGACCTGAACCGCGGCGGCGCGTTCATCTCGGCCCTGACCGGTGTCTCGCCGACCAGAGGCGGCCCGCACCCGGGTGCAGGCACCCACAACTCGCTGTTGTCGCTGGGCCCCGAGACCTACTTGGAGATCATCGCTACCGACCCCGACCAGGCCGATCACACCGGGCCCAGACCGTTCGGCGTCGATCCCGATGCGTCTCAGCAGCTCGTGACCTTTGCCGTTCACCCGGGCCCAGGCGAATCGCTCGCCGGTGTCGCCGCTGTCATGGCCGAGTTGGGGTTCGATCCGGGCCCGTCACGTTCGATGAGCCGGGTGACACCTGCGGGCCAAACGCTCACCTGGACGCTCACATCGGCCCCGCAGGGCCCGGTGCCGTTCGTGATCGATTGGGGGGCCACAACGAACCCCGCCGGCACCTCACCGGGTGGGTGCAGCCTGGTCGAGCTGCACTGTTGCTGGCCCGAACCCGGCCGGCTTCAGGAACTGCACCAGGCGTTGTCGATCAACTCTCAGATACTGCGAGGTGAGCCGGCCGTGTTCGCCGTGATCGACACGCCGCACGGCCGAGTCGACATCAGGTGATCTGAAGGGCTCCGGGCTCGTTCGAGGGCGCTGGGTTGCCCGAGCCACCGAGCGTCTCGATGTTGACGCCCGGTATCGTCGGCCAGCGCGGTTCGGCCGTCAAGACCTGCCAGCCTCGGTCGAGGGCCAAGGCCACCACCGCTGCGTCCACGATGGGGAACCACTTGTTCTGATGTTCGGTGCGCAGGTTCATCGCGGCCAAGGCCAGGTCGTTACCCATCGCCTTGATGCGAATGCCCCTGCGATAGAGGTCGGCCATCAACTGCTCTGGTCCGCCGTGGCGGCGCAACCGATTGAATACCTCGGTTCGCGTCACATCCAGCATCACGACACTGGATGCGTTGCGCACGGCTCGTTTGGCGGCACCGTGAAGCGGATGTTGTTCGTCCAGCAGCGCCACGGCTGCGTTGGCCTCCAGCACTACGGTCATAGTCTCGAGCCTCTGTCCCAGATGCTCGCCGAAAGGTACGCCCACACGCATTCCTGATCGGCAATCTGACGCCGTTTCCAAAGGGCAAACTCGCCCGTTTCACGAGCTGCCGGAGGCCAATCCCCGCTCGAAGGCACCGGCGGCGACGGTGCAGCTAGTGGCAAGCGTGTCGACCGCGAAGTCAAAGCCCTGGAGAGCTTCCTCTGGTGCCTGGGTGGTCGACAGGTCGGGCTGGCCGACGATGTCGATGGTGATCATCGACGGGTCGTGACCGGCCTGGATCAGCTGATCGCGATAGGCCCGCACGATCGCCCGCTTTGTGGTGTCGAACGCCTTGGTCATGCAGTCTGTGCTGCCGATGACGGTTTGGGCGTAGGCATATGCGGCGGGGGTCAAACCGCTGTCGTCGCTGACCCACGGGAACGCGTCGGTCAGTTTGCCCAACGTGCCCTTGTCGTAGTCGACCGAATCGAGGGTGGCGACGGTGTCGACCCGAGGTCGCTCGAAGGTGATGGCGTCGGCAGGGACGATCACCCGAACCGACCCGTCATCGCGATTGATCACCTCCACCGAACCGGCCGAGACGCATGTATCGATGTCTCCGACAACGGTCATCGACACGGTGTCGGTGCGATACACCTGGCCGGCGATCGAATGTTCCTTGCGGCCAACGATTGGCACGAGGCTGCTGATTCGAGCCCTGCAATCGAGGGCTATCGGTTCGACCGTGATGATCGTGGCCGCTTCGGGCTGGGCCACCTCGACCTCAACCGCCATGACCTGGGCGTTCTGCCATGGCCACGTCCAATCGATCAGGCCGAGCTGCCCGAAAGCGAGCAACCCAACGACGATCACCAGAGCCAGGGTCAGGCCGGTTTGGATCACCTTGTTCATCGAAGACCTCCGGTTGACGGGCGTCAACTACGCAGAGTTGACGTCCGTGACCGCCACAAAGTCGCGAATCAGGTGATAGAGCCCCCAGCCAACTCGACGAACTGGCTCACTTGTCGTCTGAACTCTTCGGTGGGCACGCCAGGACGCCTGCGTCCGAAGACGTCCAGCAGCGACTCGTAGTACCAGATCTGTTGGTCGGGGCCGGCGTTGAAGCGCTCGAACACCGCACTGCCGAAACTGCGAAGATCTGTGACCAGTGCCGAGACGTTGTGGCGCTTGTCGGCCAGCGAAACACAAAGCGTCTGGTCGGAGGCGACCTCGAGGTGGGCGAGGTAGGCCACCTTGCGATCGCGCCACGGCGGTTTGGGGCTCTGATCGGTGTCAGAACACCCGTCGACTATTGCAGCCACCCGGTCGCCGAACCGAGCTGCGACCTGTTCGAGGCTCGCTTCGGTATCTTCGACAACATCGTGCAGCACCGCCGCGATGGCGATGTCCTCGACCATATGAACCAGGGCAGGATCGGTGGCTGCGTCCTCGACGGCGAGGGCCGTAACGGCCATCAGATGGGTTATGTAAGGGATGCCCGTCGCCTTCCTCACGTGCTCCCTGTGCATGGAATGAGCCCAGACGAACGCCTGGTCGAACCTCTCGGTGAGCATCGAGATCTCCCATCTTGCACCCCGGCGAGGAGCGGGCGACCGGGGTCGGCCGATGCCACCGAAATCGGCCGACCCCGTTCCCTCCTACCCCTCGGCTTCGAGTTGCTGTGCGGGCTCGGGCCGAGGAGTCGCCGCCCGGGTGGTGCGCTGCCGGCGGCGCACCAACCAGAACACGATTGCGGCGATGATCAAGCCAGGGGTTGCGACAATCAGTCCCAAGAACACTACATAGATAACGGTTCCCGTGGTCGAGATGGTCGTCGAAACGACATCTCGGACCCCCGGAAGCGAATCGTCTGGCTCTACCGGCAGGTCGAGCTCGTCGCTGGCCGAAACTGCTTCGACACCGTCGCCCTGCACCGGTTCGACCAGGGCCGAAACCCGAGCCGACGAGCGAAGGGTCGATGCCCCACCCGCCTCGAACTGGGCATACCAGGTGGTCGACTGACCTGGCTCGAGCCGGCGGGTGAGATCGCCCACCGGTTCGATACGCGTGCGACGAGGAAGGTTCGGGTCGGCCACCTCGATGTCGGTCAAGGCAACGTCGCCGGTGTTGGAGACCAGGTAGCACAGCGTCACCTCGTCGCCCTCGGTCAGGTCCGGAAAGTCACCAGAAGCACAACTGCGCCCATCGTCGTGTTGCACGTAGGCCGAAACCTCGATCAACAATCCAGACGATGGTGCCTCGGGAACCCGCTCCTCGATGGTCAGGGTGATCGTGGCCAGCGACACGGCCTGCTGGATCGTGCGCAGCTGGCCCCGCAACAGCTCGAGGTCGGTCTCACGCTGCTGAAGCTCGCGCTCCATGGCCGCAACCTGGTCGAGCGTGGCTGCGTTGTCCAGGAATCCACGCAGTCGCTCGACGCTGGCCTCTGCGGTGACGATTCGGCTCTCGAGGTCTACGACCCGTTCGGTCACGTCCTCGGCCGAGACGGTCTGGTCGCGGAGTTCGCCGATCTCGCCAATTCGCGCCAGCGCCTCGCCGAAGTCCTCGGGCCTGACCTTGATGACCAGAACGGTTCGAGGTCGCGGGTCCACTGTGGTCTGTTGCCCGAACACCAAGCCGCCCAGAGGAGCAATGGCGTCTACAGCCGCCTTTCCGGCCGCCGCCACGTCATCGGTCTCGACGGTGACGAATGCGGTGAAGACGATGTCGCGGCCCAAATCGGCAGGGGTCAGCGAAGTCTGAGCACCCGATCCGGCCCCCAGATCGCCGCCGGATTGACTGTCGGAGTCCTGGGCGACCTCGGCTGCCTGGGTGGTGGCCGTCGTAGGAGCAATCGTCGTTTCGGCAGCCGTTTCGACCGAGTCGGCCGCTTCGTCGAACTCGGCGGAACCCGAGGATTCACCCGCGTCGTCAACGGCGATACCCGAGCTCGAGTCGTCAGAATCGTCACTGTTGCCGCATGCCGCAACGATCAGCGTCGCTGCCAGGATGAGTGCGGCCGCCCGCCACACGCTTCTCATCAACATCTCGGAACCTCCCAGTTCGGAGGCTCGGACGGTTCCGGCCGGGCCGCTGGTTCCCGGCGAGGCGCACTGTCACCAAACAGCCACAAGGCCGACACGGGTGTCACGGAGACGCAACAACAAGCCGCCGAAGGCAAACCACCGAGGTGCCACCCCGGACGCTGGGCGAGCCGGGTGGTGGCACCTCTCCTCGGGGAGGATCGCTTGTGGGCCGATCAGCCGATCGAGCCCTCCATCTGCAGCTCGATCAGACGGCTCCACTCGACGGCATATTCCATGGGCAAGGTACGCGTGACCGGCTCGATGAAACCGTTGACGATCATGCCCATGGCCTGCTCTTCGGTGAGACCGCGGCTGCGCAGATAGAACAACTGCTCGTCTGCCACCCGCGACACCGTGGCCTCGTGGCCGATGTTGGCGTCGCGCTCGCCGATCTCCTGGTAGGGGTAGGTATCGGAGCGGCTGATCTCGTCCAGCAACAACGCGTCGCACTGAACATGGCTCTTGGAGCCGGCGGCACCGTCTTCGACCCTGACCAGGCCGCGATAGGTGGTGCGACCGCCGTCCTTGCTGATCGATTTGGAGACGATCTTCGAGGTCGTCTCGGGAGCGGCGTGAACCATCTTGGCGCCTGCGTCCTGGTGCTGGCCGGCGCCTGCGTAGGCGACCGACAAGACCTCACCCGAGGCCTTGGGGCCCATCAGGTACACAGCCGGGTACTTCATCGTGAGCCTGCTGCCGATGTTGCCATCGATCCACTCGACGTGGGCACCCTCGTAGGCGACCGCTCGCTTGGTGACCAGGTTGAACACGTTGGGCGACCAGTTCTGGATGGTCGTGTAGGTGATGCGACCGTGGTCCTTGGCAACCAGCTCGACAACCGCCGAGTGCAAAGAGTCGGAGGTGTAAACCGGCGCCGAGCACCCCTCGATGTAGTGCACCTTGGCGCCCTCGTCGGCGATAATCAGGGTGCGCTCGAACTGGCCCATGTTCTCGGCGTTGATGCGGAAGTAAGCCTGCAGGGGCATCTCGACTTCGACGCCGGGTGGCACATAGATGAACGACCCGCCAGACCAAACCGCCGAGTTGAGAGCGGCGAACTTGTTGTCGCCCGGCGGGATGATGGTGCCGAAATAGGCCCGTACGATGTCGGGGTACTCGCGAACGGCGGTGTCCATGTCGGTGAACAGCACGCCCTGCTCTTCGAGGTCTTCGCGGTTCTTGTGATAGACGACCTCTGACTCGTACTGGGCGGTCACGCCCGCCAAGTACTTGCGCTCGGCCTCGGGGATGCCGAGCTTTTCGTAGGTGTCCTTCACCGACTGGGGCAGCTCTTCCCACTTGTCGACCTGATGGTCTGTGGGCTTGATGTAGTAGAAGATGTCGTCGAAGAAGATCTCCGACATGTCTCCACCCCAGTTGGGCATGGGCTTGCGCTTGAAGATCTCGTACGAGCGCAGCCGGAAGTCGCGCATCCAGTCTGGCTCGCCCTTCATCCACGACATCTCGCGGATGAGGTCTTCGTCGAGACCCCTGCGCGGCTTGAACACGTAGTCCTCTACGTCGCTCCAGCCGAGCTGGTAGCGGCTGAGGTCGATGCCGATGTCGGTCATCTCGGATCACGCCCTTCTGCGGTAGGCCGAATAAGCAGCGAATTTCTACTACGCAGATAGTAACAATCCAAGAGGCGAATCCCACCCTGGCCCGACGTTGCGAGGGGTCACTTGAGTGACAGATAACCGGGCACCCGGTCGTGTGGGGTGTCGAGGTAGACCTTGGCTTCTGGCGACTGCCCGAATCGACCGTGGCTCCAGCGGATCTGAACGTGGCCCTCGACCCCCAGATCGTCTCCGAGTTCGTGATCGCGAACCCCGGCCCTCCACCCCACGCGGGGCTGGCCCGCATCCTCACCCCAGCATTCGAAGTCCCTGAACTCGAATCGACGGCGCCAGTCCCACGGCGTGGTCACCCTCACCCGCAACGACTGATCGCCCGCACTGCCCAGGATGAAATAAGGAGCAGAGCCGATGCGCAGCAACCGCCACAGCATGGCCTCGCGCTTTCGTTTGGACGAAAGCGACGCGCGCCACTTCGCAGCGGACGACCGGCCCACCTCGAGGCTCATTTCGCGGTAGGCCGCCACACAATCGTCCGACCAATCGTCGAGAGCCGACCGCAACCGCGCCCGGTGATGCTTGGCCAGATCGGTGACGAAGGCCGGCAGGTCGTTGCCGACCACGTGTTCGCGCGCCTTCTCATAGAGGTTCTGGTGTTGTGCCGGAGCCACCTCGTCGAACCAGTCGCCCGATGGGCTGCGGCTCTCGAACAGCTGGCTGGGGGCGGCGTTCAACAAGATCTTGCTGGCGTACTTGCACGACACGAGATAGACGTGGTCGACCCGCAGGTCGACGGGCACGGGCTCTGAGCCGGGCGCCTTGTGCCCGCCCTTCCACTCGATCGATATCGGGGGCCTACGCCGCAGACCTTCGTCGCTGCCCAAGAACACCTGACCGTTGCGCCATGCGCCTGCGGCGTCCACGCGGTGGCGGGGCTCGTCGACGGCCATCACCACTCGGTTCCAGGTCGTCAGCGGCACATCCGACATCTCGCGGGGTCGGCGAACCAGCGCCCGCTCGAGCGAGTCGTAGCCGAGCATGCCGAGCCCGGTGACGATTTCGGTTATCTCGGTACGGATCGAAGGCAAGTGCAAACCCGGTTCGTAGCGCCGGCACGAATTGGCGGCGACGACCCGAAGGTACCCGGTGCGCGCCTCAGCCGAAGCTGATGACGACCGACACGATCAGACGCTGGCCGGCGCGCACCGTCAGCGGCGCCAGGTCCGCGGCGGTGAAGTCTGCCTCCGACAGCGTGGCGGCAGTACCCAGCGCGGTGTCGAGCCTGCACCGCTCGACGCCGACGCCGGCCGGACACGAGAACTGCTGGCTGCGCACCGAGTCGATGGTGCCGTCGGCCTCGACGACCAACGATCCGTCGAGCCTCAGCTTTCCATCACCGACCTCGACCACCAGATCGGACGAACCGCCCGCCCACGGCACGGCCCCTGGAGTGTGGATGAAGCAACCGCCACCGTCGGATGTGCAGAACCTCGGCGAACTACCCGACAGGGCTATGGCCCACAGCCCCGCGACTTCCTCGCCGCTGATGAGCCGGGCGATCGTGTCGGCACCCGAATCGGTCAGATCGTTCGTAAATCGCACGGTCTGCACGATCTCGCCTCGCTCGGCCACGCGCAGGCTCCAGGTTCCGTGCACGGCCACCTGTTCGGTCAAGGCATCGGTGCCCGGCCCCCAGTCGCTGGTGGCCTCGAGCACAGATCCGTTGCCGAGCGCGACCGCAGCGCTCGACCCGACCATGGCCGAGAGCGCCAGCACCAAGAAGACGACTCGCGAGAACCTTCTCACCCGATTCCAGTCGGCAAGACGGCGCGCACATGCAAGCGTTTGCCACAAACGGTTCAGCACCACAAACGGGAGGTCAGACGGGGTTTTGTGAGCCGATCCAGGTCGAGTAGAGGCTGGCGTATCGGCCGCCCAGCGACATGAGCTGGTCGTGGGTGCCCAACTCGACGAGCCTGCCGTCGTCGACTACGCCGATGCGGTCGCAGCGAGCGGCCGTGGTGAGGCGATGGGCGATGACGATGGTGGTTCGGTCGGCCATCAGCGCGTCCATAGCTGCTTCGACGACGGCCTCGGTGCCAGGGTCGAGCGACGATGTCGCCTCGTCCAGTATCAAGACGCCAGGATCGACCAAGGCCGCCCGCGCCAGCGACACCAGTTGGCGTTCGCCGGCCGACAGGCGAGACCCGCGCTCGCGAACTTCGGTGTCGATTCCGTCGTCGAGCGCCTCGAAGCGGTCGAGAACCCCGATGCGGCCAAGCGCAGCTTCGATCTCGGCGTCGGTGGCCGACGAGCGAGCGACCCGGATGTTGTCGCGTACGGTGCCGCCGAAGAGGTGCCCCTCCTGAGGAACCGCAACGATGCGCTCGCGCAGCGACTCGAAACTGGCTTCGGTGAGGTCGACGCCCCCATACGCGATGCGACCCTTGGTGGGGTCATAGAGCCTGGCGACCAGCTTGGCCAACGTCGACTTGCCCGCGCCCGTGGGCCCCACCAGTGCGATGCGTTCACCCTCGGCTATCGAGAGATCGATGTCGGAGAGCACGACCTTGCCATTGGGGTAGGCGAACGACACACCCTCGACGTCGACCCGGCCGCGACGCGCCAACTCGACCGGTGCCGCCGACTCGGGTACGTCGACCGGCTCGTCGAGCAGTTCGTAGAGCTTGTGCAGACTGGCTCCGGCCGACTGGATCATGTTGAACAACTGGCTCAGCTGCTGCACGGGCTCGAACAGGTTCTGGAGCAAGAGCACGAAGGCGACCACGGTGCCGATGGAGATCTGGCCGTCCTTGGCCATCCAGCCGCCGATGGCGATGACCAGGGCGGTTGTACCGACACCGGACATGTCGACGATGGGCAGGTACCACGACGCCACCTTCGTCGACTCCATGTGCGATCGATACAGCCGCTGGTTGACCTCGTGGAAACGGTCGGCGTCGACCCGGTTGCGCGAGTAGGCCTGGATCACACGGACCCCGGCCAGGCCCTCCTGCAGTTGAGACAGCATCGAACCGATGGCATCGCGAACGGCCAGATAGGCGTCGTTGGAGTCGCGGCGGAACTTGCGGCTGGCGAAATAGAGCAGCGGCACAGACACCAGGCACACCAGAGCCAGCTGCCAGCTGAGGAACACCAGGACTATGCCGACCACCATGAGCAGCAGCGCGTTGGCCACGAACATCTGGAGGCCGAACTGAACGACCTCGGCCAGCGAGTCGATGTCGGACGTCATGCGCGACACGATGATGCCGGCCTTCTCGCGGTCGTAATAGGGCATCGACAACCGCAGCAGGTGCGAAAAGACTCGGCGCCTGAGGTCGCGCAAGAAGTTCTCTCCGACCTCGGCGATGCCGAGAATGGCCGCACGCCAGAGGAAGTAGTTGACGCACGCGATCGCCACGTAGGCGACGATGGTGCGATTCAGCACGTCGCGATCGCCGGCGTCGATGGCGTCGATAGCGCGTCCGAACAAGACGGGCAGCAACACCAACAGGCCGGTCCACACGGTCAGCAGCACGGCCGACACCACGGCCTTGCGCCTGTAGGGACGGATGCGCCTGGCAGTGCCCTTCAAGACGTGCTTGGCCGCGTCGAGGTCGAGCTTGTCGTCGGCGTCGACACCAGCTGCCATCCACCCGGCCATCAGCCACCACCCGCAACGGTCGAGTCGTCGATGGCACCCTGAGCCAGCACCTGTCTGTACAACTCGCTGGTGTCGACCAACTCGGCGTGGGTTCCGCTGGCGGCGACACGCCCTTCGGCCAACAACACGACCCGGTCGGCGAGCGCGATCGTGGCCGGACGATGAGCGATGACGATCGTGGTTCTGGCGGTCATGGCGTCGCGAAGGGCGTCTCGGATCTCGTGTTCCTTGGTGGGGTCGACGGCCGACGTGGCGTCGTCGAGGATCAACACCCTGGGGTCGGCAGCGATCGCGCGGGCGATCGCTATTCGTTGGCGCTGGCCACCCGACAGCGAGAACCCGCGCTCGCCGATGACCGTGTCGTATCCGTGCGCCAGGCCCTGGATGAACTCGTCGGCGCCTGCCAGCTGGGCGGCTTGCTTGACGACCTCGAAGTCGGCGTCGGGCACACCGAACGCGATGTTGTCGCGAACCGACGCCGCGAACAGGAAGGTCTCCTCGAAGACCAGGCCGACGGCTCGCCTGAGCTCGTCGATGTCGATCTCGCGGATGTCGACGCCGTCGAGGCGGATCGAGCCCTGGTCGACGTCGTAGAAGCGGGGCAACAGGCGAGCGATGGTGCTCTTGCCCGAACCGGTGGCGCCCACGATTGCGATCGACTCGCCCGGACCGATCTCGAGCTCGAACCCATCAAGCACGGCTTCGGTGCCATATCCGAACGAGACACCAGAGAACGAGACCCTGCCGACCTCGACCGAACCGCGGTCGGGCAGATGTTTGGGCGAGGGCGGCGACGCTATGGCCACCGGCGAGTCGAGCAACTGTGCGATGCGAGCCCCCGCCGCCGTGGCTCGCTGGAAGTTCGCAACGATCATGCCGAGCATGCGCAGGGGTTGGATCAACAGAACGACGTAGATGTTGAACAGAACCAGTTCGCCCACCTCGAGGTCGCCGTTCAGAACCTTGTTGCCGCCGAATGCCAGCACTGCGATGAGGCCGATGTTTGGCACCACCTCGAGCGCGGGAAGGAAGTTGGCCCTGGCCCGCGCCGCTCGAAGCGAGGCGCTGCGAACGTCGTCGGCCTCGGTGGCCAGCGCGTCGAAGCGGATCTGCTCGGCCCCGAAACCCTTGACCACCCGAATTCCCGAGACGGTCTCCTCCACGACCGACGCCAGCTGAGCCGACTCTTCCTGCACCGCCATCAGCGCCGGATGAAGGGTCTGGGAGAACTTGCGTCCGAAGTAGTTGGCCAGCGGCAAACCGACCAGCGCAGCAAGGGCCAACTGCCAGTCGAGCACCAACAACACGATCGTGGCCAACACGACGGTCAGCAGGTTCGCGAACGTGATCGGCAGCATCGTGACGAAGTTCTGGAACTGCTGCAGATCGGTGTTGCCACGACTCATCAGCTGACCGGTCTGGTGTGTGTCGTGGTAGGCGAACTGGAGGCGAAGGGCGTGCTCGTAGACCCTGTCGCGGAGGTCGGCCTCGACCGCGCGGGCGTTTTGGAAGGCTATGTATCGCCTGGCTCCGGTTGCTACCGCCGAAACCAGGCCGGCACCGGCTATGGCCAGACCCCACATGGTCAGCGAGTCGTCGCCCCTGATGCCCCGGTCGATGGCACGCTGGATCAACAAGGGCACGGTTACCTTGGCGACCGTCCAGACGACGCCCACGAACATGCCGAGGGCTATGCCTCGGCGGTGGCGCCACATTCCTTCCCTGAGGAGTTGCCAGCCCCGGATTCGTCCCTCTGGAGCTGGCTTGGGTTGCTCGGAGTTCAAGTGCTGATCACCCGATTCGCTGGAGTAGTTCTCGGTATCTCTCGCCGCGCTCGACGTAGCTCTGGGCCCCCGGCACGATGAGCACGTCGGGGTCGACGGCGTCGGGCCGAATCTTGGCGGGCACCCCGAGCGCCATGGCCCGAGCGGGCACGACCATTCCGCCTGGCACCAGGGCGTTGGCCCCCACGAGGGCCCCAGATTCGACAACTGCGGCGTGCAGAACCGTGCTGTTCGAGCCAACGAGTGCACCGTCGCGTATATCGCACGCTTCGAGGTGGGCGCAGTGGCCAACGGTGCAGTCGTCGCCGACGATGGTCGGAATCTCGAGTGTGGTGTGGATGACCGCGCCGTCCTGAATCGAGGTGCGAGCGCCGATCCTGATGAATCCGTCGTCGCCTCTCAGAACCGCAAACGGCCACACGGTCGACTGGGGACCGATGGTGACACTGCCTATGACAACCGCCTCTGGATGGATGTACGCGGTGGGGTGGATGTCGGGCGTCTGGTCGCCCAAGGCGTAAATGGCCATCGGAGCAACCTACCCGAATCGGGTACCGGCTCCCTACCCCGCCGGGTGCGGTTGGACGATCGCCAGCTAGCGTTTCGCGATGCCCACGAACCCGAACGAGCAAGCCGAGCCGCGCGCGCCCCAGCGCCCCCACACCAGGCAGATCCACGGAACGATCACCGAGGATCCGTGGTTCTGGCTGCGCGATCGCAACGACCCCCAGACCATCGAGTATCTGGAGGCCGAGAACGCCTTCGCCGATGCCCAGATGGGCCACCTCGACGCTCTGGCGGACCGCCTGTTCGAGGAGATCAAGGGGCGGGTGAAAGAAACCGACATGAGCGTGCCGGTTCGCAAGGGTCCGTGGTGGTATGTCGGGCGCACCGAAGAGGGCAAGCAATACCCGATTCACACCCGCCGAGCCGACATCGACGGCAGCCCGGCCGATGAAGAGCAGATCTTGCTGGACGAGAACGAGCTGGCGGCAGATTCTGACTATTTGGCCGTGGGTGACCTGCTGGTGAGCCCCGACCACCGCTTGCTCGCGTACACGTTCGACTTCGACGGCGACGAGAAATACGAGCTGCGCATCGTCGACCTGGAGACGGGCGAAACCCTGGCGGATCAGGCACAAGAGTTGACCTATGGGCTTGCATGGTCTGGCGACTCATCGACGATCTTCTACACCCTGGCCGACGAGATGCAGCGCTCGGATCGGGTTGTGCGCCACACGATCGGTACCCCCGTGGAACGAGACGAGGTCGTCTTCCACGAGACCGACGACCGTTTCTGGGTGGGCCTGGGCGCAACCCGATCGGAACGGTTCATCGTCATCTCCAGCGAGTCCAAGACCACTTCGGAGGTCAGCATCATCGACGCCGACGACCCCACGTCGGCTCCGCGGATCATCGAGCCTCGACGCCAAGACCACGAATACAAGGTCGAACACCACGGCGAGCGATTCCTCATCTTGTCCAACCACGAGGCACCCGATTTCAGGATGTTCGAGGCCCCGATCCACTCGCCGTCGATGCCGAACTGGACCGAGATCATGGCCCACGAACCCGGCGTGCGACTCGACGACGTCGATGCCTTCGAGGGCCACATCGTCATCACCAGGCGCCGAGACAACGTTCCCCAGGTCACGGTGTGGACCCTTCGAGACGGGTCGATGACAGACCTGGAGTTTCCCGAGCCGATCTTCGAGACCGGAGGATCTGGCAACGCAGAGTTCGACTCGACCGTCTATCGCTTCGGGTACGCGTCGATGGTGACCCCCAGCTCGATCTATGAACAAGACCTGGTCACCGGCGAGCGAACACTGCTGAAGCAACAGGAAGTTCTGGGCGGCTACGACGCACACCAGTACGTCACCGAACGGCTCTGGGCGCCCGCTTCAGACGGAACCCATGTGCCGGTCAGCGTGGTGCGCCACCGCGACACCCCAGTCGACGGTTCGGCGCCGTGTGTGCTGTACGGCTACGGCTCTTATGAGGTCGTCTTGCCCGCGGCGTTCTCGTCGAATCGGCTGTCTTTGCTGAACCGGGGCGTGGTGTACGCCATGGCGCACGTTCGCGGCGGGGGCGAGTTGGGGCGGGCCTGGTACGACCAGGGTCGCCTGGCCGACAAGATCAACTCGTTCACCGACATGATCACCGCGGTCGACCACCTCGAGAAGTCGGGCTGGGCCGCACCTGGCCGAATCGTCATCAGGGGCGGATCGGCAGGCGGGCTGTTGGTCGGAGCGGTCATGAACATGATCCCCGACCGGTTGGCCGGCGTCGTCGCCGAGGTGCCGTTCGTCGACAACGTCAACACGATGCTCGACCCCACCCTGCCGCTGACCATCGGCGAGTACGAGGAGTGGGGAAACCCCGAAGAACCCGAACCGTTCGGCTGGATGTCTCACTACTCGCCCTACGAGAACGTCGGCGCCGTCGACTACCCGCCCGTGTACGCCACCGCCGGACTGAACGACCCGCGGGTTTCGTATTGGGAGCCGGCGAAATGGATCGCAAAGCTCAGGACAACAGCCGTCGGCCGCCGCAGGTTCATCCTGAAGACCGAGATGGGCGCCGGCCACGGAGGCCCCTCGGGCCGCTACGACGCGTGGCGCGACGAGGCGCGCATCCAGGCGTTCGTGCTGGACGTCCTGGGGCTGGCCGACTGAGCAAGCGAAACGACGACGCCGCCGAAGGTCAGCCCCCTACCGCTGGTGTTCCGGTCAGGTCGATCACCGGCTCGCCGGCGATTCGGACCTGGCGGATGACGTCGAGAATCTCCTCGCCGATCAGCTCTTCGCGTTCCAACAGAGCGTCACGCAGCGCCTCGACCATGTCTCGGTTGGCCTCGAGCAGTTCGTCGACACGAGCCTTCGAGGCCTGCAAGATCTCCTCCACCGAGTCACGCCCGGCGTCGGATGCCAGAACCTTGGCGGTGAGGTCGGCCCCATTGCCCATGTTCGCGGCCTCCAGCGACATCAACCGACCGCCCATACCCAGCGCTCCGACCATGGTGGCCGCGGCCTTGGTGGCTGCTGCAAGGTCGCCCGAGGGGCCGCTGCCCGACTCGCCGAACCAGAGCTCCTCTGCGACCATTCCGCCGAACGCGATGTCGATGCGGGCCTCGATCTCGCTGCGGGTCTGGGTGAAGCGCTCTTCCTCGTCGCTGTGGGCCAGCAGGCCCAGGGCGTCGCGGCGCTTGATGATGGACAACACCTCGAGCTTGCGGCCCGCACCCACCAGGTGGGCGACGGTCGCATGGCCGGCCTCGTGCGTTGCGATGGTGCGGCGCTCGGCCTCGGTGTAGACGACCCGCTCGGTGAGCCCCAACTCCTCGGTCATCTTGGCCTGCTGAACATCGTCCCAGCTGAGGGCATCTCCGCCGCGCCTGAGGGCCCACACCAACGCCTCGTCGAAGAGGTGCTCGATCATCACGGGCGAGTAGCCCATGGTCATCGCGGCCAGGGTGTTGCGCCGCTCGACGTCGTCTAGTTCTGCGGTGTGGGCCTTGCGGTCGAGGTAGAAGTCGATGATGTCGCGCCGTCCCGGCCTTCCGGGAAGCCCGAAGTACACAGACCTGTCGAAGCGACCCGGTCGCAGCAACGCCGGATCGAGATCGCTGGCTCGGTTGGTGGCGCCCACGACCAGGATGTTCGCGGCCGCCGCGCGGCGCTTGCTCAGCTGGCGGTGCGAAGGCAGCACTCGGTTGACCCTGTCGATGACCGCATTGACCATGCGGGTTCCCAGAGGGGGTTCGTCGAAGCTCTGCAGCTGGATCAGCAGCTCGTTGACAACGCCGGTGATGCCCTCGCCGCGGCCACCACCCATGCCGCTGCGGGCTGCGCCGATGGCGTCGATCTCTTCGATGAACCCGATGGCGCCGCCCTCCTTGCGAGCGGCCTTGCGCAGGGCTTTGAAGTACGAACGGATCTTGCGGTTGGTCTGGCCGTAGTACATCGACTGGAAAGCCGACGACGACACGAACAGGAACGGAACGCCGGCCTCGTTGGCCATCGCCTTGGCCATATAGGTCTTGCCGGTTCCGGGAGGGCCCTCGAACAAGATCGCCCGACGAGGCGTGCCGCCCATGCGGTCGCGGAAGGTCTTGTGGGCCAAGAACAGGTTCAGGGTCTTGACCACCTCGTCACGGACGGTGTCGAGGCCCTTGACGTCGTCGATCGTGGTGTCGATCTCGCTGGGGTGATAGGTGACGTGAGGCGAGCGGCCCGCGGCCAACAACGGCGCCAGGACGGCGACGCCCAGGATGCACACCAGCACGATGCCGAACATGTACTCGCCGGCGATCGGAAACGACGGCAGGCCAGGCCACACCGGCTGGTCGGTCAGTACCCGCCACCACGCCCAGCCGGCCGCCAGTGCCAGCACGAACGCAATACGAGCGACCCGCCCCTGCCTGGTGCGCTCGCGGGTGGCGGCGACGTCGACCAGGGCGTCCGACAGAACTGTCGATTGCGACAGGCGGCTCAGTTCCACGATGGTTCCTCCAGGCTCAACTGCGGAAAGTGCTTGAACACCACTCTCCGTGGTTGCACCACCATAGAACGTCGGCCGTCCGGGCGCCAGGGTCGGTTGTGGATCAGGTGTTGAAGACGACCGTGGCCACGGCCAAGGCCATGAGTGCGCCATTGCGAACCAACGACGCAGGGCCCACCGGCCGCGACGACCAAGACCCGAAACACGAACACGACGGAGGGTCGGGACGACCGATCGCCAACGCCAACAGGGCCGAGAACACCAGCAGCAGCACGATGCTGAAGGCCGCGGCGGCCACCACCCCCACACCCACGACCAGCGCCAGACCCAAAGCGACCTCGACCGGAGCCACCACGGGCACCGACCACGACGGGGCACCCAACGCTCGGGCGGCTACGGGCCACGCCGGGTCGCGCAGCTTCAGCACGCCCGAGAACAAGAACACCGCCCCCAGGACGACCGAAGTAGCAAAGGCCACCAGTAGGCCTCAGTGGGCGTCGAACGTGCCGAGCGCACCCTTGAAGAACACCAGCGGACCATCGTCGGCGCCCGACACCGCCAGCGACCTCACCGCGCCCACGACGATGTCGTGGTCACCGGCCGGATGGATGGCGTCGATGTCGCAGTCGATCCAGCCGAGCGAGCCCTCGATGATCGGCGACCCGCTGCCCGCGGCGCGCCAAGCGACGTCGGCAAACTTGTCTTCCGAGCGCGAAGCGAACACGCCGCACACGTCGCCTTGGTGGGCCGACAAGATGTTGGCGCAGAACGAACCCGACGCCTTGATCTGGGCCCAGGTTGCCGAATCTCGAGTCGGCAACCAGGCGACCAGCGCCGGCTCGAGAGACACCGAAGTGAACGACCCGATGGTCATGCCCACGGGCTGGTCGCCCGCCATGCCGGTGACGACGGTCACGCCGGTCGGGAAGTGACCGAGCGTCGACCTGAACTCCGCCGGATCGATCTTGCCTGCCTCGCTCACGTGTGTCTCCTAGCTATGTGGCGCATCGCCCCCAGGCACACAGCCGAGGACTCCGAACGCACAGAGACTAGAAGAAACCACACCGGCGACAGGCAAGCCGCCTCGGCGACTACTGGCCGACCTGAACCGTCATGCCCTCTACGGCCAAGAACACTTCGACCCCCAGCTCGGCGGCATCGCCTTCGAGCCCCGCGGCGATGTCCTCCAGCTGGTCGTCGTCGTGAGCAGGGTCGTGGTGAAACAGGGCCAGCCGCTTGGCTCCAGCGGCCTTGGCGACCTCGAGCGCATAACGCGGAGTGCAGTGGCCCCAATCGGACTTGGCGGTGAACTCGGCCGGAGTGAACTGAGCGTCGTGGATCAGCAGGTCGACACCCGACACCAACTCGATCACCTCGGGGTCTTGCGAGAAGTCGAGAGGCTGTTGGTGATCTGGGATGTAGGCCACCGAAGCTCCCCCGAAATCGATGCGGTACCCGTTGGTGGGTCCCGGGTGCGGAATGCGACGTGCCGTCACCAGCACCTGACCGACCTCGATCGAAGCCCGGTCGAGTTCGTCTACCACGACCTCACCGGGCAGGTCGTCGACGGTCACCGGAAAGAAGGGTGGCCTGACGAACGACACGAGAACGTCGTGCAGCGGCCCTTCCTCCTGGGGCGGCCCGTAGATGTGGGCATTGGCGCCCGGCCGCAGGAGCGGCGAGAAGAACGGAAGCCCCTGGACGTGGTCCCAGTGCAGATGGGTCAACAACATGACGCCGTCGAAGGGGCCGTCGAAGGTCTTGGCGTAGCCGAGCAGCCCGGTGCCAAGGTCGAGCAGTATGGGAGGTGTGCCGGGCGCGGCCACAGACACACAAGAGGTGTTACCGCCGCAACCGATGTGAGACCGCGACGAACACGGGGTCGAGCCTCGTACACCGTGAAAGGTGACGCGCATGTGGTCTCTCACAAGCCCCCTCGGTCTCCGCAACGATCCTGAGCGAACCTAAGTCGCCCGAGACACATTCGGTCAAGAGACACCCGTCACACCGTTGAGGTGCCCCAGAAGGTCGTCGCGGTGGTTGCCGCGGTGATCCAAGACGCCCGCACGCTCCATCGCCACGCGCAGATCGTGGGGCCGAGACGCAGCGCTCATCGCCGCCTCGACCGTGATCAGGCGGCGCGACACCAGGTCGGCCAGCCCCTGGTCGAACGTCTGCATGCCGTAGTAGTCGCCCTCGGCGATCAGGTCGGCCAAGCTGGCCGTGGCCTCCATATCGACAATGGCCTGAGCCACCCTGCCCGTCACCACCATGGCTTCGGTCACCGGAACGCGCCCCTCACCGTTTGCTGCCGGCACCAACCGCTGACCCAGCGTTCCGCGCAGCGCCGACGCCAGGGTCGCCCTCACCTGGCGGTGCTGCTGGTGTGGGAAGAACTCGATGATTCGATTGACCGTCTCGGACGCGTCGGTCGTGTGCATCGAAGACAAGACGAGGTGGCCTGTTTCCGCGGCTTGCAGCGCGGCGTTGACCGTCTCGGGGTCGCGCATCTCGCCCACCAGGATCACGTCGGGGTCTTGGCGCAGGGCCGCCCTCATGGCGGTTGCGAACGACTTCGAATCCAGGCCGATTTCGCGCTGGTTGATCGATGCCCGCTTGTCACGGTGCAAGATCTCGATCGGGTCCTCGATGGTGACGATGTGACAGTTGCGGGTCGAGTTGATGTGGTCGACCATCGCCGCCAGGGTCGTCGTCTTGCCAGAACCGGTAGGGCCCGTCACCAACACGAGGCCGCGGGGTTCGTCGGCCAACCGTTGAACAACTCGGGGCAGGCCGAGTTCGGCTATCGAATCGACCCCGTAGGTGACGTGGCGCAACACCAGGCCCACAGAACCGCGCTGGCGAAACGTGTTGACCCTGAAGCGACCGACCTTCGGGTCGGAGAACGCGAAGTCGGCGTCGCCCACCTCGGCGAAGCGACCCTTGACGTGATCGGGCATGATCGCATCGACCATCGACATCGTGTCGTTGGGCGACAAGCGGTCTTCGGATTTCACCGCATAGAGCTGACCGTTTATGCGCATCTTGGGCTTGGAACCCACCTTCAGGTGTATGTCGGAGGCCCCTACCTCGACAGCGCGCCGAAGCAGGGCATCGAGAAGGTTGCGAAGATCCTCGTGCGAGCGGCTCACACATCGCCTTTCGGCACCGCCGTGGCCCGACATGAGGAAACGGCGGGCCTGCCGCACTAGCGTGACTCGCCAGGGAGGTCAGTCACCCATGGGGGATTCGAACGCGGGGTCGGGCATGATCGCCGGCTCCACCGAGATCGACGGAATGAACGTCGCCTGGCTTGAACAGGGTCAGGGTCCGCTGGCCATCTGCCTGCACGGTTTTCCCGACTCGGCCCACACCTACCGCTACCTGTTGCCGGCATTGGCCGCCGCCGGTTTCCGGGCCGTTGCACCCTTCACCCGGGGTTATGCACCCTCAGACCTGGCCCCGGACGGGCTGTACCAATCGGGAGCGCGGGGCCGCGACGCCTGCCGCCTCCACGACGCCCTGGGCGGCGACTCCGATGCGGTGATCATCGGCCACGACTGGGGCTCGGGAGCTGCCGACATCGCCGCCGTCGTCGAACCCGACCGCTGGAGCAAGGTCGTCTTGATGGCTGTGCCCCCGGGCAGCAGGGTCACCAAGGCGTTCTTCGACTATCGCCAGATCAGGCGCTCGTCTTACATGTTCTTCTTCCAGCACCCCCTGTCGGAGGCCGTGGTACCCCACGACGACTACGCCTTCATCAAGGGCCTTTGGAGCGACTGGTCGCCCGGATACGACCACACCACCGACGTCGAGTACTTCAAGGCCAGCGTGCCCGACCCACAACACCTGGCCGCGGCCCTGGGCTATTACCGCGCGACCTTCCAGCCCGACCTTCGCAGCCCGGATCTGCACGAGTGGGACGCTGCCGGCGCCAAGTGCCCCAGCCAACCCACCCTGTACATGCACGGTGTCGACGACGGCTGCATCGGCATCGAGGTGGCCGATGGGCTCGAGGCAGACCTGGCCGACGGATCGGCGGTGAACAGGGTCGAGGGTGCCGGGCACTTCCTGCACCTCGAAAAACCCGACATCGTCAACGCCGCAATAGTCGGGTTCTTGCGCTCATGACCGCTCATCCCCTTCCGGACGGACTGGTCGCGTTCGTCAAACGAGACTGCCCCACCTGCGTTCTGGTCGAGCCGGTGCTGGCTCAACTGTCCCAATCGGTGGGTCTCACCGTGTTCACCCAGGACGATCCGACCTTCCCGGCCGGGGCCGGCGAAGTGCGCCACGACTCTGACCTGTCGATGTCGTGGCATCACGACATCGAGACCGTCCCCACCCTGGTGAAGGTCGCCGACGGCGTCGAGCAGGAGCGCATCGTCGGGTGGTCTCGGCCTCAGTGGATCGAATTCACCGGCGCCGACGGCCTCGGGCCAGACCTGCCAGAGTGGCGGCCGGGTTGTGGCTCGTTGTCTGTCGACCCCAACCTGGCGGACGAATTGAGGGTGCGCTTCTCGGGGTCGACCTTGCGGGCCCGCCGGGTCGACTTCGCAGCCCTCGAAGACGAGATCGAGGCGATGTACGACCGGGGTTGGTCAGACGGCCTCCCGCTGGTTCCGCCAACCGAGGGTCGGGTCTTGGCGATGCTCGAGGGCACCGACCGGCCGCCCGATTCGGTGGTTGCCATCGCGCCACCCGACCTGGTCGAGGTCACGGTCGAGAAGGTCGCCATCAACGCCGTCATGGCCGGATGCAAGCCCGAGTACCTGCCCGTCGTGTTGGCCGCCGTCGAGGCGGCATGCACCGACCGCTTCAACATGCACGGCCTGCTCGCCACGACCATGCCCGCGGGGCCTGTCGTCATCGTAAACGGCCCCATTCGAGACCAGATCGGCATGAACTCGGGCAAAAACGTGATGGGCCAGGGCAACAGGGCCAATGCCACCATCGGCAGGGCCCTGCAGTTGGTCATTCGCAATGTGGGCGGAGGCAGGCCCGGAGAGGTCGACCGCGCCACCCACGGCCAGCCGGGAAAGTTGAGCTTCTGTTTTGCCGAGGACGAGGAAGGGTCGCCGTGGCAGCCCCTGTGTTCGGACTTCGGGCACGAAGCCGGCACCAACACGGTCAGCCTCTTCGCCGGCAACGGGGTGACGTGTGTCGTCGATCAGCTCTCCAGAGACCCCGATTCGCTGGCGGCCAGCCTGGCACAGGCCCTGATCGGCTCCAACCACCCAAAGCTGGTTCTGGGCTTCGACGCCATGATCGTCATGGGCCCAGAGCACGCCCGAGTGTTCGCCGAGGCCGGCTGGACCAAACAGCAGACCCGCGATCGCATCATCGAGCTGACCAAGCGCGACGGGGCCGAACTGGTACGCGGCGCCGGGGGCATTGCAGAAGGCCTACCCGAGGCATTCGCCGAGGCCAAGGCGATACCCAAGGTCAAACCAGAAGACGGCCTGATGATCGTTCACGCCGGCGGCGGAGCCGGCCTGTTCTCCCAGCTCATCGGGGGCTGGGTCAATGGCGCCAAGGGCAGCGCACCAATCTGTCACCCGATCTCGTGAGGTAACCGATGACCACCGTTCTTGATCCCACCAACGAATCCAAGCCGGCAACCTGGCAGCGCAGACCGCGGGCCCAGAGCCTGGAAGGCCTCACGGTTGGACTCCTCGACATCAGCAAGGCCAGGGGCAACGTGTTCCTCGACAGGCTCGAGGAGCGGCTGGTAGACACCGGCGCCAACGTGCTGCGATTCGCCAAGCCGACGTTCTCCAAGCCTGCACCCGTAGACCTGCGCCACGAGATCGCCACCCAGTGCGACGCCGTGATCGAGGCGCTAGCCGATTGAGGCAGCTGCACGTCGTGCAGTGTGCACGACATCGTCGATCTCGAGCGCCGGGGTGTTCCGGGCGTGTTCGTCGCCACCGTCGAGTTCATCGACGGAGCCCAGGCCCAATCGCGTGCCCTGGGCGCCGAGCCGATGGCGGTGTTCGTGGAACACCCCATCCAGGACCGCACCGATGACGAGATGCGCGACATCGCGGATCGTGCCGTCGATGCCCTGATCCAGGCACTCACCACCAACTAGAGGTCGAGGGTTTCGGTCCGCTGTGACCGAACACAAATCACGCGTTATCACGATGCGCGGTCGTCTGCTCACGCCCTTGCCGGAGAGCCGCGCTCGGTCGATGTTCGACCCGTACTCTGCCGAGGAGGCCCCATTGAGCCGCCAACGCCCATGGTCTCTCCTCGCATCACATCCCCAACTTCATACCGACGCACGTCCTCGAGACTGCCCGCCACCGTAAACAGGCGGGTTCTTTCGTCGTTCGCCCTACTGCGCTGCACCGCGTCGGTGGTTGGCGCCGCCATGGCCCTTGTCGCTTGGTCATCGGGGTCCTACCCCGAGATCGAACCCGAGCTGCTGGGCGTGGCGGCAGCGATGGCGTTCGTGTTCGGTCCCTGGAACGTGTTCTTGTTGCGCAGCGCTGCGACCACGGCCAGGTGGCCTTGGTTGTGGGCACCAGCCGATGTGCTCATCATCGGGGGCGTTGCAGCCATCGCCCCGCCGCAGGTCTGGCCCGCGGCTGCTGCTGTCGCTCTGGCCACGGTGGCCCTCGAGTCGACACGGTCTGGCCGTATGGCCGGTCTGGCCACCACCTTGACAGCCGTCGCCTCACTAGGTGTTTCGGGTCTGGTAGCGGGCAGCGACGATGTGGCCTTGTCGACCCCCGCCTTTGCCGTGGCTGCCCTGTTGGCGGTCGGAGCCGTAGGTGCTCTCAGCGACGAGCAACACGCGACCCTGCGTCGGCTCGGCGCCATGCTCGACGGTGTTCCGGGCATCGTCTGGGAGGCCGACGCCAGCGACCATCGCATGGTCTTCGTCAGCGGCCGGGTGCGCGATGTGCTGGGTTATGGCCCTCTCGAGTTCTCCAAGCCAGGCATGTCGTGGGCAGACCTGGTGCACCCCGAAGACCAGCACACCATCATCGACACCTCGCGGATCGGTTCGATGAGATGGCCGCTGGTCAGAGAGTTCCGGATGCGGGCGCGCAACGGCGACTGGGTGTGGCTGCGCGACCTGGTGCGCGCCGAGCAACGTCCCGACGGATCGTGGGCCCTGCGCGGAGTCGCCACCGATGTCACACCTCAGCGTGAGGCCGACGACCGGGCGATGCGATTCGTGAGGTTCGTCGACGAGATCGATGCCCCGGTCTTGGTGCTGCGCCTCGACGACCCGTCCGATGAGTCGAGCCTGCGAGTGCTGAGGTCGAACGCCGCCGTCAACCGCTGGTCAGACGTGGGGCCTCTGGATGGCTACGCAGCCCACGAGGTCGAGTGGATCGTCACCAGCGGACTGCGAGCGAGGGTCCTCGGCGTCTTGGCGACCGACAACCCGTTCGTCGGCCGCGAGGTGAAAGCCCCCGTTCCTGCTGCCGATGGGTCGGTCTTCGACCTCGAGATAAAGGCCCTCGGCGACGGCTGCGCCGCGGTGACCTACCACGACGCCACCGACCGGGTCGCGGCCCGCGACTCGCTGCGCCGCGAAACACTCCAAGATCCCCTGACGGGCCTGCCCAACCGGGCCCACCTGATGGAACGGCTGCGCAAGCACGTAGGCCAAAACGACGACACATCGGGCTTGGCACTGCTGATCCTCGACCTCGACCAGTTCAAAGAGGTGAACGACACCCTCGGCCACCACCACGGCGACGCTCTGTTGCGCCAGGTGGCTTCGCGCTTGGGTGATCTGCGCCGGGGCTCAGACATGGTCGCCCGTCTGGGCGGCGACGAGTTCGCGATCCTGTTGGTCGACGACGGAGTCAGCCGCGCCGCCGGGGTGGCTTCCTCGGTGGTCGACACCATCGGGGCGCCGCTGACCCTTCAGGGCCTCCAGGTGCAGGCGGGCGCATCCATCGGCATTGCCAGCCATCCCAACGACGCCCAAGCCCCCGACGAGTTGCTGCAGAAGGCCGAAGTGGCGATGTACCAGGCCAAGGCCACGCGCAAGAGCTGGGCTTGGTACTCGGCCAAGGACGACAAGTACTCGGTTCGTCGGCTGACCCTGCTTGGCGAGCTGCCGCGAGCGCTGGCCAACGACGAAATCGTCGTCTACTACCAGCCCAAGATCGACCTGTCGCGGGGCCTCGTCGTCGGTGTCGAGGCGCTGGTCAGGTGGCATCACCCCGACCTCGGCTCGGTGCCACCCGACGAGTTCATCGAGCTGACCGAGGTATCGGGCCTGGTGAACGAGTTGACCAGGCAGGTCATATCCAAGTCGGTCGCTCAGCTGAGGGAATGGGACCAACAAGGCATCCACATCGGCGTTGCTGTGAACCTGTCGGTCCGCAACTTCCACGATGCCGGCCTTGCGGCGTTCATCACCGAGGTGCTCGACCGTAACGGCATCAACGCTTCACGGCTGATGCTCGAGATCACCGAGAGCCAGGTCGTCGACGATCTCGCCTTGGCCGCCGACGTGCTGCGTTCGCTCAGCGAGCTGGGCATTCGTACCTCCATCGACGACTTCGGCACCGGCTTCTCATCGCTGACCCACTTGCGGCGCCTGCCCATCGACGAGATCAAGATCGACAGGTCGTTCGTGGGCCAGATGTCGACCAACGAACACGACGCGGTGATAGTTCGCTCGATCGTGAAGCTGGGGCACGACCTGGACCTCGAGGTCGTGGCCGAGGGGGTCGAAGACGAGTGGACGCTCGACAGCCTGAGGCGCCTGGGCTGCGACCGCGCCCAGGGCTATTACTTCCAGCGCGCTGTTCCACCCGAGGAGATCCCGGCTTTCGTCGCCGGTCTGGCTTCTCTGGCCCGCTGATCATCTCGGCTGAACTGGATCATCGGCGAAACGAGTAAATTCGGACCATGTCTTCCGCCATGACCGAAGCCGCCAACGCCGCAGAACTCGCCTCTGCCGTAATCGAGTCATGCGTGCGCACCCTCGCCGCACGCCCCGATGCCGACGAGCAACAAGTGTTGTTGTACGACCTGGCCCATGGTGCCTCGGCCGTAGAGATGTGCCGAGCCGTCATCGACGACGGCAACCGCGGCGAGCAGGAAGCAGCCCTGGCATGCGCCTTCGTCGCCGACGTCGTAGCCGACCTCATCGGCAAGATCACCGGGCGCGAGCATCTGTGGGGGGTCGAGATCGGCGCCCTCGATGCCACCCGCCCGTTCCTGGCCAAGTACCGCGACCCCGAGTTCCTGGCGTCGCTGGCCGATATGTCTCCGCCCTCACATCTCGACGAAGACTTCGAGATGGTGGCCGACACCTTCCGCCGGTTCGGCGAGGACAAGATCGCACCGGTGGCAGAACACATCCACCGTCACGACGAAGACATTCCAGAGGAGATCATCTCGGGCCTGGCCGAGCTGGGCTGCTTCGGCCTGTCGGTACCCGAGGAGTACGGGGGCTTCGCCACAGGCGGCGAGAGTGACTACTACGGCATGGTCATCGCCACCGAAGAGCTGAGCCGCGCCTCGCTTGGTGCCGGTGGTTCGTTGATAACCCGGCCCGAGATCCTCACCCGTGCACTCGAGCGCGGTGGCACCGAAGAGCAAAAGCAATCGTGGATGCCTCGCATCGCAACGGGCGAGGTCATGTGTGCTGTGGCCGTCACCGAGCCAGACTTCGGCTCGGACGTTGCCAGCCTCAAGGTCACCGCAACGCCAACAGAGGGCGGCTGGCTCATCAACGGTGTCAAGACCTGGTGCACGTTCGCTGGTCGCGCCAACGCTCTGATGCTGCTGGCCCGCACCGACCCCGACCGCTCGAAGGGTCACCGCGGCCTGTCGCTGTTCATCGTCGAGAAGGAATCGACTTCGGGCCATTCATTCGAGTTGACCCAAGACAGCGGCGGCACGATGGAGGGTCGAGCCATCCCGACACTGGGCTATCGCGGCATGCACTCGTTCGAGGTGGCTTTCGACAACTGGTTCGTGCCGGGCGAGAACCTGATCGGCGGCGACGAAGGCCTCGGCAAGGGCTTCTACCTGCAGATGGCAGGCTTCGAAAACGGTCGTCTGCAGACAGCGGCCAGAGCTGTCGGGGTGATGCAGGCGGCATATGAGGCCGCAACCCAGTACGCAAACGAGCGTCTGGTGTTCGGGCAGACAATCGCCGACTATCAACTCACCAAGGCCAAGCTGGGCCGTATGAACTCGATCATCCGCTCGGCCCGCCAGTATGCGTACGCAGTGGCGACCATGATGGCCAAGGGCGAAGGAACACTCGAGGCTTCGATGGTCAAGGCCTACGTGTGCAAGGCCGCCGAGTGGGTAACCCGAGAGGCCATGCAGATTCACGGCGGTTTCGGGTATGCCGAGGAGTACAACGTCAGCCGCCTGTTCGTCGACGCACGCGTTCTTTCGATCTTCGAGGGCGCCGACGAGACCTTGTGCCTGAAGCTCATCGGCAGGCGACTGTTGGCTTCGGCCTGATCACTGCCACGGCGGCCGCAGGGCCGTCCGTCGAAAGGTCCGCGAAACACGGCAGACCGCTCAACTGCCACCTGTGACGACCGATGGCATGGTTAGGCCTAAAGCGGGAGACCAAGCCGTTGTCCTCGTCACTTCGAGATGTACTGGATCATGCCCCGTACGTCTTGACCCCATCGACAAAACCGAGAAGGTGGAGTGACGGCCCCGCCGACGAGGCCTCGGTTCTGGTCGAGGCGGGCCTGCGTGCCATGCGCCTGGTCGGCGCGTTGCTGTTGTTCCCCTACATCATCAGGTATCGACCCGGGCCCTCCGAGGTCGAACTCCCCTTCAACGAGTGGATCAGCGCAGTGTCGCTTTGCGGCTCGCTGGCCCTGGCCAACGGCTTGTCGATAGTCGCAGGACGGGTTCAACTGGGTCGAGTGCGCCTGGCCGCCAGCCTGTTCGGCCTGTTTGCCGACACCCTCATCGTGCTCTTGGTGATCGGCGGGTTCGGAATCCTCGACCCTGACATCGCCTGGTACATCCTCATAATCCCGGTGTTGGAGGCCGGGATGAGGTTCGGCGCCAAAGCCTCGATCTACAGCTGGATATCGCTGCTGCTCGGCTATGTGTTGGTGGCCCGCTGGGCGGGACGCAGCGACTCTTTGTTCGACAACTTCAGCGAGACACTGCAGCGCGTCGGTGTGGTGTTGCTGGTGGCCATCCCCGTCGTCTATCTGTCGCAGAAGCTGCTGCTGGACATCCGTCTCGAGCGCAGAGCGACCGGCGAGGCCACTCGCCGCAGTCGGCTACTGGAAACGGTGGCCCAATCGAGCCAGAGGGTGTCGAGACTCGATGCAGGCATGGTCGACGAACTGCTCGACAGCGTGGCAGCGCTGGGATTCGAGGTCGTCGACGTTTGCGTTCTGGGCGTCGGTGGCCAGTGGCGTATCGAGGCCTCTCGAACCGAGGTCGCCGGGATCGACCTGCCAAACCCCGACGCGCCAGAGGGTGGGCTTCACCGGCTGGCCGAGCACGACCGCACGGTGATCTTGCACTCGACACAAGGCGCGGCGGTCGAGAGCGCCCTGCGAAGGCACGGCTTGTCGACCGTGCTGGTGAGGGCGCTGGGCGCCCAAGGTGATGCTTCTGTTGCGCTGAGGTGTGGCAAGCGGCTGGGAACACACGTCACGTCGACACAGGTCGAGTGCGTGGAACTGCTGGGTGGCAACGCCACGATCGCCCTACACAACAAGCGCTTGGTGGGTGAGCTCCGCGCCATGCAGCACAGGCTGCATCACCAGGCCTACCACGACGCCCTCACGGGTCTGTCCAACCGCCAGTACTTCAACGAACAGCTCGACGAGACATTCGCCGATCGTCGGGGTCAGGCCACCGAATGCGCCGTGATGTTCATCGACCTCGACAGGTTCAAGCCGGTCAACGACAGCCTGGGCCACGACGTCGGAAACGAGCTGCTGATCAACGTCGCGCGGCGCCTCACCAGCGCGGTGCGCGAGCACGACCTGGTGGCGAGAATGGGCGGCGACGAGTTCGTCGTGTTGCTGCGGGAGATCTATCCCAGCGTCAACGAGAGCGAACTGACCGACGTCGCCGACCGCATCTGCGAAACGATCAGCGAGCCCTTCGTGGTGTCCAGCAACGAGATCGTCATCAGCTGCTCGGTCGGCATCGCGATCTCGGGCGACGATGTCGAGAACGCCGGCGAGCTGGTGAGACGCGCCGACCTGGCCATGTACCGCGCCAAGGGTCTGGGCAAGGCTCGCTGGGAGCTCTACCAGCCCGAGGTCGACGAGGAAGGCGTCAGCCGCATCCGCATCGAACGCGACCTCAGGCGTGCCGTCACCAACAACCAGGTCGAGGTGGCGTTCCAAGGCATCTTGTCTGTGCGCTCTGGTCAGTTCATCGGCGCCGAAACCCTCTTGCGTTGGCACCATCCGGTTCAGGGTCTGATACCGCCCGACACCCTCGTGCCGATCGCAGAAGACTCGGGCCTGATCCTCGAGTTGGGGCGACGCATCCTGGAGCGGGCGTGCCTGCAGGCCGTCGACTGGAAGCGCCGCTTCCCCGAGCAGTCGCCGATGGTGGCTGTCAATGTGTCGCCCATCCAGCTGTTCCACCCACGCTTCTTCGACACCCTCGACAGCGTCCTCGAGCGCACAGGGGTGCAGCCCAACAACCTGATCGCCGAGATCACCGAGAACATCGTCAGCGCCGGCAACGACTCGGAGACCAAGCTCAAGATGTTGCGCGACCGTGGGCTGCGGTTGGCGCTGGACGACTTCGGCCAAGGCCAGACCTCGCTGCTGTATCTGAGGCGCTTCCCGATCGACATCTTGAAGGTCGACAAGACTTTCGTGCGCAACGGCGACACCGACCCCGCCGACCGGGTGATTCTGGAGTCGATCATCGACCTGGCCCATGATCTGGGCCTGGTGGTCACCGCCGAGGGTGTCGAGACCAAGTCGCAGCTCCGTTTGCTCCGCGACCTCGATTGCGACCTGGCCCAGGGCTACCTGCTGCACCGCCCGACGACCGGCAACGAGATGACCCAGAAGGTCGTCGAGAGCCGCAACCGCCTGGCCCAACGCTCGGCCAGGAACTCGGCCTGAGCGACCCGAAGGCGGACCTCAGTCGAGCAGATCGTCGAGGAATCCTTCCACCTGGCCCCGGACGTCGACATCTAGGTCGACCAACGCCGCCTCTGCGGTGGAGACAACACCACTGGCGACGGTCTCGAAGCGGTCCTTTATCGGTGAGAAGAACCGGCTCAGTTGTGCATAGTGATGGCGATCGTCGTTGCCCATCCGGTGGACGTGGTACCTGAGCGGAAACAGCACGTTCAGGTGAGCTCTGGCCCTTGTTACGGCCACGTATGCCAGCCTGAGCTCTTCGTCGAGGCCCTCTGCATCGCCCAGGGCCATGTCGCTGGGCATGTTGCCATCGGCGGCGTGCAGCAGGTGCACGGCCGTCCATTCGCACCCCTTTGCCGAATGGATGGTCGACAGGGTGAGGTACTCGTCGTCTAGATGTGGACTGCCGGCCAGATCGCCGGTGCGTTCTGGCGGGTCGAGCACCACCTCGGTGAGGAACCGCGACCGCGACGCGTATCCGCCGGCCAGCACGGCCAGTTGTTCGAGGTCGGCGATGCGGGCCTCGGCGTCTTCGTAGCGCCTGGGGAACGTGGTGGCGCACAGGCGAGCCAGTCGATCGACCTGGGTGGCCGGAGGCACCAGCGAGATCTCCTCGGCTGCTCCGCCGGGGCCACAGTCGCTCCACGCCTGGCGCAGCGCAGCGACATCGGCCTGCGCGCGCCGCGCAATCTCGAAGTCGCCGGCCAAGAAACGCGACAGCGCCCCGTCCGGATCGGTTGCCACGTCGAGTTGTTCGAGCAGGCTGGTTGCAGTGGCCGGGCCCACCCCGTCGAGCATCCGCAGAGCACGGTTCCACGCCAGCTGATCGCCTGGGTTGTCGAGCACACGCAGCAGGGCCAGAAGGTCCTTGACGTGGCCGGCTTCGAGATATTTGAGGCCACCGAACTTGACGAACGGGATGTTGCGCCTGGCCAGCTCGAGCTCGAGATGTGCGCTGTGGTGGCCGGCACGAAACAGCACGGCCTGATCGCTGAGGTCGACGCCGTCGTCGCGCAACCTGAGCACCTCGTCGCACACCCAGTTGCTCTGGGCCGACTCGTCGTCGCAGGTCACCAATCGAGGAAGCGGGCCCACGGTGGCATCGGTGGTCAGCTCCTTGCGGACCAGGAACTGCGACTGGGCGATGACGCCGTTGGCGATCTCGAGCACCGGCTGGGTCGACCGATAGTTGGTGGTGAGGGTGACCATGCGGGCATCGTGAAACCGGTTGGTAAAGCTCCACATGTTGTCGACCGTGGCCGCCCTGAACCCGTAGATCGCCTGGGCGTCGTCGCCCACAACGGTGATCTTTGCGCCGGGGTGGTCTGAGGTCGCAGAGAGGGCCATGACGATGTCGGCCTGGATGGGGTTTGTGTCCTGGTACTCGTCGACCAGAACGTGGTCGAATCGGGCCCTCAGGGCGGCACCACCGGCTTCTGAGACCGCAAAAGCCCTCAGGTGCAGCAACAGGTCGTCGTAGTCGAGGACCTGCTGGCGCCGCTTGCGAGCCACGTAGTCCTTGATGATGGTGCGGATCGCCTCGTGGTGTTCTGCGCACCAAGGGAAGTGCTCGGTGAGGACCTCGGACAGGGGTTGGCGACTGTTGACCATTCGCGAGTAGATGGCCGCGATGGTGTCGGCACGGGGAAAGCGGCGCCGGGTAGACACAACGTCGGCCTCTGTGCGGACGATCGCGAACAGTTCCGAGACGTCCGACGGGTCGAGCACGGTGAAGGACGCGCTGAGGCCCAACGATTCGGCGTGATGGCGCAGCAATCGGTTGGCGACCGAATGGAACGTGCCGCCCCAAACCCTGGCGGCCAGCTGGCGATCGGCCATGGCACCCACACGATCGAGCATCTCGGCGGCGGCTCGTCGCGTGAACGTCAGCAACAAGATGCGGTCTGGGTCAGCGCCTTGTGCGATCAGCCTGGCTACCCGCGCCGCAAGCGTGCCGGTCTTGCCGGTGCCGGCACCGGCCACGATCAGCAGCGAGGTCGAGTCGTCGAACACCGCCTGGGTCTGCTCGGTGTTCAGCCGCCGCAACCAGGGGGCGAGGTCGTCGGCTGCAGGTTTCACGAACACCCGTTCGAGCATAGTTCCCCCATAGGACAAAGGTGTGGCCCATCCGAACCGTTACCCTTGCCGACCGTGCTGACCGCATCGGGCCTTTCGCGCGCTCACGGAGACCGCGTCCTATTCCGCGACCTCACCGTGAAGCTGTTGAGCGGTCACCGAACCGCGCTCGTAGGCGGCAACGGGGTGGGCAAGACCACCCTGCTGGAGATCCTCGTAGGCCTGCAAGCGCCCGACAGTGGCGAGGTGCACCGCGCCAAGGGCCTGCGACTGGGGTATCTGCCCCAGGACCTGACCGAAAAGATCAGCGGGCCTGTCATCGAGGCCGCCATGGCCGGGGCAACCCACATCAACGAGGTCGGGGCCAGGCTCGCCGAACTCGAGGCCAGACTGGCCACAACAACGGGCGCCGAGCAAGAGCGCGTTCTCGACGAATATGGGCACGCTCAGAGCCGATTCGAGCAGCTTGGCGGCTACGCCCTGGAGGCCGAGGCACATCGCGTGCTCGCGGGCCTGGGCTTCTCGCCCGAGATGTCGGCACGAGACGTCGAGGAACTGTCGGGTGGGTGGCGCATGCGCCTGGCGCTGGCCCGGTTGTTGCTGTCGGAACCCGACGTGTTGATACTCGACGAGCCCACCAACCACCTCGATGTCGACTCGGTGGCGTGGCTGGAAGACCATCTGGCCGCGTGGACCGGCGCGCTGCTTTTTGTCTCGCACGACCGCGACTTCATCGACGGCATCGCAAACCGGGTCATCGAGATAATCGACGGGGCCGCCACCGAATACGTGGGCGGCTTCGCCGAGTTCGTCGTGGCGCGCGAAGACATGGTGCAGCGGGCCGAGGCCGCAGCCGCCCAGCAGGCCCGCAAGGTCGCTCACATGGAGCGCTTCGTCGAGCGCTTCCGCTACAAGGCCACCAAGGCTCGCCAGGTTCAGAGCCGCATCAAGGCGATCGAGAAACTCGAGTCGATTCCGGTCCCGACCCACAAACAGCTCAAGGCCAGGTTCGCCTTCCCCGAGCCTCAGCGCTCTTCGCGGGTGGTCGTCGAGTTCAGCGAGGTGGCGGCCGGATACGACGGCCAGGCGGTGCTGACGGGCGTCGAGTTCGTGGTGGAACGAGGCCGCAAGGTGGCGCTGGTGGGCCCCAACGGCGCCGGCAAGACCACCCTGGTCAAGCTCTTGTTGGGCGATCTGGCCCCGATGGCGGGCTCGGTCGAGATCGGCAACAACGTCGACCACGCGACCTTCAATCAGCACCAGGCCGATGTGTTGAATCTCGACCGCACCGTGTTCGACGAATTCCGGGCCAACATCGGCGACCCGCTCGATCGCAACCTTCGCACCGTGCTGGGCTCGTTCGGGTTCGGCGGCGACGCGGCCGACCGCAGGGTCGGAGACCTGTCGGGCGGCGAACAGACCCGCCTGGCCCTGGCCATGACCATGGCCAACCCCGTCAACCTACTGGTGCTCGACGAGCCGACCAACCACCTCGATCTGCCCAGCTGCGACCTGCTCGAAGACGCCTTGCGCGCCTACCCGGGCACGGTTGTGTTGGTCACCCACGATCGCCATCTGATCCGCAATGTGGCAGATGCCCTGGTCGAGGTGCGCAACGGCAAGGCCGTATGGCACGAAGGCGTCGACGAAGAGGTTCTGAAGCCCAGCTCGCAGCGGGTTGCGGGCAATGTGCAACCGCAGGCGACGCCCAAGACCCGGCCCGAATCGGGCCTGGGCGAAGATCGCAAAGCCCGCAAACGCGCCGAGGCCGAACAACGAAACAACAAGAGCAAGGCCACCAAGGAGCTACGCAACCGGCTCAACCGGGTCGAGAAAGACTGGGAGTCGGCCGAGGCGGCTCTGGTGCAGATCCAGGATCAGATGGCCGACCCGGCGACATACGAGAACCCCGAGCGGGTCAAAGAGCTGACAAAACAGCACGACGAGGCCAAAGATCGCGCCGCCCAACTGATGGCCGAATGGGAACGGCTGTCGGCGCGGATCGAGAACGCCGTCTAGATCATCGGCGGCCGGTGGTCATGCGGCTGGCCGCTGCCACCAACACCGCCGCGCCCGCCAGCACAAGCAGCACAGGCAGCGCCAACGCCAGGTCGAGGCGTCCCCAACCCTGCGACTCGAAGGCGAACCAACCGCCCAAGGCGACGAAGATCACGCCGGCCACCACCGAGAACACGTCGACATCTTGATTGCCTACCGGGTTGTTCACCGACCGCCCCTCATCGCTCTACCTCGACCGTGATCGAGCCGACACCGACGTCGAGATCCAGCACCAGAGGCGGTCCCAGGTCGTCGACCGGCTCGAACGCTGCTATCCGTTCTGCAGCCACTCCCCCGTCGCTGACACCCACGAGGTCGTAACGACCGAGGCCCACCCTGGCGTCGACAACTATCGCCTGGTCGGGCCGCACCACCACGCGCATCTGGCCGGCACCGAGTTCGGCCACGACGTGAACCACTGGTCCCTCTACCGACGCCGCCCAGCCGAACTCGGCCGCCTCGACGTCCAGCGGATCTACCTCGGTCAGGTCGATGGTGACCGTGCCCGCACCGAGGCCGATCTGCTGGGGACCCAACTGCACTTCCTGGGCATCGACCACGACGAATCGCCGACCCACACCACCGGTCAGCGGAACCTGGACAATCGTTGCAGCCAGCAACAAGGCGCACAGGACCGAGCCGAACGGCACCAGGCCGCGCGGTCTTCCCCACCAACCGCCTGCGATCAGCGCCAACCCCATCGTCACGACACCGATCGAACCGAGCAGCCGCCACGACACGTCGACCAGGTCGCCTCTCTCGAGCAGGTACAGCAAGCCGCTGGCGACGAGGAGAGTTCCCGCGGTGAGCGTTCCGAGCGGGATGTTCTTGGGACCCGACGGCCTCTCGGGCGCAGGCCGACGACCAGGAGTCTGCGGTTCGGTTGGCGTCTGGGCGCGTCTGGGCTCGCCGACGGGGTCTACCGGCTTGGAGCGCGGCGGCGCCTGGGTGGCCGAGCCTTGCGATGAAACCGGGTCGCCGCGATGGGCAGGCCCAGGCGGCAACGCCAAGCGGGCGCGGGGCCTCAGCGGCATGCGGCCCCAAACGAGACCCACGCCCACCACGACCAGCATCCACGGAACGAGGATGTCGTCGGGAGGGGTCAGCCCCAGCGCTCTGGCGGTGGCGACAAGGCCGGCGCACAGAACACCAACCGCAATCCCCTGACCGAGCATGGGCCTCATCCCCGGGCGGACGGGGTTCGAGGTCGGCCAGTCGCGCTCGGGCATCGCGAGGGCACCCACCAGATACAGACCGATACCCAGGCCCCAGATCGCCGTCAGGGCAACAAAGGCGACCCGCATCAATATGGCGTCCACCGCCGCGGCCTCGGCCAGTCCACCGGCGACACCCCACACCACGCGGTCGTCGGTGGTGCGCCTCAGCCCGGGCGCGCCAGACCTGCCCGAGGGCCGTTTGTGGCGGGTCGCTGTCACCTCACTCCATCGGACACTCGTCACAACGAGTGAGGCATGGGCCCATCAACCAGCGCGTGCGGGCAGGTACCTCGACACCGCAGCTGCACCGGCCAGGGTCACCGCTCCGACGACTATGCAGGCCACAGACAAGCCGGACAGGAAGGCGTCGGCAACCGCATCGACGTACTGTCCGGCGGCGTCCCCCAACTGCGGGGCGATGATTCGAACCGCACCAACCGACTCTTCGGTCAGCTCCCTCGCCTCGACAGGCAGGTTTGACACCACCGCACTGTCGGCGAGTCGGCTGACGTAGATCGAGTTGAACACGCTGCCCACCACCGCCACGCCCAAGGTTCCGCCGAGCTCGCGGGTGGTGTCGTTGACCGCCGATCCGACACCGGCCTTGTCGAGCGAAAGCGAGCCCATTATCGATTCGGTGGCCGGGGCGGTCGTCATGCCCAGGCCGGCACCCAACAGGATCATCTGCCCCACGATCTCGAGGTAGGGCGTGGTGGCCGACGCCGCCGAAACCCAGAAGAACGCCGCGGTCATCGACAGCAGACCTGTGACCACCACTCGGGTTGTGCCGACCCGCTCGACGACCTTGGGTGACAGCACCGCAGCAATGGCGATCGAGGCCGCAACCGGAATCGTTCGTACGCCGGCTTCCAGCGGGCCGTAGTTGCGAATCAGCTGGAAATACTGGGTGATCAAGAAGATGAACCCGAAAAGGGCGAAGAAGGCCGACGTCACCGCGATGCTGGCAGCACTGAATCGCAGGTTCTCGAAGATCCTCACCGGCAGCATCGGGTGTGCGACACGCAGCTCCCACACCACGAAGCCGATCAGCGTTGCACCCGCAACAGCGAAGCCAGCGAGTGTCTCGGGCGCAAGCCAGCCCCACTCGGGTGCCTCGATGATGGTGAACACGAGTGAGCCGATCGCTGCGACCGACAGGATCAGCCCCGGGGTGTCGAGGCGCGGCACGTGACGATCTCGGCTCTCGGGCACCAACACCAAGGCCGCACCCACGGCCACGACGACCACCGGAATGTTGATGTAGAAGACCGAACCCCACCAGAAGTGCTCGAGAAGCCAGCCCCCGACGATTGGCCCGGCAGCGACCGCCAGGCCACTGACACCGCTCCACACCCCGATCGCTGCCGCTCGCTCCTTGGGGTCGGTGAAGACGTTGGTGATGATGGCCAGCGTCGCCGGGAAGATGAAGGCCGCGCCTATCCCCATCAAGGCCCGGGCGCCGATCAATGAGTTGGCCGAATCGGCCGATCCGGCAACAACCGAGGTCACGCCGAACGCGATCAGACCAGCTACCAGCGACAGTCGTCGGCCGTAGCGGTCGCCGAGCCCACCGGCTGCCAGCAACAGGCCTGTGAACACCAGCAGGTAGGCATCGACGATCCACTGGAGCTGTCGGGTGCTGGCACCCAGTTCGGTGGTCAAGGTCGGCAGGGCGATGTTGACGATTGTCCCGTCGAGAACCGTGACGAACATCGACAGCGACACGACGGCCAGCACGGCCCAGCGCCTGGGATGCCCCGCGTCGGCTTCTGTTCCTGGTGGTGTGTGTTGGTCGGCTCGGGTGGCTTCCATGCTGCTTCCTGTCACTCTGGCGACTCGTCGGTGTGGCGATCTCGGGCTTGCCCGACATCTTTACGTTGGCAAGTTACCAATGTCAAGACTGAACTTGACAACGACAAGACGCCGGGCGAACATCCGACCATGACCCCCGGCGACGGCTACCACCACGGAGACCTGCCCAGGGCGCTCAAGGATGCGACCGCCGAATTGGTTGCCGAGCGGGGCCCAGCCGGGTTCTCGCTGCGAGAGGTAGCCAGGCGCGCCGGCGTGTCGCACGCGGCGCCCAGCCACCACTTCGGCGACGCAACCGGGCTGCTGACCGCGGTTGCGGTCGAGGGTTTCCAGGCGCTGGCGGCCGCGTTGGCACAAGCGCGGACCGCCAACCCGGATCCGTTGGAGTGTCTGGCCGCCCAGGGCCGCGCCTATGTCGAGCTGTCGATCTCACACCCAGGGCATTGCGCGGTGTTGTCCCGAAGCGACCTGGTCGACTCACACTCGCCCGAGTACGCCGAAGCCGGGGATCGTGCCTACGGCGAACTCGAGCAGACCGTTCGCGACATCGCCGATCTGCACAATCCCGAGCTCGACGTGTCGCTTGCGTCACGACTGTGCTGGTCGACCATGCAGGGACTGGTCGAGCTCTACGACACCATGCGGCTCAAGGCCCAGCTTCACGACGAGCCGGCCATCCCCGACATCGCCGAAGTGGCAGATCGGTTCTCGCGGCTGCTGGCCAAGGGATTCATCAACCGCACCGGCTGAGGCGAACGGGGCCGCCTAGATCGGTGTACGAAGCAACTCTGGAGCCACGACACAGTCGGTGCGCAGCCTCAGCTCTGCCGCGTCGCGAAGGCCCACAGGACCCACGATGCTGTCGATCATGTCCAGCGGAACGATCTCGTCGTCATCACCCCAGGGCTCGGGACCCCGAAGCGACGAGGTCGCGAAACGCCAGGTAGAGGGCGGAAGAACACGATCGGCGGCGATCACGGCCCACACCCTTGCGCCGGTTGCGCGAGCGGTCGCAGCCGCCGCCAGCGAACCAGACGACGCCACC
This sequence comes from Acidimicrobiales bacterium, assembly GCA_041394185.1. Taxonomy (NCBI): domain Bacteria; kingdom Bacillati; phylum Actinomycetota; class Acidimicrobiia; order Acidimicrobiales; species Acidimicrobiales bacterium. The sequence goes on from JAWKIQ010000002.1 coordinate 238,103, forward strand.
ACGCCCTCTTCGCCGGCCATGGACGCCTCGATCAGCACGATGTCGGTCGAGCGCACAGCTCCGCCCAAGCCCACCATCGGGACGTCTTCGGCGTCGACGTCGCGGTCTTCTAGCTGGCGCACCAAGCCGCTCGCCTCGCCAAACTGATCGACTACCAGCACACGCAGGTCGCCACGGCGCACCAGGCCAGACGGAATGGTGTCGGGCCAACCGATGATGGTGACGCCCGCCCCGTCGGGCAGTGCAGCTGCCAGCTCGCGGGCGGTGTGGTCACGGTCGAGTTCGTCGACGACCGCCCAGGCCTCGCGCATCGGATCGGCCGATGTGACCACCCGAGACGCCAGCACCCACAGTGCGCCGGCCATCGGGTGGCGCGACACCAACCGGCGACACGAGGTGACCAGACCTGCGGGATCAAAGCCGAGAGCACCCAACGCTCCTGCGGCCTCGCGCACCACCATGGCCTGGTCGACACCGCCGGCGCGGGCCACATAGCGCAGTCGTTCGATCGGGTGCACCCGACAGACGCTAGCGTCGCCACCAGGCCGTGGGGCACAGACGACCGGAACTGTTATGGTTTCGAGCCGTGGCTACGAACCCTTCACCCGACATCGAGCTGGAAGACCTGTCCGGTCACAGCGCCGCGCTGGGCACTCGTCTCACGATGTTCAACCTGCTGGGCGCGATCATCGATCCCTATACCCACCAATCGGGCTGGATCATTCCCACCGCCGACCGCCTGTTCGGCCACTACAGCGAGGCCGACATTCGGTGCGCGTTCGTGGTCGCGGCCGACGCCGACGGCGCGCGGTCTTACCTGGGGCCCTACGCCGACCGGTGGCAGGTTCTGCTCGACCCCGATCGCGAGCTGATCAAGTCTCTCGAGCTCGAGTTCTTGCCTGCCCTGGTTCATCTCCGCCAAGACGCCAGCCTCTCGGGTGCCGCCGAGGGCTGGAACCCCGACTCGTGGCGGTTGGTACTCGATGGGGTCGAACGGTCGATGTCTTGGCGGGCCAAGCCGCAGCTACCCACCGCAGACGACCCGGGCCCGTTCGCAGGAACTCCGGCACTGGCCTGACCGTGCAAGCCGGCTTGGGGCCAATAGCCGAGCCCCGCTGGTCCCGAAACGTTCATCTGGCCGCCATCGGCCTGCTGTTGGCCGAACTGGCTCTCGGCGTGGTGTTTCGCAACTCCGACCACCTGCACGACAAGGGCATGGTCATGCGGGCATTCTTCTACCCGCTGTGCATCGCAGCCGTGCCCCTCGGTTGGGCCATAAGGCGACGCCCCAGCCCATTTCCCCATCTGGCCGCGTCGCTGCTGGTGCTTCCGTTTGCCCTCGACATCGGAGGAAACCTGGTTGGTCTGTTCGACGTCGACCACTTCGACGACGTCCTGCACGCCCTCAACTGGTTCCTGCTGGTTCTGGGCACGTCGACCCTGCTGCTGCGCACACGAGAGCCTCGGCTCGCGGTGTTCGTCATCGGTGTGGGCACCAGCGCCACGGCAATAGTGCTGTGGGAGTTCGTCGAGTATCTGGTTCTCAAGTCGGGCACCACGGGCCTCGACCTGACCTATGAAGACACCATCACGGATCTGATGGAGTCGTGGCTCGGCGGCGTGGCCGGCGCCGCCGTCGCTTCGTACACGTCTTGGGCACGGCTGGTAAGGCCGGCCTCGCTCGAGCGCTAGTTTTCGATCCCGGAGGTAGTTCAAATGGCCGACTTCGCATACTCAGACCTGCTGCCGCTGGGGCAGGACACAACGACCTACCGCAAGCTCACCGACGACCACGTGTCGACGTTCGAGGCCGCGGGCCACACGTTCGTCAAGGTAGAGCCCGAGGGACTGCGCCTGCTGGCCGCAGAGGCCATGCGCGACATCGCCCACTTCCTTCGCACCGAACACCTCGAATCGCTGGCACACATCCTCGAAGATCCCGAGGCTTCTGACAACGACCGGTTCGTGGCCACCGAACTGCTGAAGAACGCCAACATCGCCGCAGCCGGCGTTCTGCCGATGTGCCAGGACACGGGTACGGCGATCATCATGGGCAAGAAGGGCCAACGGGTCTACACCGGTTTCGACGATGCCGAGGCCCTCAGCCGCGGGGTGTACGACACCTACGAGACCAGCAACCTGCGCTATTCACAGATGGCGCCGCTCGACATGTTCACCGAGAAGAACACGGGCAACAACCTGCCCGCCCAAATCGAGCTGTACGCCGACCAGGGCGAGGCCTACAAGTTCCTGTTCATGGCCAAGGGTGGCGGGTCGGCTAACAAGTCTTACCTGTTCCAGGAGACGAAGGCTCTTCTCAACCCGACCAGCCTCACCAAGTTCCTCGACGAAAAGCTCCGCACCCTGGGCACAGCCGCCTGCCCGCCCTATCACCTGGCTGTGGTCATAGGCGGAACCAGCGCCGAGTTCTCGCTGAAGACCGCCAAATACGCATCGGCCAGATACCTCGACTCGCTCCCCACCACCGGGGACGCCGTGACAGGCCACGGTTTTCGCGACGTCGGGTGGGAGAACGAGATCCTCGAGCTGACCCGCAAGTTCGGCATCGGTGCCCAGTTCGGCGGCAAGTACTTCTGCCACGACGTGAGGGTCATCCGGTTGCCGCGCCACGGCGCGTCGAATCCGGTTGCCATCGCCGTGTCGTGTTCGGCCGACCGCCAGGCCAAGGCCAAGATCACGGCCGAGGGAATCTTCCTCGAGCAGCTCGAGAAGGATCCGGCCCATTTCCTGCCCGAAACCACCGACGCCGATCTGCCCGGCGGTGTCGTCGACATCGACCTCAACCAGCCAATGGACTCGATCAGGGCCGAGCTCACCAAGTATCCGGTCAAGACCCGCCTGTCGCTGACCGGAACCCTGGTGGTCGCCCGCGACATCGCCCACGCCAAGATTCAAGAGCGCCTCGACGCCGGCGAGCCGATGCCCGAGTACCTGCGCAACCATCCCGTCTATTACGCGGGCCCGGCCAAGACACCTGACGGATACGCCTCTGGCTCGTTCGGCCCCACAACCGCGGGTCGCATGGACAGCTATGTCGGCTCGTTCCAGAGTCAGGGCGGATCGCTGGTGATGCTGGCGAAGGGCAACCGATCGCAGCAGGTCACCGACGCCTGCCGCCAGTACGGCGGTTTCTACCTGGGCTCGATCGGTGGGCCTGCAGCCCGCTTGGCGCTCGACTCGATCCGCAAGGTCGAGGTGCTCGAGTATCCCGAGTTGGGTATGGAAGCGGTGTGGAAGATCGAGGTCGAGAACTTCCCCGCGTTCATCGTCGTCGACGACAAGGGCAACGACTTTTTCAGCACCGTGTCGACTCCGGTCGACATCAAATAGGCACCGTGTCGACTCCGGTCGACATCAAATAGGCACAGTGTCGACTCCGGTCGACATCAAGTAGGCAGCCCGTCTCAGACGTCTATGCGTTCCAGCCACGGGATCACCGACAGGTCGTCGAGCGGGCTGCAGAACAGGCTGCCCTGGGCGTAGCGACAGCCCCGTATCAGCAGTTCGGGGACCTGGTCGATCTGTTCCACGCCCTCAGCAACTGCATCGATGCCCAGCGACGCCGTCACCGCCAAGATGGCGTTGATCGCTTCGGCGCCGTCGTCGACTTCGGCCGAGAGCCGCACGACCAGACAGTGGTCGATCTTCAACAGGTCGGCGCCGTATCGGCCGAGGCGCTCTAGCGACGTGTGCGACGACCCGAAGTCGTCCAGCACCAGGCCCACCCCCAGGGCGCGCATACGGTCGAGCATTCGAATGACCCTGGACGGGTCGGCACCCAGGTCGTTCTCGGAGACCTCGATCAACAACTGGCCGGGCTCGATGGAGTGTTCGGCGACCGCCTTTTCGATGCGGTGCGGAAGATCTTCACCCAGCAACGAGGCCGCGGTGACGTTCACACCGACCCGAATCCGGCCGCTGAGGCCCGGCAGGGTCGAGTTCCAGTGGTCGATCTGGGCGGCGGCCCGGTCGATGACCCATCCGTCGAGGTCGGCCTCCAAGCCGACCTCACCAAACCTCGACAGGATCTGTTCTGGGGTCAACACCCCACTGTCGGGATGGTCCCAGCGGATCAGCGCCTCGACAGAGTGCAGTCGCCCGTTTTCGAGTTCGAGAACAGGCTGGAACTCGAGACGCAGTTCGTTCTCGTCCATCGCTCGGGTTGCCTCGCGCCGGTTGCGGTCGCGTTTTGCGGCACCGAGATCGATCGAGTCGTCGTGCACCAGGTATCGCGCCTTGCCCGAACGTTTGGCGGCGTACATGGCGGCGTCGGCATTGCGCACCAGGTCAGCGGCCGATGTGGTGGAGCCACTGCCAACCGCAATTCCGACGCTGGCGCTTGACGACACCATCTCGCCCTGCACCTCAAATGGCAACGACAGCGCCTTCATGAGGCGCTCGGCGACGATGGTCGCGTCCTCTGGTGCGGCCATCTCGGCGCACAGTACGACGAACTCGTCGCCTCCGAACCTGGCGACCGTGTCGCTGGGCCTGACCGATGCCGACATACGCGAGGCCAGCTCGACCAAAAGGTCGTCGCCCGCATTGTGCCCCATCTGGTCGTTGACCGTCTTCAGGTTGTCGAGATCACAGAACAGCACCGCCACGGGTGCGCCCGAGCGCGACGAACGGGCCAACGCGTCGCCCAGGCGATCGACGAACTTGGCCCGGTTGGCCAGGCCGGTCAGGGGGTCGTGAAGGGCCTGGTGGGCCAGGCGGTCCTCGATCTGGCGGCGTCGACGGCGGTCGAGTTCGACCTGTTCGGCCATACGGTCGATCGAGGCCGACAACCGACCGAGTTCGTCGCTGGAACTGACCCCCGAGCGCCGCGTCCAATCGCCGTCGCTCATCGCCTCGGTCAGCTCGGTGAGCGCCGACAACCGCGCCGCCACCTTGCGCCCCAGCAGCATGGCGACGGCAACCGCGGCGGCCAGCGACACCGCTATGCCGATCACCACCGCCCACCACAGGGGCCGAAGTGGATCGAGCACTTCGGATCGGTCGCGCCACACGTTCACCGAACGGCCCAAATCGTCCACCGGCGCGCTGGCAGCGACAACATCGGCCATGGCCGGTGGGTTTTCTAGCAGTGCCGGATCGATCACGAAGTCGGTGGGCACCGAGGTCTCGACGAACACGTCGGTGCCCGCGATGCGGTCCTTGATGTGTATCCGCTCGCCCAACACGACGACCGAGTCTTCGCCGTCGCCAAGAGCGCTGGTGAGCCCCGCGTAGTCGGCCATCGCGACACCGTTGCCATCAACGATGACGAACCCGTCGAATCGGCCCCACCAGGTGTCGACCACCGCCAGCAAGCGTTCGAGATCGGCGCGGTCAGCGCCCGAGCGGACCGCGTCGGTGAGGTCGAACCACTCGGCTATGCCCGCCAGCTCGCCCTGTGCGATGGCCAAGCGCCTGGATGCGGCCACGGCCTCGATGCGAGCCTCGTTGCGGACCTGGTCTTGGGCTTGGTCCAGCAGCGTCGAACGCGCCGCCAGGTAGGCGATCAGGGTCAAACATGCCAACGGGACGACCACCGCCATCAGCATCAGCAGTATCTTGCGGCGCAGTGTCATGTCTGGATCAAAACGGCCTGGTCGCTTCGCTGGGTGCTGAAGTGCTTACTCTTGGTGGCCAGGGGTGAATCCTACCCACTCGAAGCGGGTCACGGGTGAACGCTCGCCTAGGTTTCGACCATGAAGATTCGTATCGGCTTCGGTCTGGGCACCCGAACACTCACCAACGATCGCGCCACGTTCGATCCGTTCCTGGACGCTCTCGAGGGCCTGGGCTTCGATTCGCTGTGGTTGTCCGAGCGGGTGTCGGGCGAGTGCCCAGACCCGGTTGTGGGAATGGCGTATGCGGCCGGGCGCACCCAGCGCATCAAGTTCGGGATGAGCGTGATGGTCCTGCCAGGGCGCAACCCGGCCCTGCTCGCCAAACAGATGGCCAGCCTCGACCGCCTCTCAGGCGGCCGCCTGTTGCCCGCATTTGGTCTGGGTGTTCGCGACCCCCACGAGCAGATGGCGTTCGGTGTGCAACGCAACGAGAGGGCGGCCTGGTTCGACGAGGTCCTCCCGCTGCTGCGCCGCATCTGGACCGAGGACGCCGTCGACCACGAAGGGCCCAGGTTTCACTACCAGGGTCTCAAGGTCGAGCCTAAGCCACAGCAAGAAACGCTCGATGTTTGGCTGGGCGGGGCTGCTCCTGCCGAGCTGCGCCGTGTGGGCCGCCTCGGCGATGGCTGGCTGCCTTCGTTCTGCACCCCCGAAATCGCGGCCGCCGGATGGCAGGTCGTGAACGCAGAGGCCCGCGCCAACGATCGCCAGATCGATCCTGAGCATTTCGGCGTGCTGGTTCCGTACACCCACGGCGAGCTCAACGCGCCCACCATCGAACTGCTGAAGCGCCGGGCACCCGACTCTGACCCCCACGATGTGGTGCCCGTCGGGTGGGATGGGCTGCGGGCTCAGCTAGAACGGTTCATCGAGGTCGGTGCGTCGAAGTTCGTGCCGGTGCTGGTCGGCGAGCCACAGGACTGGACCACCGAGCTGAAGGGTGTCGCCGACGCCGTGCTCGACCTCACCACCTAGAAACCTGCGAAGGAGGGTCAACCATGGGCGAGCTGCAGTACGACCCCATGACTCATCGCGAAAAGATCGACTGGATGCTCGAATCGCAGGGGTTCGGCATAGAACCCGTCAGGGCTGTCGACGATCCCAGTGCGCCGTATCCGACGTATTCGTACACCTTCGGGCTCGAGGCTCTGGTCGGCTATCCCGAGATCTGTGTGGTGGGCCTGGCACCGGCTGCTGCCAATGGGTTGCTGAACCTGGCCGTTTCGATGCTGCGCAGCGGCACCGTCCTGCCAATCGACCAGCCCTTCGTCGGGCTGCTCGACAACGATCTGCGCTCGATGCTGGTCACCGTCGACCTGGCCCAGCACGCGCACCGATTCGCGACGCCACCGATCATCTACGGCGAGCAGCCGTGGCGCATGGTTCAGCTGATCTGGCCTCACCGCAACGGTGCGTTCCCGTGGGAAGAGGGCTGGCCTCACGAGATGCGCCTGCTTCAGCCCTTGCTCGACCGCTGAAGGCCGCGCCCGCCCACCCAATCCCCGCTGGCACAATTGGGCGATGAGCGACGGCCACAATTCGACCGGCGGCGGGGCCTACCTGGCGGCAGCGATGCTGGCCGTCGGCGACATCCTCGAGCCTGAGAAGACCAAGGTCGAGGTGGTTTCCGAGGCTTCGGGCGAGCCCTTTGACGACGACCTCGAGCTCGAGTTCGGCGACCTGCCCGAAATCTGACGCGGCTGGGCCTACCAGACGGCTATCGGGTACGACACAGCACCGAGAACCGCAAGCAGGTCCGTGGGCGCAACGGCGACATCGAGCCCACGCCGTCCCGCGCTGACATAGATCTGGTCCCACAGCTCGCACGTTTCGTCGATATAGGTTGCCAGGCGTCGCTTCTGCCCGAAGGGGCTGATGCCACCTGCCACATACCCACTAGAGCGTTCTGCTGCGGCCACGGGTGCCATGTCGGCCCGTTTCGCACCAGCGGCGCGCGCAAGGGCCTTGAGGTCGAGTGTGGTGGTCACCGGCACGATGCCGACGACCAGCCCAACGCCAGCGGCCTCGGCTATCAGGGTTTTGAAAACCGACTCGGGCTCGACGCCCAGGGCCGCAGCGGCCTCGAGGCCGTAAGACTCCGCGCTGGGGTCATGGTCGTACCCGCACACCCGATGATCGATGCCGGCGGCCACCAGCTCGTCTATCGCCGGCGTCATCAGAGCCGGCCAACCGCCCAGCCGGCAGCCATCACCGCAGCCACGAAGAGGGCGGCCGACATCCCGATGGAATACACCGCAGCGAGCGTGTTCGACAGCCGCGGCGGTTGGGTCCGGGTTCCGGTGTCGAGCATCCAGCCCGACATGGCGCCGGCCGCCAACCCGCCCAGGTGGCCTCCGACGGAGATTCCCGGTGCAATGAACGTGATCATGATGTTGATCACCAGCAGACCGCCGATGCCAGAACTCCAGATGTCGCCACCGCGGGTTCTCACGAACACGGCCAGGGCACCCATCAGCCCGAAGACGGCCCCCGAAGCACCGATGGTAAGCGTGAGGGCCGAAGACGCCAGCAGGGCACCGAGCGACCCGCCGATCAGTGAGATGAAGTAGAGGCCCACGAATCGCCCCAGGCCGAGGCTGCGCTCGAGGATGCTGCCCAGCTGGAACAACAACAGCATGTTGAACGCAATGTGCAGAGCGCTGCCGTGCAAGAAGGCCGAGGTGATGATGCGGTAGTTCTCGCCGAGCTGATCGATGGCCACCGCCTGGAGGCCCAGATCGAACCAACGACTCGACCGTGGGTAGGCCAACACCATCATGAGGGCGTTGATGCCGATCAGTGTGTAGGTCGCATACGGAGTGCCCAGGGCAACCGCCACCCTCACCTTCTCGCGCCGCGACGGCTGCGCCGACCCCACACATTCGACGCAGTGGGCACCCACCGAAGCCTGCCTGAGGCACTCCGAGCAAGCAGGTCGTCCACAGCGGGTACAGCGCCGACCTGTTTCTCGGTCGGGATGGCGATAGCACTTGTCCACGAGGGATCACCCTACCGTTCTGTTGCTGTTCAACTGGATGGACGACGCTGCCGATGAGATAGGCATGCTGCGCAGAACGCTCGCGGGATCCCTGGTGTTCCTGGGTGTCGTCGCGCTCAATCTCGGCGCGGTCGGTTGGTGGTTCGATCGCGAAGTCGCCGACGCCGACCGCATCTCCGAGCTGGCAACGGCGGTCAGCCGGTCGCCCGAGTTCCAGCAGGCGGTCGCGTCCGAACTGACCGACACCTTCGTCGAGGCTGCCGGCGAAGGCGGCGCAGGGCCCCTGGACAACACCGACGCAGCAGCCATAGCCGACGCGGCGGCCGCAGCCATGGAGGACTCTCAGGTGCTGGCGATCGTGCGCACTGCGTTCGTCGACCTCTACCAGGCCGCCACCGAGTTTCGTCTCGACGAGATCAGCCTCGACATAGCGCCGATCCGCGACGCGTTGGTGCGCGGTCTCACGCCGGTCGACCCCCAGCTCGCGGCACAGATCGAACGCACCCAGATCGCCGACGACGAGGTGACCGTCGCCACCGACGAGTTGCCAGACCTTCGCAGCCTGACCGATCGTCTACACCTGGCCTGGATGTTGCAGCTGGGATTCGGCGCTGCGGCCGTGGGCCTGGCCCTTGCCATACACCCCCGCCGGTTTGTGCTGGTGCGGCGGGTCGGGGTGTTGATGGCCCTGGGCGCAGGCCTGCAGATCGGCCTGACGATGGGTCTCAGCGCAATTCTCGAGCGGTTCGGGCCAGACGACCGACTGTTCGTCGGGGTCTCGATCGCTGCTGACCTGCTCATGGAGAGCCTGCGCATCCAGGCCTACGTCCAGCTGGCCTTGGCTGCCGTCGTCGCTGCGGGAGGCCATATCTTGCTCTGGACCCGCCGGCTGGTGCCCAGGATGGTTCCTCGCCTCGCCTGAAGCTGCGCCGAACGGCACAATGGCGTGATGCACACGAGCGACGACGTCCTCGCAGACCTGTTCTCATTCATCGGCGCCTCGCCCTCGCCCTTCCACGCGGTCGATTCGGCAGCGGCCGAGCTCGAGTCTCACGGGTTCAGCGCCCTCGACGAAGCCCAGCGTTGGGACGACCCGTCGGGCCGACACTTCGTCAAGCGATCGGGGGCGCTGATCGCATGGGTCCGATCACCCGACGCTTCGCCCGCTACGCCGGTCCGGCTCATCGGGGCCCACACCGACAGCCCCAACCTGAGGCTGAAGCCCCAACCCGACAGCGGGCGGGCCGGCTATCGCCAGCTTGGTGTGGAGGTCTACGGCGGGCCACTGCTCAACTCGTGGCTCGATCGCGACCTCGGAATCGCCGGACGCCTGATGGTCGACGGCGGGCACCAGGTGCTGGTCAGAATCGACGAGCCGGTCGCAAGGGTCGCTCAGCTGGCCATCCACCTCGACCGTGAGGTGAACGAGGGTCTCAGGCTCGACCGTCAACTGCACCTCAGCCCGATATGGGGATTGGGCTCGGCCACCGACGGCGAACTCATCGAGTTCGTGGCCGCTCAGGCACAGGTACGGCCAGCACAGGTCGACGGCTTCGATCTGATGCTTCACGACGTTGCGCCGCCGGCAGTTCTCGGCGCAGACCGCTCCATGTACGCAGCGGCGAGAATCGACAACCTCGCCTCGTGCCACGGTGCAATCGCGGCTCTGGCCTCCGCGGCCGACGCTGCACAGTGGGCGATGATCTGTCTGTTCGACCACGAAGAGGTCGGCTCGGGTTCGTCAACCGGAGCCGACGGTTCGATGCTGGCGCACATCCTGGAGAGGATCGAGATGGGCGTCGGCGGCGACCGCGAGACCCTTCTGAGATCGATCGCCCAGAGCTGGTGTGTCAGCGCCGACGGCGCCCACGCGGTTCACCCCAACTATCTCGACAGGTACGAACCAGACCACCTCGTCTCGCTGAACGGCGGACCCGTGGTGAAGACCAACGTCAACGAGCGCTACGCCACCTCGGCCGAGGGAATGGCCATGTTCAAGCGGGTGTGCGAGGTCGCCGAGGTACCCCACCAGGTGTACTCGCACCGAACCAACCTGGCTTGTGGTTCGACGATCGGGCCCCTGACCGCTGCAAACCTGGGGGTGCGAACCGTCGACGTTGGCAGCGCCCAGCTGAGCATGCACTCGGCCCGAGAACTCGGCGGCGTCGAAGACCCCGCCATGCTCGCGGCAGCGCTGGCGGCCTTCGCAGCCGGGGGCTAGGCAGCAGCGTCAGGCCGCCCGAACCTGAGGCACCACGACCTCCAGGTAGGCATCTAGTGCCTCGGCGTTCCAGGGCGCACGAAAAGCCACGTTCACCATCTGGGCGCCCGCGTCGCGATAGGCCAAGATCAGCTCGACGGCCTGATCGGGTGTGGCCAGCAACGAGCCGCTCATCAGTCGCTCGGCCTGATCGCCCCACTGGGCCGCCACAAGCGATCGCCGTTCGGCGACCTCGGCGTCGGTCAACCCCAGATCGAAGCTGAGGTTCACCGTGCGCTCGATCGAACCGGGGTCGCGACCCACCTGCTCGGCGTGCTGGGTGAGCAGACCGTTCAGTCGACCGAAGGTCTCGGCCGAGACGTAGGCCGCGTTCCAGCCATCGGCCAGCCGCGCCACCATGGGGATGGTGCGCTTTTCACCGCGGCCACCGATCCAGATCGGCAGACGATCTTGGACCGGACGGGGAAGGCACGACGCGTTGTCCAACGTCACCCAGTCGCCCGAGAACGTGGTGCGATCCTGCGTCAGCAGACCCCTTATCGCCTGGGTGGCCTCGTCCAACATGTCGAGGCGGCGCCCGGCCGGCGGGAAGTCATAGCCGTATGCCACCGCCTCTTGTTCGTGCCAGCCGGCGCCGAGCCCCAGGGTGAACCGACCCCCCGAGATGTGGTCAATGGTGGCAGCGACCTTGGCCAACAGACCCGGGTTGCGGTAGCCGACGTAGAACACCAACACGCCGAGCCTGGCGTTGGTGGTGTCGCACGCCAGGGCGGCCAGGCTGGCCACCGTCTCGAAGTGGTCGACGGTGCCTCCGGCGGGCGGGGCCTCGTAGATGTGGTCCCACACCGAGATCCAGTCGAGGCCTTCGGCATCTAGCCGGCGCCAGAGGCTCCGCATCTCGTCCATGGTCATGTTCTGTTGCCCGATGTGGGCGCCGAGCTGGAGTGTCATTTCATGCACCGCCTCTGAGGCTGATTCGGGGATACAGGTGGCTCGAGTCGTTGAACGACCTGAGAATCCATTGTTCGTCTGTGATCACCAGGTGGCTGATCGAGCCGTTGTCTGCTCCGCCCAGCGAGAACGGCCTTCCGCCCGTGGCGTGAGCGCATATGGCGGCGATGACCCCGCCGTGGCACACCACCACCGCCAGGCCGTCGCGGTGTCGCTCGGCGATGCGGGCGACGGCCCCGGTGGTTCGCCCCGCGAAGTCTTCTGTGCGTTCGGCGTTGGGTATGACGTCCCAACGACCCTTGGCGCGCATCTCGAGATAGGTCGGATGCATCTGGGCAGCCATCTGCCTGAGGAGGCCCCCCTCCCAATCGCCCAAGGCAACCTCGCGCAGGTCGGCATCGACGATGGGCTCGAGCCCCACTCTGGAGGCCAGAGGTGCCGCCGTCTGGTGGGTTCGCTGCATGGTCGAGACGTAGATTGCGTCGATCGGCTCGCCCGCCAGGCGTTCACCGACCAGTTCGGCCTGCCTCAAGCCGTCGGGGGCCAACGGCGGGTCGCCCTGGCCGTCGAGCATCGCGAACTCCTCGCCTGGAGTGAACGCCGCGGAAGCTCCATGGCGCACGAGGATCACTTCGGTGGAACCCGCAGGGGGCTGGAATCGGGTCTGGTGGAACGAGGTCGGTTCGCGGGTCAAGGCGTGCTCCTGGACTGATCAGCGCGGACCCGGCGACCGTAGCGTGATCAGGGCCCGAACAAGAGATCGAGCGCCCGCTCTCCGGGCATCAGGGGCACGGCATCAAAGGCCGCCAGAGAGCCGAAGCCGATGAGGCGACCGTCGGCCTGCAACAACACATAGCCCGAACCATCGCGGCGGCCCGCTATCGACACGGCGTCGGCACCCGAAAGACCCAGTTGTTGATCCCTGAGCCCCACCAACGACCCGTGGAACGTCTGGTCGAACGAGAAGACGCCACCCTCGCTGGACAGAACCAGATACCCGGCCGAACCCATGACCGCGCCGGTTACGGCCTTCGATCGTCGAAGAGCACCCGCTTGGCCTCTGTAGGAAGCGTCGCCATAAGCGAACACGCCGCCGTCAGCAGCTACCAGGATGTAGCCACGCCCGCTGCCGGTGGGCGAGATGGACACCACCGGACCATCCAGGTCCAGCTGGGCGGCAGATCCTGCGAAGCCCGCGGCCCCCAGTGCGAACACCCCGCCGTCGGCGCCCACCAGCCAATAGCCGTCGCCTCGCTGGGTCGCTGCCATGTCGACGATGGGTCCGGCAAGGTCCAGGTTGGACACATCACCGAACCAGGCTGCGTCGCCGTGGGCGGTGACATGCCCATCGGCCGAAACCAGCCAGAACCCCTGCCCCGAAGGCGTGAGTGCCCCGGCGACGATCGGTCTTGCGACGGTGAGGGTCTCGAAACCCTCGATCGTGGTGAACACCCGTCCGTTCGAGGTCACGACCCCCCAGTTCAGTGCCTCCAGGCCGCTGACCAGGGCTGTCGCCTCGGCACCGACCGAAGGTTCGCTGCGGCCTCCCGGTCCCTCTGCGAACAACCTGTAGCGATGCTTGACCCCGGGCTGAGCGGCGCGGTCGGCGAAGCTGCTGACGGTCGCGGCCACGCTGGCTATGACCTTGCCGTCTCGTTCGACGATGTAGCGATCGACCGCGCCCTCGGATCGTTCCCAGGCCAGGCCTACCGAGGCAGCTGCAGCTTGTGCAGACAACGAACCGGGCGCAGATGGTGCGGTGTTTTCGGCCAGCGCCTGTGCCCTGGGGGCCTCGACCCACGAGCTGACGATGCCGTGAGGGCCGATTGCGGCCACCGATATCTGCGGCGCGGTGCCGGGCTCGACCGACACGTTCGTCGAATGATCGGTGAGTTCGCCGTTCAGCACGCGCACCACGACCTTGCCGTCGACCGCTACGTCGAAGGCCACCACTCCTGGCTGTGCCGGCGACTGCCAAGTGACCGACACCGCGCCGGGTCGAGACTCGGCACGAACGGCCATTGGGGCGGCGACGACGGTGAACGACGGGCTCGTTCGCCCGGCGGCGTCACGAGAGCGAACCGCCACCCTCTGCCCTGAGCCTTCGCCGAGGTCGATCTTCACGGTGGAGGACTCGGCGCCGGTGACGGCAACCACCTCACCGTCGACGGTGATCTCGTGGGCCAAGACGTCGAACGATGGCCCCCTTTCCAGGCCAACCACCAGGCTCGAACCCTGGACGTCCAGCTGGGACACCGACGGTGGCTCGGGGTCGCGACGGTCGATCCACATGACCGATCCGACCAGGTCGAGCAGGCCGTATCCGAACTCATCGTCACGCCCGGCCGGACCGAGGTCGCGGGCGGTCGAGCGAAGCGCCTCACGGATCTCGCGCAACGATGCCTCGGGCGCGACCTGACGCATCAGTGCGACGGTTCCGGCGACATGAGGAGCCGCGAACGAAGTGCCGCGCCCATTCAAGTAGCCCGTGACGTCACGGCCAGAGGCCGACACCACGTCGGCACCGGGCGCGACAACCTCGATGTAGGGAGCCCGAGGCGAACCCGAGTAGAGGTCGAGGTTGCGCCCTACAGCCCCGACGGCAATCACATCGCCGAGGGCAGCCGGATACCACGGGCCTTCGTCGTCGGAACCACCTGAGGCCACCACGACGACACCCTTGCCAACCGCATACTCGACGGCCTGGCGAACGCGTGGGCTGTCGGTTCGAGTGCGAACAGAGATGTTCAGAACGTCGGCGCCGTTGTCGGCAGCCCACCGGATGCCTTCTGCCAGCGCGGTGGTGGTTCCCTGTTCGAAATCTGGCACCACACGAACGGGCATCACCCTGGCCCCTGGCGCCACACCGGTGATGCCGTCACCATCCGCGTCGCCGACGATCAGTGCCGCCACCATCGTCGCGTGGTCGACCCGGGCGGTTTGTCGATCGGCCGCGAGCGGGTCGAAGGGCCTGTCCTCGACGAAGTCGTAACCCTGAACCAGCTGGCCCACGAGATCGGCGTGGCCGGCAGCGATGTCGGTGTCGAGCACCGCGACCACCACTCCAGAGCCATCGACGTCGGATTGGACGAACTCGGCGGCCAGCAGGTCGAGACCCCACTGATCGGCTCGGCGAGACTCGGCGGCGGCGGGCGTTGCAACGGCAGGAACCGCCAGCCCCAGACACGCCAACGCCAGCACGCCGCGGGCCACGAAAGACTGGGGTTTGCCGAAACCACTCACAGCGCGGGAATCTAGCACCCGGTGTACTTCCTGTCACTCGCAGTGCACGCTACGGTCCGTCGAGCACACACAGTGACAGGTCCATTTCTGAAGATTCGCGGAACTGGTGCCACCACGGGTCAACCTCACCGAGGGTTTCCCTAGCATCGGACCATGTCCGACATCTCCTCAGCCGAGACGGCAAGCGCCGAAGCCGACAACCCCGTTAGCTCGACCGGGGCCGATCGATTGTCGGGCCTGCTCGCTGCAGCCCTTGCACTGGGCACCACCGAGTTCGTAGCCGGCCTGTTCAAACGGGTGCCATCGCTCGTCGAGTCGATAGGCAACTCGGTGATCGATCTTTCTCCGAGCCCGGTGGTCAAGTGGGGCATTCGGACCTTCGGCGAATACGACAAGCACGCCCTGGCCGTCGGAATCGTCATCATCAGCATCTTGTTGGGCGCGCTCCTCGGGCCGGCAACCCGCCGGCGGCGGGCCGTGGCGCCGATCGCCATGTCGGTCGCAGCTGCCATCGGTGTTGCTGCCGCCATCCAGGATCCGCTGGCCCAGGGCGGTTGGGCGCTGCTGGGCGCGGCTGCAGGAGTGGCAGCCGGCACGGCTTCGCTGTGGTGGCTGCTCGGGCTGGCCGGCGCACCCCGCTCGCTGACCATCGAAGACGCAGACGCGTCTCGCCGTCGATTCGTGGTCACGGCGGCTGCCGGCACCGGTGCCGCTGTGGCGCTGCCGGTCATCGGCCGAAGCCTGGCCAGCCGATACAACGTCGAGGCGGCCCGGTCAGAGGTTCAGCTCAACACCACCACCACGACAGCCCCGATCACCACCACCACCGCCAGCGCCGGTCCGGCTTCGTCGCTGACCGCCGACGCGATCGACGGGATCACACCGTTCTATGTGCCGAACGACGAGTTCTACCGCATCGACACCGCCTTCACAGTTCCCCAGATCGACCCCGCCAACTGGTCGCTGCGGATCGGAGGTCTGGTCGACAACCCGATCCAGATCACGTTCGACGAACTGGTCGAACGGGCCACCACCGAGGTCGACGTCACGCTCAGCTGTGTCTCCAACCGTGTCGGCGACGATCTGGTGGGCAACGCCAAGTGGATAGGCGTGCCGCTGACCGAGATTCTCGACGAGGCCGGGGTCAAGCCCCAGGGGGCTCAGATATTCAGCACATCGGTGGACGGCTGGACCTCGGGCTTCCCCACCGAGCTGGCATACGACGGTCGCACCGCCCTGGTCGCCGTGGGCATGAACGGCGAGCCGCTGCCAACCGCACACGGCTTCCCAGCACGCCTGGTTGTCGCCGGGCTGTACGGCTACGTCTCTGCCACCAAGTGGCTCGAGCGCATCGATCTGACCGGCTGGTTCGACACCGACGGCTACTGGATACCAAGGGGCTGGGCCAAAGAAGGCCCCATCAAGACCCAATCTCGAATCGACGTCCCCCAGTTCTCGTCGATCGAGGCCGGCACACACCCCGTGGCCGGTGTCGCCTGGGCGCCCACGCGGGGCATTTCCAAGGTCGAGATCTCCATCGATGAAGGACCCTGGGTCGAGACCACGCTGGGCCCCGTCGAGACCGAGGAATCGTGGCGCCAGTGGTGGTACGAGTGGGATGCAACCCCCGGCGAGCACACGATCAAGGTACGCGCGACCGACGGCACCGGTGCTGTGCAGACCGCCGAGGAGCGCCCTCCAGCGCCTGACGGCGCCACCGGCCACCACACCCGAACCTTCGAGGTACGCGCCTGAAAGGCAGCAGGCTCAGCCCCTGAAGCGGTACGAGTAGCCCGCCCTGGTGCGGTCGATCACCTCGAACCGCTCGAGGGCGCGCATGCAGTATGCGATCTGCTGGGCGGTGTTGCGGTCGTAGCCACCAGCGGCAGCCAGTTCGGCGGTGGTGAATCCGTCGGCGAGACCCGATGGGACGAAATCGTCGAGGTCATCGACGCCGCTCAGGCGCACGATGTCGACAACCTCGACCAAACGTCGATCCACCGTGCGCCAACCGCCCCGCCGGCGCCTCATCTTGGGATCTTCGATCTTGACCCTCTCCTCCACCGTCATGACCACATCGATCGTCAGGTTTGGGTGGTCCAAGAGGGTTGGCAGCGACACGAGCTGGCCGAAGATGTCGACCGGTCGTCCGCGCTTGGGCGATTTGCGGTCGGCGTAACCGGGGCGCACCAAGACAGTGCGCTCGGCTATGGGGTGCACAACGACCACGCGATGCGAAGCCAGCAGTCGATCGAGCTTGGGTCCCATCGCACCCAGCGAACCGGTCTGGACCTCGACCACATCGTCGGCGCGCAGCAGGTCGACCACCATGCCGTCGACCTGGGCCTCGAACCGATCGCCGGGCCGGGCGTACATCTGCTTCAGGGCAGCGTGAAGTGAGCCCTCGTTTAGTGTTCCGATATGAGGGACCGCACCCTCGTCGCCCAGGGTCAGTGAGCCACCGAAGGATCAACGGTGTGGAGATGGCGCATCGTGGCGGCGAGGATCTTTCGGGCGATGCCGGGGAACTCCTCGAGCAGCGACGAGAACTCGCGCCGATCGAGCACCTCGACCGTCATGTCGGTGTCGGCGGTGACGGTGGCGCTGCGGGGCTCGCCCGAGATCAGTGAACCTTCGCCGACGACATCGCCCGGACCGACGGTGGCGATGACACGCGACCCCTTGCGAACCGTCGCCTTGCCGTCGCGGATCACGAACACCTCACGTCCCACGGTGCCCTCGGTGACGAGGTTGCGCCCGGCTTTGACGACCGTCTCGGCCATCAGTTTGTTGACGCGCTTCATGTCCGACTTCGAGAGGTCGGCGAAAATCGGCAGCAGGGAAAGCGGGTCAGGGGTTTGGCTCATGCCAAAGGTTGGCCTAGTTGGTGCAGGTCGGGCAAGTACCGTGGTGAACGATTTCGGCCCGGCCCAGCTTCATGCCGTGGGTTTCGGTCGCCGCGAGCGCCGGAGCCTCGACCTCGAACTGCACGTCGAACACCATTCCGCAGCCGTCACACACCAGGTGGTGGTGAGCGCGGGTGACGTTGGGGTCGTAGCGCTTAGAGCGGCCGTCGAGATTGAGCTCGAGGACCTCTCCCAACTCGGTCAGCTCGCGCAAGGTGTTGTACACCGTCGCACGGCTGATCTCGGGGAGCCTGCCCACCGCCGCCTCGAGCACTTCGTCGGCCGTCATGTGAACGTGGTCGCCGTCGAGAACCTCGGCCACGACGCGACGCTGCGACGTGAGGCGATAGCCCCTGTCCCTTAGACGCTCCAGCAATGACGGATACATGAAATCCAAGTATAAGCGCGCCAGATCAAGACTGACAACAAAGTTGGAATCAGTCCAGAAAGTGCTAGAGTCCGGATGTCGACCCGCGCGGTCGGCGAAACCAACGGTCACTGACCATCCTCCAAGGAGAAGTTCATGAGCCTCCAGGGCACGAAGACCCACCAGAACCTCAAGGACGCGTTTGCCGGCGAATCGCAGGCCAACCGTCGCTACCTCTACTTCGCGAAGATCGCCGACGTCGAGGGTTACCCCGAGGTCGCCGGCAACTTCCGCGAGACCGCTGAGGGCGAGACCGGCCACGCTCATGGCCACCTCGACTATCTCAAGTCGGTCGGCGACCCCGCCACCGACGAGCCGATGGGCGACACCGTCGCCAACCTCAAGTCGGCCGTAGCCGGCGAGACCCACGAGTACACCGAGATGTACCCGGGCATGGCCAAGGCCGCTCGCGAAGAGGGCTTCGACGAGATCGCCGACTGGTTCGAGACCCTCGCCAAGGCCGAAAAGAGCCACGCCGGCCGCTTCCAGGAGATGCTCGAGTCGATCAGCTGATCGGCCTCGGCCCTTCCAGAATCCATACGAACTGAAAGCACATCGGCAGCCATGACCGGATCAAGCGGACCAATCTCCTACTCGCCGACCGACGGCCTCTCCTATGACCCGTCCGATCCCGTCTACTGGGATCCAAAGGGTCTGGCCAAGGAAATCGAGCGGACGTTCGAGATCTGCCATGGCTGCCGCATGTGCTTCAAGTTCTGCGATTCGTTTCCCTCGCTGTTTTCGTTCATCGACGATCGTCACGACGGCGACGTGCGCAAGATCACCGAGGCCGAGACGGCCCAGGTCATGGACGAGTGCTTCCAGTGCAAGCTCTGCGAGGTGCAGTGCCCCTACACGGTGCGCGACGAGCACGAGTACCAGCTCGACTTCCCCAAGCTGGTTCACCGATACAAGGCCCAGCGCACCCGCGAGAACGGCACGAGCTTTCGCGACAAGGTGCTCGGCGACCCCGACCGCACCGCCGTGGCAGCCAGGGCCAGCATGGGCGCCGCCAACAAGCTCAACTCACGATCGAAGCTGCATCGTCAGTTCCTCGAGAAGGTCCTCGGCATCCACCCCGACAAGGAGCTTCCCGAGTTCGCCCGCAGCACGTTCGAGAAGTGGGCCCAGAACGAGGGGCTCATCCACGACAACCCCTCACAGGGCGAGGCCGTGCTGTTCCAGACGTGCTACGTGCAGCACAACGAACCCGAGATCGGCCGCGACACCGTCGATGTCTTGCGGGCCAACAGCGTCGACATCACCTGCGAGAAGGGGCTCAACTGCTGCGGCATGCCGGCTTGGGAATCGGGCGACCTCGACACCCTTCGCAAGAAGGCCAAGAACAACCTCGACAAGCTCGAGCCGCACGTGGCTGCGGGCAAGAAGGTCTTGGCCATCAACCCCACCTGCTCGATGATGCTGCGCAACGAATACCCCGACCTCGTCGACGAGGACGACCGCGACCGTGCGGCCAAGCTGGCAGAGCAGGTGATGGACCCTTCGGAGTTCCTGTGGTCGATCCGCCGCGAGGAACGCTTCAACGAAGACTTCAAATCGACACCGGGCAACGTCTCGTACCACGCCCCGTGCCACCTCAGGGCTCAGGCGGTCGGCTTCAAGGGCCGCGACCTGATCCGCAAGATTCCAGGCGTCACGCCCAGCACCACCATGGAGTGCTGTGGCCACGATGGCACCTATGCCATGAAGACCGAGGGCTACGAGGTCTCTATCCGCATCGGCAAGAAGGCCTTCGACGGGATGAAGGCCGCCGCCGATGCCGAGGTCTGGGCCACCGACTGTCCGCTGGCAGCCATCCAGTTCGGCCAACACGCCGGCCGACGGCCCATGCATCCCATGTCGATCCTGGCCCGCGCCTATCGCCCTGACGGTTTCCCCACCCCAGTCGAGAAATCAGAGGAGTGAACACGCAATGACCCGCCTCATCGAACGCACTGACGTCGTCGACTACCAAACCTACGAAGACACCCGCGACCAGGCCCGCGCCCACATTTTCGAGGTCAAGCGGCCACGCCGGGTGCACCTCGGCGAGTACCTGACTTTCCTGTTCGAAAACAAGGAGACCCTCACCTACCAGGTGCAGGAGATCATCCGGGCCGAACGCATCGTGCGCGAGGCCGCCATCGTCGACGAGATCGAGGTCTACAACCAGTTCCTCGGCGACGACGGTGATCTGCCCTGCGTGCTGCTCATCGAGATCGAAGAACAGTTCGACCGCAAGCCGCTGCTGAGCCGCTGGCTGGGCCTCGAGAAGACCCTGTACGTCAAGCTCGAAGACGGCACCAAGGTCTATGCGTCCTACGACGCGGCCCAGGTCGGCGACGATCGTCTGTCTGCTGTTCAGTACCTGACGTTCGGCGTCAACGGCCAAACACCCGTCGCAGTCGGCTGCGACTTCGAAGAGCTGGCCGGCGAGGTACAGCTGTCGGCCGAACAGCGCGAAGCGCTGGCCTCCGATCTGGCTGCGTGACCCCGTTACCAGGCGCCCCGGCTACGGCACCTGGTAACCATTGAGATGTGGAAGAGCCGCCGCCCGCCGAGCTGATGAGCCCGGTCGAGCAGGATGTGCTGGCCCGGTCGTACGCCTACCTACAGAAGGTCGTGGGGGT
Organism: Acidimicrobiales bacterium; assembly: GCA_041394185.1. Lineage (NCBI taxonomy): Bacteria > Bacillati > Actinomycetota > Acidimicrobiia > Acidimicrobiales > Acidimicrobiales bacterium. The sequence goes on from JAWKIQ010000002.1 coordinate 259,118, forward strand.
AATCGCCGTTGCGCTGCCGTTCGGCGTGGCCTCGGCGACTGGTTGCTCGATGGCCAAGCGCTGCGGGGATCGATCAGCGCGTACTACTACGGCCGCACCGGCGGCTACTTCGTGGGCAGCCTGTGCGCCCTGGCCGTGTTCTTCTTGTCGTACGACTATCGGCCGAGGCCCGGCCACAAGATCGACAACGCGCTCAGCAACGTCATGAGCGCGGCGATGATCGCCGTCGCACTCCTGCCAACTCCCAGCCAGGGGGCCGACGCCGTGGGTGCGCCCCGACTGGTCGGATACGCACACAAGCTCAGCGCCGCCGTCGTCTTCGGGTTGCTGGCCGTGTTCAGCCTGTACCACTTCACCAAGACCGCAGGCGAGGTCACCGCCGACATGTCCTGGCAGCGCAGGCTGTTACGGGTGTTCCGCAACGACCCGCAGCACTCGACGGCCACTGGCAACAAGATCAAACGCAACAAGGTCTTCCGCTTCTGTGGCTGGACGATCGTGGCTTGCATGGTCATGATCGCCGTATCCGATCTGTTCCATCTCGAGCTGGTCTTCTGGCTCGAGTCGGTCGCGGTTCTGGCGTTCGGTTTTCGTGGCTGGTAAAGGGCGGCGCCTTGTTCGCCGACCAGAGCTAGCTTCGCTGCATGTACGTTCCGAAGGCGTTCGCCGTCGACGACCACACCCCGCGCTCGCCGTGTTGCGCGCTGTGCCATTTGGTCATCTGGTCACCTCGGTCGACCGGCTCGAGTCGACAGCTCTTCCGTTCCTTGTCGACGATGAACTGACGCTGGTCAGCGCTCACGTAGCCAGGGCCAACGACCACTGGCGCCGCATCGATGGCGCCGAGGCGCTGCTGATAGTGCCGACTGTTGACGCCTATATCTCGCCGCGCTGGTACCCCACCAAGGCCAGCGACGCCAAGGTGGTGCCCACGTGGAACTACGAACTGATCCACGTTCACGGAACTGTCGAGGTCGTTCATGACGACACCTGGAAGCTCGACACCGTCACTGCGCTGACCGACCTCAACGAAGCCAGAACCCCCGGAGACTCACCGGCATGGCGCGTCGACGACGCCCCCGACGACTACATCAACAAGATGCTCTCTGCGATCGTCGGGCTGCGAATCAAAGTCGACCACGTCGAAGCCAAGCGCAAGCTCAGCCAGAACAAGCCGCAACACGACCGGCTGGGCGCCGCTGAAGCCCTGCTGCGATCTGACCGCCAACGCGACCGCGAAGTAGGTTCGTTGATGCGGTCAGCCGACGGTTGACGACGCGCCGACGTGGGGGCACCTGTGTACGACGGATTCGAAACCCTGAGCATCGACATCTCCGATCGTGTGGCGGTTGGCGTCATCGACGCTCCGCCCGTCAACGTGATGACCCCTCAGCTGTTTCGAGATCTGCGCAACTTCGCCGATGCGACCGCCACTGACGACGAGGTGCGCGTGGTGGTGCTTCGCAGCGCCAACCCAGAGTTCTTCATCGCTCACTTCGACGTCGAGGTGCTGGAAGCAGCCCCCGTCGACGAGCCCGCTCAGCGAAGCGACACGCTGAACTCGTTTCATCGCATGTGCGAGACCTATCGCACCATGCCCAAGCCGACCATCGCAGAGATCGCGGGACGTGTTGGTGGCGGAGGAAACGAGCTGGCCATGTCGTTCGACATGCGCTTCGCTGCGCTGGGCAGTGCGGTCTTCAATCAGATGGAGGTACCGCTGGGCATCTTGCCAGGTGGGTCGGGCACCCAGCGGTTGCCACGCCTGGTGGGTCGCGGCCGCGCCATGGAGATAGTGCTCGGCGGAGTCGACATCGACGCCGAAACGGCCGACCGATGGGGTTTGGTCAATCGTGCGATGCCCGCAGACGAGCTGACCCCGTTCGTCGATGCGCTGGCGAGACGTATCGCCTCGTTCTCCCCGGGGGCCGTGGCTCTGGCCAAGCAGTCGGTGTTGAACGCCGACGAACTCGACCTGTCCGAGGGCCTACTGGAAGAGGCGTTCCTGTTCCAACAGACAATGCGTCTACCCGGCACCCAGGCCCTGATGCGCGAGTTCTTGGCGCGCGGCGGTCAGACGCGCGAAGGCGAACTGCGGGTCGCCGACCTGATGACCGAATAGGTTCGCGCTACCAGCTGATCTCGATCTCGAGGCTGTTCTCTTCCCCGATCTCGACCTCGACCTCCATGGTCACCTCGTCTGGCACCTTGATCTTGATGGGAAGACCCTTCTGCACGAACTCGACCTGGTTGTGACGCTCGAGCGTGTCGGCGAGTTGGTGTAGCCACTTGGCCGCTTCTTCTCGCGACAGCTTCTTCTCGTCCTCGATCTCGAACAGTTCCATGGATTGAATTCTGGCGAACGGTTTGGCTGATCGGCGCCCTGGGCATGGGATGTTCATGAGAATTCTCGTGCTCGGAGCTACCGGCTACATCGGGGGGCGATTGGTGCCCCAGCTGGTCGAGGACGGGCACGAGGTTTGCTGCCTGGCAAGAACGCCAGACAAGCTCAGCGGCCGCCCGTGGCGGCCCTTGGTCGAGGTGTTCAAAGGCGACCTGCTGGATCCGAACTCGCTGTCAGGCGCGTTCCACGGCGCAGACCTGGTCTACTACCTGGTGCACAGCCTCGGCGCTGGCGAAGACTTCGACGAGATCGAGCGCCGATGTGCCCAGAACGCCAGCAGGGCTGCCCAGTTCGCTGGTGTCAAGACCATCGTCTACCTGGGTGGTCTGGGCGACGACTCCGACGATCTTTCAGCCCACCTGTCCAGCCGACACCTGGTCGGTGAGGTTCTGGCGGCCGGGGCAACGCCCGTGGTCGAGGTGCGGGCGGCGGTGATTCTGGGTTCGGGCAGCGCATCGTTTGAGATGTTGCGCGGTTTGGTCGAAGTGCTGCCGCTGATGATCACACCGCGGTGGGTCGGCCGGACCCGATGCCAGCCCGTGAGCGTTGGCGACGTGCTCGAGGCGCTTCAACGGCTGGCTACCGCCGACATCGACCCAGGGGTTTGGGAGTTGGGCGGGCCAGATGTGGTCACCTACGCCGAGCTGATGCAACTGCACGCTTCGGCGGCGGGCCTTGCGCGACGCGTGATTCTTCCTGTTCCGTTCGTGACGCCTCGGCTTTCGACGCACTGGGTCGATCTGGTGACCTCGCTGCCTCGCGGGATCGCCCACGAGCTGGTGCTCGGCCTCCAGAACGATGTGGTCGTCAGCGGCCGCGATCTGGCCGACGAGCTGGGGCTCAGACCGCTGGGGGCAGCCGAAGCGATCGCAGCGGCGCTGACCGCAATACAGGACCTGGACATCCCGACGCGCTGGACCGCCGCCAGCCGCCCGCTCGACCCTGCACGCCCGAGACCATTCGACCCCGGATGGTCTGGGGGCACGGTGTTGACCGACCAGCGATCGACGACCGTCGAAGCGCCCCTGAGTGAAGCGATGTCGACGATCAAGTCGCTGGGCGGGCAGACCGGCTGGCTGGCGTTCGACTGGATGTGGCGCATCCGAGGGTTCGGCGATGACCTGTTGGGCGGGGTTGGGTACAGGCGAGGGAGGCGACATCCGACCGAGCTCGTCGTGGGCGACATGGTCGACTTCTTCGTGGTCGACGCTCTCGAGCCCGCGCTCCTGCGGCTGCGCGCCGAGATGCGCATGCCGGGTCATGGCTGGCTCGAGTGGGAGGTCGAGGACCTCGGCCACGAGCGCTCGTGTATCCACCAGCGAGCGCGGTTCGTGCCGGCAGGTCTTGTCGGGCGACTGTACTGGTGGGCCCTCATTCCCTTTCACGCTCTGGTGTTTCGGGGAATGCTGAACAAGCTGGCAACCAAGACCGAGGAACGAATCAGCCCACCCGACTAGCGGCCGCCTTTGTGATGCTTGCGGTGGCAGGGTGTGCAGAGGGTTTGGAGTTGGTCGGTTCGGGTGTGGCCGGTTTGTGCGTGTGGGGTGGTGTGGTGGATGTTGGGTAGGTCGATTGTTCCGCATTGGGTGCATGCGGGTTGGCTGGTTTGGGTGGTGCGTTTCTGGCGGATGGTTGGTCGCCGTCTGGCGTCTGACGCGTTGACCGGACGGCCGTTGGTGTCGTGGACGATGAGTCTGATGGCTGCTTGGTCGAGAAGGCTGCCGATGGTGGTGTCGGTGAGTGGTGTTCCGTCAGGGAACCGGCAACCGTCGTGGTCCACGTGAATGAGGACCTCGAACCGGTGTTGGCTGTTGGTGGTGACTAGTTCGGTTAGGGCGTCTGCTCTTTGCTGAGCCAGCGATGGCCAGGTGCCGTCGGGTTCGCGTTGCATGGTGCGGCGCATCACCTGTGCCTCGACAGCACGCTCGAGCACGCCGGCTTGTAGGGGTGGGAGCCGCAGACTTATTGAGACGGTGCCGTCTGGTTCGTTACGGGTCCGCATGGCGCGTGATCGCCGGTGGCGATTGTCGATGATGGTGTGGGGTTCGTGTTGTTGTGACCAGCGGGCGAATGCTTTGGCGATGTCTGCTGCTGGTGTGGTGCGTGCGATAGCCAACAGTTCGGTTTCGTTGGCCGGTGTGGCCATAGACACGAGCGCCCGTACTTTGCTGTAGGAGATCTCACCGGTTTGGAACGCAGCAGCGGACGCGTGAAGAACGCGCAGAGCGCGGCCCACGCGTATCCAGTCACGAACCGTGGACGCACAGGCGTCGAGGCGTGGCGCCAACCAGTGCGCGGCCGATGGTTCTCCGTCTGCGATCCACACCGGCCCGTCAGCGAACTCGGCGCACCCGACAACAAGCCGATAGTGGGCTTGGGTGATACGGCGGCCGGTTTCGATCAGCAGGTCGGCTTCCCGACGACAAACGTCGAGTTCTTGTGTCGTGTAGATCGCTGGTTCCACCATGAATGTTCCCTGCTTTGTTTCCGCTGCCTCGTGTGTCGAACGGGCTTTCGATCTGTGATCGAAAGCCTACTGAAGGGGTGGGACAGTCTCTATTGATAAAGAAACACCACAGAGTGTGTCAGTACTGGCACGACCAGTAGCCACCACGCGTCCGCGGCGACGCCTGGGAGCAGACTCTGGTTGCTCGAGAGGCGCGGAGCGGGTCTGAGCCTCTCGGGAGTCACCCTTCGATCGGCTCGAAGTCGGGAACGTCGATTCCCGACTGATACGGCGACACTGCCACGCCTAGCTCGGGCTCAGCGACAATCGTCCGCATCACGGTGCCCGCGGTCAATCCTTCGCTAGCGGCAAATGCCTCGAGCGCAACTGCGTACTCGGATGCGCACACTCCGGCGAAGACCACCGAATCGTCTGGCATCAGAAACACCAACAGTTCTGTGAGCCTCGCCGGCCCGCCCCAAGCGGTGTAGGCAAAGATCGAGACCGCGTCTTCACCCAGGTCCCTCACGGCGCGAACCTGGTCGGGGTGAAGGACAAAGGCTGCCTCGGCATTCCGCTCATTCTCTAGGCGAGCTGCGTCGCGCTCCGCTGCCGAATCCCCGCGTGGCGCTACTCGCTCAGCTACGCGGTCATCTGTCGAGAACACTGCGATAGCGCCCATGGCCCAGTACAGGAATGGCGGATCCCGGTCCTCGCCCTCCCCCAACGCACATTGGCTGTATGCGGCCGATCGCAGCACGGGATCAGGGTCGCCACCGCTACCACCACACGAACCCAACGAGGCCACCGAAACCAGAACGACTACGCCAATCCACCTCACGTGCCGCACGGTAACACCGGGTGTCTCGGCATACCCGAGCAGATCGGGGCTGGACAGAGGGGCCTTCACGCAGATCGAGCCGAAGCGACAAGACCCCTGGTCAGAGGTGCCCGGAGCGGAGTTCGAACCCGCACGCTCCTTTCGGAGCCGGGGGGTTTAGGAGCGGCACGAAACGTCCGGCTGAGTCCAGCGCAATCCATAGTTGCTGGTCAGAGGGTTTCTTCTTGTCCGGGCTTTTCGGCTGGGTCCGGCAGTTCCGCCCCGCTCCTGCGAGTCTTGAGCGCGGTTTGTGCGCGTCCGGCTCGGGCATCCCGCGTGTAAGCGCACCCCGGATGCCGGCGTTGTACCGTCCGTCGAATGGTGGAAGGAACCCCGATGGTTCAGCTGGTCCGCGTTGTCGGTTTGGTGGTCTTGGCGGCGGTGATTGTGGTCGTGATGCCGGGTTCGGTACTGGCGGCCGATCCGGTCACCGCTCGGGACATCCAGGAGTGTCCGAACCTCTCAGGGCCGTTCGATTCTGTGCAGCTATCGGAAGACCCGGTGATAGCTGCCGAACAGGAACTGCTGGCAGATCTCAGGTACTCGCACTACGACGCGGCAACGGCGTGGGCGCTTCGTTTCGACCCGATCCGCCAGAGCCTGGTCACCAGGCCCGACCTGACGGGTCTCGAGTTCACGATCGACAACAGGCTGTCTCAGTATCCGGAGGTGGATGCCCTGGTTGCCGATCGAGGACTGATCGCGGTCGACTACCAGCTGGTCACGGTTTCGGAGGCCGATGCCTCAGCGGTTCGCGGGGTCTTGGAGGGCTACACCGGCGTCGAGGTGGTGGTCGACCCGAACCGCCGCGAGGTCGTTGACGCTTGGGCGCAGTTGTACCGCCGGCTTGAGAACTGGCGCAACGGCGAGCAGGCCGAGGGGCCGTCGCCCTACGGAAAAGGCTCCCGTGTGCTTCCTGCAGTTGACAGTCCGTCGTGGGCGGTCGTCGAACTGACCGACGAAGAACTGGACCGCGACGTCTCCTGGCTGCTCGACGGGCTCGACCTTTCCGTCGTTTGCCGCGTCACGTCGACGGTGCTGCCCGACGAACCGTCAGGCGCCGGGTGGAGACTGATCGCCCAATCATCCAGCGCTCACAACGTGATCAACGACCCCAGCCAGGTCGACTGGACCGGCGGCAAGCCGGTCGACTTCGGAACCGAGTTCGTGATCCCCGTCAGCCTCCGGGGCCGGCTTGCCGGCGCCGACGCAACTTTCGATGGCCTCGACTTCGCCACCGATATCGGCACAGGACCTGGCGGTGAGCGGCTCATAGCGATCAGCCGCTCGCTCGTTCCCGCCGAAGGCCTGGTGATACGGATAGATCGAGAGATCCATGAGGTCTACTCGAACGCCGACGGGATCATCGAGCTTGGGGGAGCCGGAGCCGAGCCGCCCCCACACGACGCGGCGCTGGTCGCCGGAGTCGACATCGCCACTCGTCCTGGTGGCGGAGTTTGGCGCATCGACCTCGGCGGCGCGCTCTATGCCACCGAAGGTGCGCCCTATCTGGGGTCGATGGGTGGAATCGAAATCGACGAACCGATGGTGGCGCTTGCTCCAACCCCGACCGGTGACGGTTATTGGATGGCGGCACGAGACGGCGGGATCTTCGCGTTCGGCGACGCAGCGTTCCACGGCTCGGTCCCCGGCGTGCTGCCCCCAGGAGTCTCACTGGCACAACCGATAGTCGACATCGAACCCACACCGACGGGTGACGGGTACTGGCTGCTCGGCGCCGACGGGGGTGTGTTCACGTTCGGCGACGCGCCCTACTTGGGATCGATACCGAGCCTGACCGCAGACCTGGGTCTGGACCGGATCCTCGCTGAGAATGATCGGGCCGTAGGAATTGCTTCCATCGGCGATGGCTATGCCATCGCCACCGAACAGGGCCAACTCTTCAACTTCGGATTCGCCCTAACACTCGTCGGCCTAGCCGTCGACCCGGCACCGGTGACAGGCATAACCAACGACCTGGTCTTCGAACGAGGCACCCGTGTGAGCGTCGGCGTCGGCGCCGTTCAGCCGCCCTCACACATGCTGCGATGCCCCGCCGGAACCGCCAGAACAACGCGACCAGTCCGCAACACAGCACAGAGCAGGTTCAGCCCTTATCCGGACCTGGCCTCGGCGCTTCGAGCCGTACCCGAGACAGCAGGCGGCCACTGGGTCAACTTCGAACTCATCGCGACCGACGTCGTCAACGGCCGCCAAGTCCGCTTCGAAGCCGGCACCTCCCCATCACCTCACCCACTCCGCATCCCGCCAGCCTCCGGCTGGTACGCGGCCGAAATCACGGTCTGCGAGCCCTAGCCAGCCGCCGCCTTCAGCGGTCGTGCTTGAGTAGGTAGCGGTTCGAGATCACCTTGAAGGTGCCGCGGCCATCGAGCTCGTCGAGGATCGAGCCGTCGAGGGTGTGCCAAACGATTCCCTCAGCTCGACGGCCGGGCGTTATGGCCGAATCAAGGCCGTCAGCCTGCTGCAGCGCTTCTTCGACGGCTGCCGGGAGTTCCAGGTCGAGTTCGGGCACCGCGATCTCGCGGACCCAATCCGGCCACTCATTCCGTGGGACAGGAATCCTGTCGCGGGACAGGGCAAAGACGGCGAACCGCTGACCGCTGATCTTCAGCGGGTTCGAGCTGATGCCCTCACCGAACACCTCGCCCTGCAGCACCAGCCCATCCGCCATCCGCTCGGGCAAACTCAGACTGCGAGCGAGAGCCCACATCTTGTTGCCGTCCGACTCCGCGTACTCCCAATTGCGACCACAGACGCGGAGCTTGCCATCGTCGAGAATGAACGTCGCCGACATTCCATCGATCTTCTCGGTAGCCACCCACTGCGCCGACGAGCGGATCTGGTCGTAGACGTGCGTCAGATTCTGGATTCGCTCCGAATCGGTTTTTCGGGCAAGCGCTGACGGGAACGGCCCCAAGACCTCACCCTCGAGGCCGGCCGGAATGGGCGGCTCCCACTTCGAAACACCGATCAACTCGCCGAGATCGACATCCTTACCATCCGCATCTCGGATCTCAGGGAACAGATCGAGGGGCATCACCAGCCCCTGCGAGAAGACACCTCGAAGGCGCGCCGTCTTCAAGACATGACCCGTCCGGCCGTCTTCGGCTGTCCGTTCGCCACGCTCGGCCAGGAAGTCAAACCTCGCATCGTCGGTGGGCAGAAATGCGTCAAGCTCGAAATAGACGCACCGATCACCGGGAGCAAACTCGCCGCGCTTCACGACGATGCTCCACCCACCGACACGCGCAACCTCGATGCGATCGGCGCCCTCGATCTGATCGACACGATCCACCCTGCGAACGCTCACCAAGCTGCGATCACCCACCTGCTTCTGCTTCATGGTCAGAAACCGTACAAACCCGGTTCCGCCCGGCGAATCGAATTACGCCGTGCCACCGCTCACCTCCAAAGGAGTGCCCGGAGCGGGGTTCGAACCCGCACGCTCCTTTCGGAGCCGGGGGGTTTAAGAGCGGCCCGAAACGTCCAGCCGAGTCCGATGGAATCCAAACAGCCTGGTCAGAGGGGGTTTCCTTGTCCGGACAATCCGACCGAATCCAGCGATTCCGGCCCGATCTGGCGAGTCTTGTGCGCGTTTCGTGCGCGTTTTCTCAGACTGACCGGGCAGGGCCTTGTTCGAGTTCGTGGTCCACAGCGCGGCGAATCCACGCCGAGACAGATCGTTCGTCGGCATCGGCAGCATCGCGGATCCTCGCCAAGGTCTCGGGGGCGAACCGAACCGGCACGAGCTCGGTCAACTTCGACTTACGTCGCCGCGCCGGGCCCTGCGGAACCTGGTTCTCGGGATCGGCGTAGAAGTCGCGTTCCTCTTCTCGGGTCATCTTGTTCGTCATATGTCTTCCCTGTACCGATCAGCGAGATGCTTGGCGGCGACATAGCACCCGATCGGGCGGCACCTCGTCTCGTCGCCGCTATCGGACGGAGCCAGCGGGACAACCAACACCTCACCCGCTACCTCGGCAACCATCAGCCAATGCGCCGGAGGCTTGGCTGGGCAGAACAGCGGATCAGAGTTCCAGACCTCTTGGATGTCGTCGACGCCGAGCGTCTCGAGTTTGAACAGATGGGCGAGCTGATGATCGATCTCAAACGGATCGTTGTCGTCGAGCGCATCGAGATCGAACAGATCACTCCCCTATCGTTTTGTAATACAAACGAATACGGCCGTCGAGTCAAGGTCTGCGATCTAGCCTGAGTCGGGATGAGTGACCGCTGGATCAGAGATGGACCGGACAATCCGACACGCTTTGAGATTGGTCCATCGAAATTTCTGAGATGCTAGGCAGCATTCTCGTCTCCGGCGGACCGCATCGACGGCTCCGGGGGCCTCGTCCACGACACGGCCTAGCCGGGCGGCGATGGGCTGATGCTGCGTTCAGTGAGGATGTCGCCGGTCGAGCTGTACTGGGTGACGACCGCTGCTTGGGACTCGTCGGGGAGAGCGAAGACGAAGTAGCTGCCGCGAGCGGCCTGGACGAGGGTCAGGTCCCCGTGTGTAGCAGTAGCGAAAGCGGCGCCGTCGACTACACCAACCACGACGACGGCACCGGCTCCGGGAACGGAGAGCCATTCGGCAAGTACCAGGTTGGAACTGCAGGAAGTTGATGTGATCTGGCGTTCGCCTGCGCCCAGGCAAATCGATGCCAGACCCCCATCCTCTTGGATTTGCCACCATGCGATCGTGGGGCCTGCGTTGCTTATCTGGCCACCGAAGACCGGTCCGACGCCATGCCCGACGACCCTTCCCAGCTCCGGTTCCGCTTCGGAGAGTTCCTGCAACTCGCCAAATGCTGCGAGGTCTACTTCGGGTTCGGGCACTTCGTGGTTGATGGATCTCCAGGTAGCCGGAACGTAGTGGACCGACCAGCCTGGAGCCTCGACGCCTCGACACGCGTCGGTCGCCGCGGGGATCGCTTCGTTGAGCTCGGTTAGGTCGAATTCCTCCGCCCACTGTCGCGGATCCCACGGGGTCGGCAGCTTCTTCAGGAGCTGGGAAAGTGCGGCCAGTTCATCGATTCCGCTGCGATCGAGCACGTCGGTGATCTCAGAGGCCTCATCGTCACCTACCGGTGACAGTCTGTTCCACCTGCCTGCCAGAACAGCGAGGGCGTCACACCCGTCGAGCTGAGCCTGCCGATCATGAGAGCGGACCAGTTCGACCTCCTGGCCGCTGCCGACGGCAACGAACACGCCATCGGCGAAGGACGTCTCGGAACCGGCGACCCGGACTCCCACCACATCGGGCGGCGCTACCCCAACGAGGAGGGTCTGTCCGTTGACGTCCGTGATCGTGATTGTCAGCGGCAACCCCGTCGCCAGAAGCTCCGCGAACAGGAAACAGGACCTCGAAACAGATCCGTCCGCGTCGCGAACAACCCAGACACAGAACTCGACGTCGCTAGGCACGGCGGCAACGAACACACGATTGCCATCAACGGCAGGACCAGCCCGAAGGGCATCCCGCCCAATCCCGAGCCCAGCCAGCGACCGCGCCAGCATGTCCATGGTCGCGTCATCAGGGGAATCGGAAGCAAGCGCCGGTCGCGTGAACACCCCCGGCCGATCGGCGATACGCATGGCCGGACCCGTCACAACCACGCTGTCACCACCAAAGCGCGACCAGACGCCCAAGATCGCAGCTGCCGCGACCACAACCGACGCGAAGACCACAATGCTCCGCCGGCCCAAGCCTCCCCACCCAGAAGCCGGCTGAATGACAACCGCGGACGACGGATCGGCCAGTTCAATCCCCGCGGTCGCTTCGGCCGCCAACCGCTCCATTCGTTCACCGAGAACCGTCATAGCTCCAGCCCCTGCAACATCGATGGTTCGACGAGATCGGCGAGCCGCCGATGAGCCCGCGCCAAGTGCTGTTTCACCGAGCCCGGCGACACACCCATCACCTCGGCACACCCGGCGACCGGAAGATCTGCCCAATAGCGAAGAACGACAGCCTCACGTTGACGGGGCGCCAGCTTCCCCAACGCCGCTTCCAATGCCGGATCGGCAAGCTGTTGCCTCGACGTCCGATCCCCGAGCCTCGACAGCACGGCCGCCTCCCGGCGAAGCTTCCGCCATCGACTCCTGGCGAGATTTGCCGCAACCGTCCTCACCCACCCCGCAGGATTCTCTCCCTCGCCCGCCAATCGCCCCCACGACGACCAAGCCCGGGCCATCGCCTCCTGGGCAACATCGGCCGCCGCTTGGTCGTCGAGGGTCAACAGCCAACACATCCGAACCAACGACGCCTGCTCCCTGCGAAAGAACTCGGCGAACTCCATCAAACGTTCAACGCCCTACAACGGCGAAACGATGACACCCACCCACACGAAATGCCCCGCTCTTCGACAGGCCCACCGACCACACCGCCGAGTCAGGCCCAGTCGCCAGTGTGACGCTGACGACCCAGACCGAGGGCTTCGAACTCGTCGAGCGCGTCGCCCGGATCGACACCGACCCGCCGAAGCGCCGCGCTCACGGGAGTCCTCCCGTTCTGAGCTGGTTGGATCGGACCGAACGGAGATGTCCAACTCACGACGTCACCCTCGAACACAATCGCACCCTGCTCGCAGGCTCCTGGCCAGCACTCGACCTCGACATAGACCAACCTCGCAGACGCCGAAACGCTAGCGAGGACGGCCGAGAGTCTCGAATGGCATAGCCCCGGCGCCGCTCGCTCACCGCCCGACGGACCAAGCGACCTCAGGCCTTCATCTGTCAGCGGCAACAGACTCCACCACTCCGACAGAGGCACAACGGCTAGCGCGAGCCTGGACCCCAGCTCGCCGATCTCGGGGACAGGGCCAATCGCTCCCCGAAACTCGTAGCTCATAGCTCAGGCCCACACATGATGACCCAGCGTATTCGAGCAGCCCACCTCAAACGGCTGCGTCGGGTTCCTTCTTCGTGCGATCTGTTGCGTGGAGACTTGGCGTCGCCGAGCTTCTTGGGGCCGATGGCGCCCGGACCGGGGCAACCTACCGATGGTCCTCAGGTATCGCCGTGGTCGCTGGCGCGTCGAGGTCGCCAGGCGGGTCGGACGCGATTACCAACTGTTGACCGGGCTCGATCGCGTCGCTGGTCAGTGAGTTGAGCGTCCGCAGAACGTCCACGGTCACATCGAACGCCGCGGCGACCCCACTGAGCGTGTCACCCTCCTGCACGACATAGAATTGGCGGTTTCGGTCCTCGTGCGGCACCCTCGCCACCGGGCTGAAGCCCAGCCAGGTGGCTCCCTCCACGACTGCGAGCCGTTCCAGCAAGTCTTCCAGCGACTGCCGGTCGGGAAAGCTCCCGTTGATCTCGTAGACGAAACCGGCGTACTCCCAGATGGCCGTTGCCCCGCCGTCCCAGAAGTCCAGGACCGCCCGTTCATCGAGCACTCTGCCCACCGCCGTGTCGGGCTGGGGACCGGTGCGCGATGACACGAACTGCTCGAATGAGTCCGCTACCAGCGGCCACACGTCAAGCTGCCCGTCGATGTCGCCTGACACCCACTCCACGGAAATCACATCATCGGAATACCGCCCACCATCAATCTCGGGTTCAAGACCGCTGCCCCAGATGACCGGGGCGTCGACCGCGCTCTTCGGAACCGAGCCAGTGGTCACGCGCGGGCTTTCCACAGTCGCCCCTTCGGCGGCAACCGTCTCGGGCTCCTGATCCGCAGCACCCCTGAGAACCATGCCCGCCAGTCCAGCCACGACAAGGAGCGCCGCTGCTAGTAGCCAGGGCGTCAGCCCCCGCGAACGCGACAGACCGCGCCACGGCAAAGCCTCGAGCCCGCCATCGAACACAAGGGACGAGACGCCATCCACCCGATCGCCCGGAACATGACGCAGCACCTGGCGTCGATGGGCGCGCACGATCGCACGCGCCGGCCCCTCGTCAGGCCGGACTTCGCGAATCAGTTCTTCAAGATCACTCACCCTGAACTCCCGTCTTTCGCTGCGGCCAACGCCTCCTGCAAGGCAGACCGTGCACGAGCCAGCCGCGAACGCACCGTTCCCAGCGGAATGCCCAACACCATGGCTGCCGCTTCATAGGACAGCTCCTCCCACAGCACCAGCACCACCACCTCGCGCTGACTCTCCGACAACGCCGCTACAGCGTCTCGAACTGCAGCACGCTGCTCCTCTCGCGTGACCGCCGAGACCACCTGAGAGCCGGTGCCCAAACCAGGGGCGGTCGGCCGAGCTGCAAGACGCTGCACAGCCCTGCTCTCTCGGTCGACCCCACGATGGTGCGTCCTCACGACATTGACCGCTATCCCGAACAACCACCCGCGCTCGGACCCCAGACTCGCATCGAAGGACCCGAATCGATCCAATGCGACGCAGAACACCTCAGCCGCCAGATCATCGGCCACCGTCGACCCAGCCAACCTGCACAGGAGCCTCCACACCGCAGTGTGATGTTCGTCGAACAGCCTCCCCGCAGCTGCGACCCGATCTCGATCAACTGGACCCACACCTCTATTTGACCGCAGCCGTCCTAAAAGTTCCCACCCTGCGCCACGAGCTCACAACTTCGTTCCACCATCCGCGAACCACACACCCCAACGGCCCCCATCACCCCCAGGCCCCAGCAGCCAGCCAAGAAGGATCGTCGGCGTCCTTGTCGCGTTTGGCCTTCGGGACGCGCCTACCGGGTATTGGGATTCGTCTGTCGCGTTTGGTGGCTTTCGAGGTCCCTGGGGTGGGTGTCGGCAACTGGTGCAGGAGGACGCATGCGACGAGGACTTCGGCTTGTCTATTCGGTGAGCGAGGCGGCTGAGCTGCTGGGCATCGGCCGCTCGACCGCCTACGAGCTGGTAGCCCGCGGTGAGTTGCCGTCCGTGGCGATCGGCCGTCGCAGGGTCATCACTCGCCCCACACTGACCGAACTACTCGGCGTCGAGCCACCGCTCCCGGCCGAACTCGACGCGGCCCGCATCGCCGCGAACGTTGCCCCCCAAGCGCCCCGCCACCCAACACGTCGCAGCGAGCCAGCCAAGGCCGATCAGCCGAACCTCCCGTTCACCGCCTGAGGCCGCGCGATGACACCTACCAGCACCTCCCGCCAGAACGACCTTGAAGTGACAGACGAGTGCACAACCAGTGCCAGTAGGTGGTGCATCGCGGTCGGGAGGTGCAGCAGATGACCGCCCGCGTGACCACGCTCAAGGGTGCGTCCGCTGGCGCCTACTACGTCGAAGCGCTGCCCTCCTACTACCTCGATTCGGGCGAGCCGAGGGGGATCTGGCACGGCCGAGGCGCCGGAATGCTCGGACTCGGCGGGACTGTGTCAGACGATCGGTTCCTGCGGATCATGGCAGGACACGATCCGCACGCCGCCGACGAGATCCCTCTCGGCCGACGGTACGGAGACGACTCGGTCAAAGGGTTCGACGTCACAGCGTCGGCTCCGAAGTCGGTCTCGACCCTATTCGCCATCGGCGACGAACAGGCCCGAGCGAATGTGCTCGCCGCCCACGATCTGGCCGTTGCGACGATGATCGACTGGATCGAAGCCCACGCCCACACTCGCTTTCGCATCGTCGCGGTCGTGCACGCCCAGGGGATCATCGCAGCGACGTTTCGTCAGCACACCTCGCGCGCGCTCGATCCTCAGCTACACACCCACGTCGTCATCGCCAACCGTGTGATGTCACCCGACGGCCGTTGGCTGGCGCTCGACGCTCGGACGCTCAAGCTCGACCAGCGCACGCTCTCGTCGATCTACCACGCAACTCTGCGCTCCGACCTGACCGACCGCTTGGGGGTCATGTGGGAACCCGTCGAGAACGGCATCGCCGAAATCGCCAACATGCCCAAGGTCGTGCTCGAGGAATTCTCGACACGAACGCTCGACGTCCAGAAGCGGATCGACGTCAAGATCGACCGGTTCATCGACACGTTCGACCGGCAACCAACCGCCCGAGAACGCTGGAAACTCGAACGCGAAGCCGTCGTCGACTCCAGACCAGCAAAGATCCACAACACCGACGCGGCGTCACTGCACGAGGTGTGGGGATCGCAGGTCGAAGCGCTCGGAATCGCCCCGGATCGGCTCGTCGCCACGGCTACCGACTGGGTCACACCACGCCCCCTCGACACCGGTATCGAGACCGAGACAGTCGCCATCGCCATCGCCGCTCTCGAAGAGAGGCAGTCGACCTGGCGACCGGCCGAGCTGACCAGGGAGATCGCGGCTGCGCTGCCTACCGACGTCCGTATCGATCCGAAGTCGACGATCGCCACGCTCGACCGTCTAACAGCTGAGGCCATCGCAGAGCGCTGCGTCGACATCTCACGACCAATCCCCGACGGCGTGGCGCTGCGCAGCGATGGCCGACCGATCACCGAGGCAGCAGTCGACCGGGCCTTGACCACTCCGGCGATTCTCGCCCAGGAGGAACGCCTCGTCGCGTGGGCCGACCGCAGAATGGTGCACCCCGGAATCGACTCAGCCGAGGCAGTGCACCGTTCAGTGCACCAACTCACTGCACCACAAGCCCAGACGGCAGCAGCTACGGCCGGAACGCGGGACCTCGTACTCGTCGTCGGCCCCGCCGGCACAGGCAAGACAACCGCCCTCGCACCAGCCATCGACCAGCTGCGAGCAGCAGGCCGACCGGTGTTCGGAGTCGCCCCTTCCGCCGCGGCAGCCGACGTGCTGGCAACCGAAACCGGTGTCGAGGCCGACACGATCGACAAACTCCTGACCGAGCACTCGCTGAAACGGCCACCCGACCATCGCTACAACCTTCCGGCAGGGGCGACCGTCATCGTCGACGAAGCGGCCATGGTCGCAACCGACCAGCTCGACCGGCTGGCCAACCTGGCAGACACCCGAGGCTGGCGAGTTGCCTTGGTCGGCGATCCGCTGCAGTTCTCCGCCGTCGGTAGAGGCGGCATGTTCCAATACCTCGTCGAAACCTACGGAGCGATCGAACTCGACCAGGTCCACCGGTTCACCAACGAATGGGAACGCGAAGCCTCGCTCCGCCTTCGCCGAGGCGACCCGAGTGTCGCCGAGGTCTACGACGAACACGGCCGTCTCCACGCGGGCACCGCGACGCGGATGCACGACGAGGCACTTCAGGTCTGGCGCCGGGCCAGATGGGCTGGCGAGACCGTGCTTCTCGCCGCTCCGACCAACGATGCCGTCGTCGAGCTCAACAAAGCTGCCCAACAGATACGCATCGACGTCGGCGAACTCGACCCGCGGCGACGCGCTGCCCACGCGTCGGACTACCGGATTCACGTCGGCGACGAGATCGTGACCCGACGCAACGACCGCCAGATGCACACCGATCAGAAGCTCATGGTCCGCAACCGCGACCAGTGGACGGTCGATGTGGTGCACCGAAACGGCGACCTGACCGTGCACGGCTACACCGGCACCGTCCGCCTTCCCAGCCACTACGTGCAGGACCATGTCGAACTCGCCTACGCACAAACAAGCCACGCATCCCAGGGCCGCACCGTCGACCGATCGATTCTCGTGCTCGACGGAGCCACCGACGTACGAGGCCTTTACGTGCCCATGACCCGCGGACGACACCACAACGACGCCTACATCGCGACAATCGGGGAGCAGACCGCCGTCGACGTGTTCGCCGAGTCGCTGGCCCGAAGCTGGATCGACCAGCCGGCCATCCGCCGCCAAGCCGAACTCGCCGGCCATGACCCACACCGGCCCGGCACCCTCCCGGCCACCGAAGTACGTGGTCTTCTCGAAGAGAAGGCCACTCTCAACGACGTACTCGACCGCCTCGAACGGGACCTGGCACGCCTGCCCCGAGACCTGGACCGAGCACAGGTCGAACGGGCCCAGGCCGTTCAGGCCCTGAAGGAAATGCGGGTCGAGATCGAACAAGCCAACGAGACCATCGAGACCCGAGATCGGCTCCTACGACGCCGAGGCCACGAAACCGAAATCGCCTCCGCTCACGACGCAGTCGAGCGGCTGCCAGGCCAGGTCCAGGACAAGCAGGCCGACATCCGCGACCTCGACCAACGGATTGAGGACCTCACCGAACGTCTCGACCGCGCTGAGCGGACCAACGAACGGGCACCCCGGATGTACCGGAAGATTGACGACATCAACGCCCGCCTTGGCGACGACAGACATGTCCGTCACCTGCAGATGCGCCACAACCCACCAGCCCACATCGTCGAAGCCCTCGGCGAACGGCCCTACGGCGGCCAAGCCGCCTTCTCCTGGGACAACGCCGCTGCCCAACTCGACCAGCACCGAGCAGCATTCGGAATCGCCATACCAGACGAGCCGTGGGAACGACTCCCCCGCGCCCTCCAAGACAGCGCCAACCTCACCAACGACGCCATTCGACAACTGCGACGAATCCAGCAGCCCGAGATCACACGAGACCTCGAAGGACCGTCATTTGGCATCGGGATGTGAGCACGACCCTGGGCTATCGTTCACCACTCTGGCGCCTCGGGGGCCCGTTACACGCCCGGTGGCAGCCACCCCTGCGGAGCGGTGAGCCGCACCCCGCGCGCCGTCACGACCGTCGAAGGCAGCCGGTTCGACCGGAACCGCCTACCAGGGATCGTGAAGTAGGCATCGGCGTGCAGCTTGAGTTCCGTCGAGCCCCGCTTTGGGGGCGTCGCCACGATGACTCGCTTCTGCGGATACCGCCGGCGAACCGTCGTGATCGGAGGGGTGAGGTCGGAGTCACCCGACACGAGCAGGGCCACATCGAACAAGTTGTCGACAGCGTCCTCGAACATGGCAAGCGAGATGTTGACGTCGGTCTTCTTCTCCTCCTGACTCTTCCAGGATGCGCCACAGGCGCGACAGCTGACCGTCTTGCTCAGGTAGTAGCCCTTGACGATGTCGACGATTCCGCCGTGAGCTTCCAGCGCATCCCAGTAGAGCGACTGCCGCTTCGCCTTCGCCTGCGACTTGGGCGTAGGGGCGGTGAAGTACCGAACTTGATCCAGGCGCTGGTCTGGCCGGAGGAGTGACCCGCACAGTCCGAAGAGATCGAGCCAGCGCGAGCTGCGAAGCCCTGCGGCCATCATCCCGTGATACAGGTTGTAGCCATCGATGTAAGCGATCACTCGTTCGGTCATTCGGAGAGCACACTATCGACGAAGTGGGCCACGATCGACGGTGTCTCTGCCGCGACTGCCTTGACCGAATGTCGCCTTATGCCGATACTATGGATGTACCCCGCCGGGATGAGTAACCCCGGCACCGCGGCCCCGGCCTCGCGCCGGGGCTGTGCTCTTTTTCGACAGGCCGTGATCGTCACGAGAGAGGGCATTCGCAATGGGATATCGGCCTCCACGGCCCGTTTCGAGATGCCGATGGCGGAACTCATCGCGTGAGTCTTCGCCGTGGTCCTCGTCGATCCTCTGACAAGTCCTCGGCCTTCGAATCGTCTGCCCCCAACCGCATCACCCGAACGGGCCAGGGAGAGTCTGAGAGGCCGCACCCGACGCAACGTAGGAGGACGGCGGACGAGTCCCCAGGCCCTAGAAGCCGAGTCTTCCGTCCGATGGTCCTACGTCGGTCCCGCGGCCAAGGGGCCGGTCCTCGATCCAGCCGCGGGACTTCGAGTAGAAGGAGTAGCCCTTGGCTTCTGCCGTTAGCCAACCACCATCAAAGCGGTCCCAGCCCAGAAGGTATCCAAGGGTGCCGAACATGAACGCCTCATCGGGACCCAACGCCTTGATCTCGAACAGCCACTCGTCAGGTAACACGATCTCGGTCTCGGGCACTCTGAAGCTCCTGGCCACATCTTCGAACGGCCCCCCAATGCTGGCGGCATCGATTGACCTGACCTCCACGTACGTCCGGCCTTCAGCCGTGTCGACCTCGACGACGACACCCGGACCGCGCCACCCGTTTTCCACGGGAAGCTCGGACATAGACGCTGTGCCGTGCAGTCTGTAGAGACCTGGAGAAGATCGCAGCTGCTCGGCGATGTCCTCGATCGTCGTCGGCTGGGCGAAATGAACCCACCAAACCAGATACATGTCAGCCCGCCTCCGTACCGAAGATCCGATCGGCCACCAAGTCGGCGGCTTCTCGGCCGATGCCCGGGGTCACGTGCGAGTACAAGTCGAGCGTGATTCCTGTCGTGGCGTGACCTAGGCGGTCGGAAACGACCTTGGGGTGGACGCCGGCCTTGAGCGCCAAGGTCGCGTAGGTGTGCCTCAGGTCGTGAAGGCGGATCGATCGGAGATCGGCTTCACGAACGTGAGCACGGAAGGCTCTCGTCACCTTGTCGGGATGTAGGGGACGACCGAGTTCGTCGGTGAAGACGAGATCGCGGTCGTTCATCCACGCTTCGCCGAGGGCCAGGCGCTCTTCCTTCTGACGCACGCGATGACGACGCAGGACATCGACCGTCGTGGGGTCGAGGTAGAGGCTGCGACGGCTGCGCTTCGTCTTCGGCGTGTCGAACTGCGGCGCGTAGCTAATAGTGACGATCGTTTGGGTGATCCGCAGATCGCCTGAATCGAGATCGACGTCTCGCCAGCGCAGGCCCAGCGCCTCGCCGCGGCGCATGCCCGTGGTGGCGAACAGGATCCACAGGGCGTACAGCCGGTCGTCGGCGACGTGGGAGAAGAAGTCGCGCAGCTCGTCGCTCGACCAGGTGACACGCTCGGTCTCGTCGTCGGCTGGCGGACGGGCGACAGCGGCAGGATTGCGGGGTAGCAGCTCCAGTCGCTCGGCGTCGGCCAGCGCCTTGCGCAGAACGGTGTGCGTGTTGCGAACGGTCTTGGGCGACAAGGGCCGACCTCGATGACCACCCGTCTCGCCGAGGTCTCGGTACAAGTCCTCGACGTGTTTCGGCCGAAGCCCCTGGAGAGGCAGAGATCCGATCTTGGCGTCGATGCGCTCGACGATGGTTCCGTACGACGCCCAGGTGGTCGCCTTCAGCTGCTGGCGCTGGCCGATGAGCCAATCGGCCAGGTACTCCCCTACCGTGACGGACGATCTGGACACCGCCGAACCAGCCCGGACCGAGGACAACAGATCGCCCAGAGCCGCCTCGGCTTCCTTCTTCGTGCGGAACCCCTGCTTGGACATCTGGCGCCGCCGCCCTGTGGCCGGATCGGGCCCCAGGTCGGCTCGATAGCCGTAGCTGTTGTTGCGCTTGTACACCGATCCGCGTGCCATGAGAGGGCACGCTACACACCCGACGCGCACAAATCCGTGCGCGTTTTGTGCGCGTTTTCGATTTCGAGCCGTTTCGCCAACGAGCGAAGAAGCGACAAGACCCCTGGTCAGAGGTGCCCGGAGCGGGGTTCGAACCCGCACGCTCCTTTCGGAGCCGGGGGGTTTAAGCCCCCTGCGTCTGCCAATTCCGCCATCCGGGCCGGGTGCGGCTTGACGCGAAGGTACTCGCCTGCGGGCGATCAGGTGGCGAGGTCGGGGTGGTCGGCGAAGGCTTCGAGAGCCTCGGGGTTTGCCAGTGCTTCGATGTTCTTGACCGGTCGGCCGTGAACGATCTCGCGGACGGCTAGCTCGGTGGACTTGCCCGACCGAGTTCGGGGGATGTCTGGCACCTGGGCGACCACGGCGGGAACGTGGCGCGGCGTGGCACCTGCGCGGACCGCGGCGCGGATGCGGTCGCGCAGCTCGTCGTCGAGCACCAAGCCGTCGCGGAGCTTGACGAACAGCACCACGCGGACATCGGCACCGATCTGCTGGCCGATGACGAGGCTCTCGAGCACCTCGTCGAAGCGATCGACCAGGCGGTAGATCTCGGCGGTACCGATGCGCACGCCTCCCGGGTTGAGGGTGGCGTCGCTGCGACCGTGGATGACGAAGCCACCAGCCGGTGTGCGCTCGGCGAAGTCGCCCTGGTGCCACATCCCTTCGAAGCGCTCGAAGTAGGCAGCCCGGTACCGCTCGTCGCCGGAGTCGTTCCAGAAGCCGAGCGGCATCGATGGGAACGGGTTGCGACACACCAACTCGCCGCGCTGGCCCACGGGGGCAGGCAGGCCATCGTCGTCGACCACCTGGGTATCGAGGCCCAGGGTCGGGCCCTGGATGTCGCCTGCGACAACACGTCGGGTCGGGTATCCGGCCACCAGGCAGCCGCAGAGATCGGTGCCACCACTGATCGACGCCAGGTGGACATGCGGAGCAACAGCGTCGTAGACGAAACGAAAACCCTCGGCCATGAGGGGCGAGCCCGTCGATGCGATCGTGCGAACGGTGTCGAGCCCGTGTGTGTCGACCGGCCGAAGACCTGCCTTGTCGACCGACTCGATGAACTTGGCCGACGTACCGAACAGCGTTGCCCCGACCTCGTCGGCCAGGTCGAACAAGCGGTTGCCGTCGGGGTGGAAGGGCGAACCGTCGTAGAGGACAACGGTGGCGCCCGCCGCCAAACCCGACGCAAGCCAGTTCCACATCATCCACCCAGCGGTGGTGAAGTAGAGCACCCGGTCGCCGGGCCTGACATCGGAGTGCAGAACGTGTTCGGTCAGGTGTTTCAGCAGCACTCCCCCGGCACGGTGGACGATGCACTTGGGTTTGCCGGTGGTGCCCGACGAATAGAGGATGTACCACGGGTGGTCGAACTCGAACCGCTGGAACGTCGGGTCGATCTCGGGCCGGGCCAATACGGCCTCTGACCACGAATCGGCATCGAGCGAGGATGTGTCGAGCCCGACGAATGAGACGACCCATGTTGCCGCCAACGAATCGATCGAAGCGGCGACCTGGGCCAGCTCGGAACGGCGATCGAAAACCCGGCCGCCGTAGCGATAGCCGTCGACACCGACCAGCAGCTTCGGCTCGACCTGCTGGAAACGGTCGAGAACGCCGTCGACCCCGAAATCGGGCGAGGTCGATGTGAACACAGCCCCGATGGAAGCGGCGGCCAGCATGACGACGTAGGTCTCGCCGATGTTGGGAAGCCAAGCGGCGACACGGTCGCCAGGCCCGATACCCAGATCGCGCATGGCAGCCGCAGCCTTGGCCACCAGCGACCGCAGCTGGGTGCGTGTCAGCTCGCGGTCGCAAGCCCGATCTTCACCCCGACATATCAGAGCGACCTCGGCACCGTCACGCAAGAGGTTCTCGGCGACATTGAGCTTGGCGTCCGGGAAGAACCGCGCCTGCCAGAAATGCTCGCCTGGTTCGAAGACCCGATCGCCCTTGTGGCCCACAACCCCGGCGAAGTCCCACAGCGCAGACCAGAAGTCCTCGACGTTGTCGACAGACCACGGGTGAAGCTGGTCGGCCGCCACCCCGACAAAGCCGGCGAAGCGGGACCAGTTGGTCGAAGCTGGGTCGGGCGGGCTCCACAACACTTCGGACATGGGGCGAGCCTAGGCCGCCATGGCATCGGTACCGGAAAGGGCCTGCCACAGCACGGCCCTGGCCTTGGATGCCTCGGCACCCGAGAGCGAGTTGGCGACCACCACACCCTCGACCAGGTCGGCCAGGACCGCCGCAAACGGGCGGCCCTTGACCCGCACAGCGACGACGACATCGCGCCCGGTTCGCCGAAGCGTACGGTCGACGTCGCCGATGCGCGGTGGGCTCTTGAACGCGGGCGCGACCAGGCCGATGCGGCGAGCTTCGTCGGCAACGCAGCGCGCTGCGAGGGCAAAGCGCATGGATGGGGCTTGTTGGATGGAAGCCACGTTGGTCACGTGTTCATCTAACACAGGGGGTGGGACGGTCGACCGGTACCTGCGTAGCCCTAGGAGTTGGTCTTCCCTATGCCAATCGATGCATGGATCACCACCGCAGTGCTGGTGACGACTCTTGGTGCTCTCTTCAGCGGCCGTGTCGGCCCGGCGCCAGCCATGTTGGCGTCCACGGCGAGCCTGTACGTCCTGGGAGTCACGGACAGCCGGGAGGCCTTTGGAGGGTTCTCAGCGAATGCCCCGTGGGTGATCGCCGGGCTCTACGTCATCGCCGGCGTTGTCCAGCAGACCGGAGCGATGGCCGGACAGGTCGCGAGGCTGATGCCCAAGAACGGGTCGGCCCGAAGGTCGCTGGCGAGGCTGCTGACCCCGGTGGGTCTGATATCGGCGCTGGTGGCGAACACACCGGTCGTCGCGACCCTGGTGCCTGCGATTACCCGCTGGACCAACGCCCGAGGCAAGCACCCCGGGCCATACCTGATGCCGCTGTCGTTCGCCACGATCCTGGGAGGCACCCTCACGGTCATCGGCTCGTCGACCAACGTCGCTGCATCTGGACTGCTGGCGACCGCCGGCCACGAATCGATAGCGATGTTCGAACTGTTTCCCGTCGCCGCTCCGGCGGTGATCGTCGGTCTGATCTATCTGGTGATGGCCACCCCGAGGATGCTTCGCACCAGTCACGACATCGCCGACGACGCGGTCGCGGACATGTACACCGGCCGCTTCGTGGTGCGAGATGAAGGCCTGCTGGGCGACGTCACCGCCGCCTCGTTGCGAGATCAGATCACCGGGGTCGAGTCGATCGAACGCAACGGTGCCGAACTGCAGGACGACCAGATGGTCTCGTCGGGCGATGTAGTGATCGTCGTAGGTCCGGCCGTGGCCCTGATCGCCGCCCGAGAGGCCTTGGCTTCGCGCCCGGTGCAGGAAATGGGCCAGCGATACTTCGAGGCCGTCGTGGCTCCGGGCAGCTCACACAAGGGAAGCATGCTCGGCGAAACTGCCACCTCGACTCACGTCTTCGCCAGGCGTCTGGATCGTCACTACACACCGGGGTCGCCTATAGCTAGAGGCGAGACAGTGCTGGTGTGCGCCAACCCGAGCTCGATGCGCGCGACGTCTTGGACCTCGGAGTTCAGCCTGGCGGTGCGCCTCGACATGCCTCCGTCGCGGCCTCATCTGACCAAGCGCGTGATTCCTATCGCGATGGCGACCATTGTTGCGGCCTCGTTCGACCCGATCGGCATCCTGCGAGCCGTCATCTGCGGGGTGGGCGCCCTGGTGCTCACCGGAACGGTGAGGCCTCGTGAAGCCCTGCGCTTCGTGAACATCGAGGTCGTCGTGCTGATCGGAGCCGCCCTGGGCATCGGCGCAGCGGTTGAACAATCGGGGTTGGCTTCGGCGATCGTCGACCAGATAGCGGCCGCGGCCGGGTCGACCGAGCCCGTCATCGGGGTTGTGGTCCTGTTGGTGGCAACCGTCGTGATGACAGAGATGCTGACCAACGTGGCAGCAGTTGCGATTCTGGTTCCGGTGGCCCTGCAACTGGGTCCGGAACTGGCGGTGGACGAGCGCCAACTGGCCCTGGCCGTGGTGGTCGCAGCGTCGGCGTCATTCCTCACCCCGTTCGGCTACCAGACAAACACGATGGTGTGGCGGCCCGGCGGCTACGACATCACAGACTTCACCCGCCTGGGAGCACCTCTGACCGTGCTGGTGCTGGCCACCTTGACCGCAGGCGTGATGATCTAGCCGTCTGCGACGCGAAGGATTGATACGTTGACCCGGTGGCAGCAGAGCTTCCCCGGCTGAACCCGACTCAGCAAGACAACCTCGACCTGCTGCGGCCGCCGATGGATGAGCGGCCCTCGTACCCATCGACGCTGAAGATCGAGTTGAGACACCAGCTCGAGCGCGACTTGGTGACCATCATCGACCGCTACGCCGAAGCGACCGAGGGCAAGCAGCTGTTCGTCGGCAAACGTCAGCTCGCCGCCGTTCACGGATGCCAGGCCCGCTACCTGGCCGAGGCCGAGTCGAAGTTCGAATGGAGTGCCCCGATGGCCAGGGGCACGATCGTGCACAAGGCGATAGAGCTGTCGCTGCACCTTCGGGGGCAAAGAGACCCGAGCGACCTGATCGACGACGCCATGGCGAGGATCATCGATCGAGAGAACTCGCTGGGAGACTTCCTGTCTCGCTGCGACGAGGCGACCCTGGCCGAGCTACGCAGCGAGACCGCCTCTTTGACCGCCGGCTTTCTGGACACGTTCCCACCCCTGCGCAAGGGTTGGCGCCCCGCAACCGAGGTGTCGAAACGAATCGAGTTGTGCGACGACCATCTGGTTCTGGCCGGCAAGTTCGACCTGACCCTGGGCATGCCTTCGGACACCACAGCGGGCCGGGTCATCATCGACATCAAGACCGGAGGCAACTCGGGCGAACACCGCCAGGACCTGCGTTTCTATGCGCTGATAGAAACCCTCGTCACGGGTGTTCCCCCCTTGGCGATCGCTACCCACTACGTCGAGTCGGGTCGCCTCGAACGAGAGCAGGTCACCGAGGCCATGCTGATTTCGACCCTGAAACGCACCATCGACGGTGTAGCAACCCTGGCCCGGCTGGCGATCGACCAAAGCCAGCCTTCTTACAAGCCCGGCCCAGGGTGCCGGTGGTGTCCGGCGTTCGCCAAGTGCGCCACAGGCCAGGCATGGGTGAGCGAAGACGACGCCTGGTGAGGCCAACCCAGCGACCCCTGGGTTGATCCTCAGCGGCTGACGATTGCGCGCAGCTCGGTTCGGCGCTGAAGCCATTCCTCGGAGGTCAGCGCATAACGCACGTGATCTTCCCAGACGCCGTTGATCTCGAGGTACTTCTGGGCAACACCTTCCTGACGAATGCCCAGCTTCTCGACGACCCGCCGGCTGCGCGAGTTGCGAGGGATGATCGAGATCTCGACCCGATGCAGGCGTACCTCCTCGAAGGCCAGCCCCATGACGGCGACCAACGCCTCGGGCGCAATTCCCAGCCCGGCGCACTGCTCGTCGACCCAGTAGCCGATGTCGCCAGACTGAAATGGACCGCGACGAACATTAGAGAGGTTCATCTCGCCCACGAACCGTCGGTCGAGGAAGATGCCGTGGGCATAGGCCACGCCCAACTGGCGCTCACGGTCTCGAGAGGCGCATCGGGTGGCGAACGCGACCGGGTCGGTGGCGGGGTCGGGGCTGCCATCGGGCCTCATCGGCTCCCAGACCTTGAGGTACTCGCTGCAGCGGAGGCGTACCTCGCTCCACATCGGGAAATCGGAAGCGCGCAAGGCTCGCAGCAACAAGCGCGACGTGTGGAGCTCACCGACCATGTGTGCTCCCGTCGGCCGATTCGCCGGCCTCGACTGCTGCTATCAGCCCGTCGAGGATGTCGTGTTCGCGAACGATCACCTCGTCGAGACCGAAGAACCGCATGATGCCGACGAAGATCGCGCACCCGGCGACGATGACATCGGCCCGGGCTTCGAGCAGACCTGGATTGTGGATTCGGTCTGCGAGTGGCTCGGTGGCGAGCGTCCGAAAGACATCCTCGGCAGCGGCGCGCGTGAGCACGAACCCATCTATGACGTCGGGGTCGTAATCGACCATCCCGATCTCGACCGCGGCGATGGTCGTGGCCGTGCCCGCGACACCGACAAAACGAGATGCCCCAGCCGCAGCAGGCAGATCGCGAACAACGTCGTCGAGATGGGCCTCGATGACGCTGAGCATTGCAGACAGTTCCTCAGGCCTGGGCGGGTCGTGCTCGACGTATGCATCGGTGAACCGCACCGACCCCATGTCGATCGACACCGCGCCTTCGAGGGTCGCAACGCCTTCGACGACCTTCCCCACCGAGAACTCGGTGGATCCGCCGCCGATGTCGAACACCGTGACCGAGCCACCGCCGTCGAGTCCGCCCGCTGCCCCTGCGAAGCTGAGAGACGCCTCGCGTTCGCCGGTGATCACCGTGGGGCGCACACCCAGTGCTGCGTCGGCAGCATCGAAGAACTGAGCCGCGTTCGCAGCGTCGCGCGACGCAGACGTCGCGATGACCCCGATGTCGCGAGAAGCCACCCCGTGCTGATCGATTAGCCCTCGATAGTGGCCCAACACGGCGACACACCGCTCGATGGCTTCGTCGGACATTCGGCCCGTCTTGGCCAGCCCGCGCCCGAGGCCGGTGATCTGCGAGGTGCGAACGAGGTCTCGGCCATCCTGGCTGACCAGAAGGCGCGTCGTGTTGGACCCGCAGTCGACCGCAGCTATGGGGCGTCCCGAAGTCAAAGGATCTCCTGGAGGTGTTCGTGGACCCAACGGCCGACCGGGTCGTCGCCGCCTGCGAGATGGTAGGCGTAGTGGGCGTGTAGACACTTGACGCCCTGTCGAGTGCCGCCGACGCCACCCGAAGGCAAGGGCCCATCGTGGTCGTCTGGCAACAGCGCATCTCGCTCGCAGCGATAGCGCTCGTGCGCTGCGGCGAGTTCGTCGGGGTCGACGTCGGATTCGGCTCGACGAACCCCGTATGCGGCTTCGAGGCGTCCCACGGCCACACGTTCGTGATCGCCCACCAGCCAGTACAGGGTCGGCATCGGAGTTCCGTCGTCGAGGAGGGGCGAGTTGCGCAAGACCACGGGCGCACCCACATCGTTGCGCGCCACGATTTCGAAGTGGCCCTGAGGTCGTCGTCCGAGAAGCTCGGTGACCGCTTCGAGATCTTCGGGACTCAACACGCACCGCATCGTATTCGCGCAGGCACCCGCAAATGGCCGCCACAAAACCGCCGACGCGAGAATCGTGCGGCTAGGCGACACGAACCCTTGAAGTCGAGGGGACTGTTGCCGAAGGAGTTCTCGTGAGTGAGAACGCCACGCGGACCCGACGGCAGTTGGGTGACATCCTCATAGCCAACGGCGTGATCTCCGTCGACCAGCTCCAGACCGCGCTCGAGGAGCAGGCCAGGACGAAGAAACGCCTCGGCGACATACTCGTCGATTCGGGCGTCCTCTTCCCGGGCGACCTCTACAAGGCGCTGGCCGACCAGCAAGACATCGAGGTCGTCGACCTCGAAAACCAGCGTCCCGACCCGATCTTCGCTCGCAAGGTTCCCGAAACCCTCGCCCGACGCATCAAAGCGGTGGCCCTGTCGGAAACCTCCGACGGCAAGCTGCGCGTGGCGATGGCCGAACCGTTCGACGTATTCGCGATCGACGACCTGCGCGCTGCGACCGGTTCGCGAATCATGCCAGTGCTGGCTTCACAAGAGCAGCTCGACCGGGTACTCAACTCGATCTACGAGGACGGCAAGGCAGAAGAAGCCGTTCGCAACGCCGCCAGCCAGATGGGCCCCAAGGACAACGCCGGCCTGGCCGAGATGGGCGAACTGGTCGACGACGGCCCGATCGTAAAGTTCATCGACCTGCTGCTGAAGCGAGCCATTCAAGAACGCGCTTCCGACATTCACGTCGAAGCGGCCGAAGACGGGCTCCGAATCCGGTTCCGCATCGACGGCGTGCTGAAAGACGTGATGCGCTCGCCCAAGTCGGTTCAGTCGGGCGTGTTGTCCCGATTCAAGATCATCGCCGAGTTGGACATCGCCGAAAAGCGAGTTCCCCAAGACGGCCGCACCTCGGTGAAGGTCGGAGACCGCGTCGTAGACCTTCGTATCGTCACCGTTCCGACGGTCTATGGCGAATCGGTGGTTCTGCGCATTCTCGACCAGGGCACCAACAGCCTCGACATCGAAGACCTGGGCATGCACCCGAGGTCTCGTAAACGTTTCGAGTGGGCTTACAACAAGCCGGCGGGCGGTGTGCTGGTCACGGGACCCACCGGCTCGGGCAAGACGACCACGCTGTACTCGACTCTCAACGCGCTGAACGATCCGACCACGGCCATCGTCACGGTCGAAGACCCGGTCGAGTACCGCATCGATGGCATCAAGCAGATGCAGATGAACGCCAAGGCCGGCTTGACGTTTGCTTCGTCGCTTCGAGCCATCCTGCGAGCCGACCCCGACGTAGTCCTGGTGGGCGAGATCCGCGACGTCGAGACCGCCCAGATCGCGGCCGAGGCCGCCCTCACGGGCCACCTCGTGCTGTCGACCCTTCACACCAACGACTCGGCGTCGACTCCACTTCGCCTGATCGAGATGGGCCTGGAGCCGTTCATGGTCACGGCTGCCATCACATGCGTGGTCGCCCAGCGTCTCGCCAGGAAGCTGTGCCCACACTGCGCCCAGCCAGACGATCCAGATCCGGCCGACCTCAAGGCCGCCGGGTGGCAGGACGGCCTGATCCGTGCCTCCGACATCGACACACCCCGGTGGATGCGGCCGGTCGGTTGCTCGAAGTGCTCGAACACCGGCTTCAAGGGTCGATTCGGTGTACACGAGGTGCTGCTCATCTCACCCGAGATCCAGCACATGATCCTGAACCATTCCTCGTCGTCCGACATCAAGCGTCAGGCGCAAAAGGAAGGCATGTTGACCATGCGCCAAGACGGCCTGATCAAGGCTGCCAAGGGCATGACAACCATCAAGGAACTCGGACGCTCGGTCGCCTGAGCCGGCCGCTCACCTGGCTCGGTATACGTAGCTGACTCCGCTGTCGGTCGAGACCCACACGTAGTCGCCGAACACAACCGGCTTTTGAGGGCCACCCGGAACCGTGAACTGGGTGACTATCTCGTAGGTCGACGGGTCGAAGACGGTGACGGTGTTGCTGAGGTTGTTGGCAACCCACAACACGTCCAACCCCGGCGTCGGCATGTAGGCCCCGTCGGCCATGTTGCGGAATTCGGTTCCGTAGTTCGAGGGGTCGATCACGTACAGGTCTGGCGACGTAGCACCCGCAACCGTGACCTTGTCGTAGGCGACCACGGGCCTATACGGCTGGGTTCCGACCGTGATGGTGGTGATGACCTTGAAGCTCGACGGGTCGATGACGCTGACCGTGTTCTCGCCGTGATTGGGCACCCAGATTCGGCCGTAGCCAGCGGACGCGGTGTAGGGCTTTTGCCCCACAGGTATGACCGCTCGCTGCACGAACGTCTTGGCATCGAACACCACGACGCGATCCTGGTCGACGTCGCAGAACCAGATGAGACCGTTGTCGATGATGGGCGATTGCCCGCCCCCGCCGATGGGGATCGTGGCGATGACGTTGAGGGTGTCGTGGTCGATGACCGTGATGGTGCCGTCGCCCCTGTTGGACACATAGGCCCAGCCGTCGTAGTGCGGAGGGGTCCTGGGCTGGCTGCCGGTGGCTATGGTCTTCAAGACCTTCCGGGTGGCAGCGTCGATAACCGTCACCGTGCCGTCGCTGTTGTTTGGAACCCAGATCTTGTCGCCACCCAACGACACCGGGAACGGTTCGTCGCCAACCGGGATGGTGTCGACGACGGTGAGCGTCTCGCGATCGACGACCGACACCGTGTCCTCGGTGCGGTTCGGAATCCACATCATGCCGAACCCAGCCCTGCCCTGCCACGAACCATCGCCGACTGTGAAGGTGCCAAACAGTTCGATGCTGTCGGCGGTGACCTTGGGCACCGGATACGACGCGGCTATCGACACCACCGGAGTAGGCAGATCGAGATCGGCCACACTGCCGAGGAATGCCAGCTCGGAGAACACGAACGCTCCCCCATCGGACGCGACCATCGTGTAGCCGGCGCCATATGCGATGCCGCCGATGACGGGTTCGTCCAGCGCGATTCCGCCCAACGAGCCGCGGAACGGCGCTCGGAAGGCGAAGATCCCTCCGTCGCCGGCGGTGAGCCAATAGCCCTCGCCATCTGGATCTGGGATGAGCGCGTTGACAGGCTGATCCAGGGCTATTCCGCCCATCGATCCCCAGAACTTGGCCGACCCGAAAGCGAACACGCCACCATCGGTTCCGACCATGTAATAACCCTTGCCGTCCGGCATGGCGACCGCGTCGATCACAGGACCGTCGAGGTCGAGATTCTCGACACCACCGAAGTTGGTGGCGTCGCCAAAGGTCAGCACCCGCCCACGAGTGGTGAACACCCAATATCCCTCACCCGAGGGGGTCACCGAGATGGCCGACGGCGTCTCGCCCGTGTCCAGCGACGCCATGTCGACATCGCCGAAGTGCATTGCAGAGCCGCGGGTGTGTACCACCCCGTTGTCGGTGAGAACCCAGAGCGACATCCGCGGCCCCGACGCCATGTCGACAGCCGTGCCGAATACCGGGACGTACTGCTCGGCGCCCCCGAACGCGTAGATGTTGCCCGACTGGTCGAGGATCCAGTAGCCGTCGCTGGGCTCGGCCGCCTGGGCACCCCTGGCATCGACCGCGACGAGAGCCGTGATGGACATCGCCACCGCCAGTGCGACTCGCATGATGCTTCGTGGTGTCATCTGGATGCTCCGGTCATGAGTAGCTGAGTTGTACGAACGTTCCGGGATCGAGCGCCGTGCCGGCTGGCGGGCTCGTGCCTCCGACGAGATCGCTGCAGCGCTGCCCACATGATGACGTGAGGCCGGCAGCCGCAATCCGCTGCACTGCCTGCTGGCCCGTCAGACCCGCGACCCCCGGAACGAACGCCTGCTGAGGCTGCGTGGTCGGCGGGGACGATGTGGTCGTAGTGGCGACCGTCGTCGTGGTCGCCGCTGCGGTCGTGGTGGTTGTTGTTGTTGCGGTTGTCGTGGTGGTCAGCGGTTGGGTGGTCGTTACAGCGGTGGTGGTTTCGGTTCGCGCGGTCGTGACCGGCCTGGCGGCCGTCGTGGTGGTCTGAGCAACGCTGGAAGAAGTGGTCGTCGAGGTGCTGTCGGCGCTCAGCAAAGCGGTCTCGCCCGCAGAGTCGGATTGGGGTTGTGAGGTGGTCGTAGTCGAGCTCGTCGTCGTGGACGCCACCGTCGTAGACGTAGTAGTCGATGGTGAATTGTCGACCACGGTCGCCTCGGCACTTGGCTCGGTGCTGGCTGTTGTGGCCGCCTGAGAGCTGTCGTCGCCGCGGGTGAGGGCCAAGGCCAGGCCCACTGCTGCTACCAAAGCGACCGACGCAACCAACACAAGCACACGACGTCGAGGCTTTGGCGGAGCAGATCTGTCGACGCTGTGGATGTGAATCTCGGGGGGATCGACAAGCGGGGCCGAGATGGCGGCCGCCCCAGAAACAGTGGGGGCCAACACCTCGACATCGTCGCTGCGTTCGCCCTCCGGTGGCTCGGGACCGGGCTCGGGTGGCGGAAGAGGCGGAGGCGGCGGCGCAGGCACTGCCGCAGCCATCTTCGGTTCTGGGGCACTGGGCCTCGAAGCCCCCAGGGCCACCAGGTGTTTGGGATGGGCATCGACGGCGACTGGCCTGCCGAGGTCGGACGCCACCATCTGACCGATGAGCGGGATGCGGCTGCTGCCGCCCACCAGCAAGACGACATCGACATCGTCGACGGTGAGGTGGGCGCCGGCGACCGCCCGCTTCATCGCCGAAACCGCGTTCAGGAGGCTGGGCCGGATGAGGTCCTCGAACTCGCTGCGCGTGAGCCTCACCTCGGTGTGCACGGTCGGCAACACGACGGGAATCGAGACCTTGGTGTCGAACGACAACGCCTCTTTGGCCTCGACACACTCGAACCTGAGGCGAGCAACCGCGGCCTGGGTGACCGGGTCGGTTCGGTCCAGGCCGGTGAGTGCATCGCCCAGGAACTGGGCCACAAAGCCGAACACCGCCTCGTCGAAGTCGACACCGCCCAACCGTTCGATTCCCTCCGGCCGACCGAGAATCTCGAAGCCCTCGGAGGTCTTGCGAAGCACCGAGGCGTCGAACGTGCCGCCTCCCAAGTCGAATACGGCAACCACCCTGCCGGATTCGGTGCGGTCGAACGAGGCGTACTCGATTGCAGCCGCTTCGGGCTCTGGGAGCAAGGTCACGCCCTCGATCGATTCGAGAGCAAGTGCCTGTTGCAGAAGGTCGAGCTTGTAGGACCCCCAGTTCGCCGGATGGGTCAAGGCGATCTGTTCGGGCAGCGAGCCCTCTCGTTCGGCGACCGTGTCGACCACCCAACGAAGCAGCTTCGCCGAGAGCGCCTCGGCAGCGTAGGGACTGCCGCCCACCAGCATCGGAGTCGGATCGCCAACGCGGCGCTTGAACTGGCGCGCCACCCGGTTGGGCTCGCGAAGCGCGCGCCTGTTCGCGGCCTCGCCGGCCAGAATCGTGCCATCGTCTTGGATGAATACGACGGACGGAATGGTGGCCGAGCGCGTTCCTAGCTCGAACACCTCGCTGCGCCCGGCTTTGTGAACCGCTGCGGCTGTGTATGTGGTGCCCAAGTCGACACCAAGCCTGTAGCTCAACGGATCCAACCTCGCCTCTTGCTAGCCCAGGACTCTAGTTCGGGCTCACTGGCGAGGCCACCGCCGGCGCTGGCCCAGCGCCGGCGCTGCGATCAGCTGGACTTGCGGCGGCGCAGAACCAGCAGCAGCACGATCAAGGCCACCAGCAACGGAGCCGCGCGCTTGAGCACCGGCGCACCGGCTGTGTCGAGCAGGTCGACGGGCTTTGCCTCGGGCATGTCGATCTTGCGAGGGCCAGACGGCGCAGCAGACTCGTTGCTGGGAGCATCCTGGGGCCCATCCGCGACCGCGCCGTCGTCCTCGGTCGCAGAAGCGGCCTCGGGCGCCTCAGCCCCGGTGGCCTCGAGCTTGGCTTCGAGACACTCTACGAATTGGCCGAGCAGCTTCTCGGAGACGTCGGCCATGACGCCACGACCGAACTGGGCGACCTTGCCGGTGACCTTGAGATCGGTGGAGATCTCGGCCTTGGTACCCCCGCCGTCTGGGGTGAGTTGCAGGGTCACCGTAGCGCTGGCGTTGCCCTGACCCCTGGTGTCGCGGCCCGAGGCGTCGATGACGGCCTTGTGGTTGGCGTCGTCTTTCTCGATGAACTTGGCCACGCCCTTGTACTGGGCCGTGATCGGGCCCACCTTGACCTTGACCGAACCCTTGTATTCGTCTCCGTCGATCTCGGTCAGTTGGGCACCCGGCATGCACGGTGCGATGCCCTCGACGTCGGTGAGGGTCGCCCAGGCAACATCGATCGGTGCGTCAACGCGAAACTCGTTGTTCAGCTCCATGAGCTCAGGTCCTCCAGGGTGTCGATGTCGTCGCTACGGCCTCTACACGCTACCCGCTCGACCTCGTCTGACCTCGTACGCAGCACATGGCGCGCACCATGGTCGCCCTCGGTCGGCAAGTCGGGCCACACCGATCGGCCGAGCCGCACCGGATTACCCCTGACATCGCCGTAGACCGCAGCTGCAAGAGGTGCCTTCGAGTCGCGCAGAGCTCTCCAGCACTCGACATCGACACCCGGCTGGTCAGCCAGGCCAAAGACCGCGGCATCGTGTGGCCGACCCTGGAGGTACTCGACAGCAGAATTCAGCGAGGTCGCCTGGCCCTGGGCCCAGCGCGGATTGTGAACCACTGTGACGCCCACCGGAATCAGTTCGGTGAGATCACACGAACCGGTGACTACGACGACCTCGTCGAAACCAGCACGCAGCACCACGCCGAGCGCCGTTTCGAACACCGTCGCGTCGCCGATTCGAGCGAGGAGCTTGTGGGTCGATCCCTCGAACCTCGAGCCAGCACCGGCGGCCAGCAACACCGCGGCGCAGGTCAATGGATGGATCCGTCGCGATCGCGAAGGTTTGGCGCGGTGCGACCGGTGCGCGAGGCAATGATTTCGGCCACGATCGACACGGCAGTCTCCTCCGGCGACCGGGCACCGATGTCGAGCCCAATCGGAGCCATTATTCGCTCGATCTCGGCATCGGTGACCCCGACCTCGCGCAATCGCTCGTTACGGGTGTCGGTGGTCCGCCGGCTGCCCATGGCCCCGATGTATCCCACGCGGCTCTTGAGCGCCGAGGTGATGGCAGGAACGTCGAACTTGTTGTCGTGGGTCAGGACACAAACCGCATCCCTGGGGCCCAGCGAGTCTCCGATACGGTCGAGCAACCGGTTGGGCCAGTCGACGACGACCTCGTCTGCCATGGGAAACCGGCGCTTGGTGGCAAACACCTCGCGGGCATCACACCCCGTGACCCTGTAGCCCAAGAGCTTGCCTTGAGCTGCCAACGCTCGGGTGAAATCGACTGCACCGAAGATCACCAACTGGTGTCGGGCGGCGTGTGTTTCGATGAACACCGACACCTCGGTTTGGCGCGCCTCACCGTTGGGCCCATAGTGCCGAACGCCCGATGTTCCAGCGTCGAGTTCGGCCATGGCGTCGCGCTCGACTACCCGGTCGAGGCCCTCGTTGCCGAGACTGCCGACCGACTCTGCACCAGAGCGCAGGAGCAGCTTCGAGCCGAGGCCAGGGCCTTCGATGACCGTGGCCAGGGCCACCGGTGTCTCTGCTCGCAACGCGTCGCGAAACAGCTCATAGATCTGCGACATCTACCAGTCCAGCTCTTCGAGGAACAGATGAATGGTGCCACCGCAGGTCAGCCCCACAGCGAAGGCCTCGTCGTCGGAATAGCCAAACGTCACCACGCCCGGAGCCCGCTGGCCGTCCAGCAGCTGCAGGGCTTCGCCCACAACGGCGCCCTCGACGCAGCCTCCCGAAACCGACCCGGCGACCTCGCCGTCCTCGCTGACGGCCATTGCCGCGCCAGGGTCGCGAGGACCCGAACCCTCGATGTCGACGACGCGGGCCACCGCTATGCGCTTTCCGCCGCGCCGCCACCGCTCGATGTCGTCGAGTATCTCGATCACGTCGCACCTCCAGGCAAGAGCGCTGTCACCTCGAAGGCTAGCCCCACGCCAGCATCACGACTGCTGCCCGATGAGGCGTGCCAACGCCTCGATCGACTCGAACGCATGGCCCTCGACGAACTGGTCGACATGTGGCAGCGCTGCGGCCATGCCCTGAGCCAGTGGCGCATAACCCGGCGTGTATTTGAGCGGGTTGACCCAGACCAGATCGTGGGTTACCCGATGCAGACGCTGCATCTGGGCGCCGAGTTCGGCGGCGTCGCCGCGATCCCATCCGTCGCTGAGAATTACCACCACCGCGCCGCGAGCCAGACCCCGCACCCCCCATTCGTCGTTGAAGGACCGCAACGTCTCACCGAGGCGGGTGCCTCCCGACCAGTCCTTCACCGAATCGGAGGCAGCTCGCATGGCGGCGTCTGGGTCGCGGCTCTGCAGCTCGCGGGTGACGCGGGTGAGCCTGGTGCCGATGGTGAAGGCCTCGACGCGAGTACGCCCCACCACCGCGGCATGGGCGAAGCGCAACAGAGCACGCGCATAGGCCTCCATCGACCCGGACACGTCGACCAGCAGGATCAGGCGACGAGGGCGGCGATCGGGTCGACGGAAGTCCCGGCGGATGGGCTCGCCACCCGTCGCCAGGGCGCGTCTGACGGTTCGAGCCAGGTCTGGGCGCCGGGTCTTTCGTTTCGACCGTGCCAGCCTTCGGCTGGTCTTGGTGCTGACGCTCCAGCGAAGGTCTCGCATCATGTTCTGGATCTGCTCGAGCTCGGCGTCGGAACAATCGGCAAAGTCCTTGGCGGCCAGCACCTCGCGGTCGCTCCAGCGCACCTCGATTATCGGACCCTCGTGCACCTCTGCGTCACCGTCGTCTGGGATGTCGTCGGGGCCGGCATCGGTGGCAAGCAGGAATTCGATGGTTTCCTCGGCCACATCGGCCGGTCGCTCGAGCGGCTCGAAGCGTTCCCAGAAGACCCGGAAGGCAGCGTCGTAGGTCTTGCGGTCGCGAGGGTCGGAGGTCAGCGTCGCAAGACCGGCCCAGTAGACGTGGTCGCGTCTGGTGATGTCGATCTGCTCGAGCGCGGCCACAAAGCCCATCGTGCGGGCGGGGACCACGTCGATGCCCGCTCCGCGCAGGATTCGGCTGAAAGCGACGGCGATGCGTTCGATCGGGGCCGCTGCGACATCAGCCACGTTTGAGCGACGCCACCAGATGATCGAGGCCATAGGTCGTGACCTTGGCCTGGTCCTCTCGGTACTTGAGCACCGTGCCGATAGTGGCGGCTACGACCCTCTCATCGATCTCGGCGGCGCCAAGCGTGGCCAGCGCGGTCGCCCAGTCGATGGTCTCTGCAACGCCGGGAGGCTTGTACAGCCCGATGTCTCGCATGGTGGCAGCCGCGCCCGCGACCTGCCGTGCCAGGGCATCGGAGACGCCGCGAGCCTTCAACTCGATGATGCGCACCTCACGCTCGAAATCGGGGTGTTCGACCCAGTGGTAAAGGCAACGCCGCTTCAAGGCGTCGTGAACATCGCGAGTGCGGTTGGAGGTGATGATGACGATGGGCGGCGTCGGAGCCCGATAGGTGCCCAACTCGGGAATGGTCACCGTGTAGTCGCTGAGGACCTCCAGCAAGAAGGCCTCGAACTCGTCGTCTGCCCGGTCGACCTCGTCGATGAGCAGGATCGGCGGCACCGCGGCGGCCGGGTCGAGAGCCCGCAGCAGAGGCCGCTTGACCAAGAAACGCTCGGAGTAGAGCTCGTGCTCGAGTTGATCGGCGCGGCCTTGGGCATCGCCGCTGGCCTCTGCCGTTCGCAGGTGTAGCAACTGGCGCGTGTAGTCCCACTCGTACAGGGCTTGCGACGCGTCGATGCCCTCGTAGCACTGCAGGCGGATCAGCTCGCCACCGGTGGCTGCGGCGAGCACCTTGGCGACTTCGGTCTTGCCGACGCCGGCCTCACCCTCGAGCAGCAGAGGTCTACCGAGGGCAACCGCCAGGTGGATGATGGTCGCCAAGCCCTGATCGGCCAGATAGCCGTGGGCCTCGAGCGTCGAGGCCACGGCATCAGGCGACGTCCCGAGCATGGGGCTCGGGCGGGCAGAGTCAGGCAACGCCCGCAGCCTCGAGGGCCCGCCTGGTGAGCACGCGTGCCAGATGCTCGCGATACTCGGGGCTGGCGTTCAGGTCGGTCGGCGGCTCTGTGCCGTCGGCAGCGGCCTGGGCTGCGTCTGCTGCGCTGGCGCCACCGGCGAGCGCGGCCTCGACCGCCGATGCCCGCAGCGGGGTAGAGCCCATGTTCACCAGGCTGACACCCGTGAGGCCGTCGCCGACTACGGCGGCGACCCCAACGATGGCCCAGTCCTGGGCTCGTCGGTTGAACTTCTGATAGTTCCAGCCGGCCCCGGGGCATTTCGGCAGACGGATCTCGGTGAGCATCTCGTCAGCTGCCAACGCCGACTCGAAATAGCCGGTGAAGAAATCTGCTGCGGCTATTTCGCGGCTGCCGTTGGGGCCCTGCGCCACGAGGGTTCCGCCGAGCGCCAGAACGGCGGCCGGCAGATCGGACGCCGGGTCGCTGTGGGCGAGGGTTCCGCCGAGGGTTCCGCGATGGCGCACCTGTGGATCTCCGACCACATGGGCCACAGCCGGCAGAATCGGGCATTGGTCGGCAAGCAGCTGGCTGGTCTCGAGCATGCGATGGGTGGTGAGGGCGCCGATGGCGAGGTGGTCGCCGACGTCGTTGATGTAGCGGAGGTCGTCGACACGACCGACGTCGACCACGACGGTTGGAACCGCCAGACGCAGCTTCATCATGGGGACCAGGGAATGGCCACCGGCCAGGAGTTTGGCCTCGTCGCCGTGCTCGACGAGCAGCGAGACCGCTTCCTCGGCCGAACCGGCCCTGACGTAGTCGAATGCGGCTGGGATCATCGTTGCCTCCTCAGCTCTCGACCGGCTGGCCGCTGGCGGCCAGGACCGCCTTGACGATGTTGTGATAACCGGTGCAGCGGCACAGGTTGCCTTCGAGGCCCTCGCGAACCTCTCGCTCGGTCGGCTTGGGGTTCTCGTCCAAGAGGCTCACGGCGGCCATGACCATGCCAGGTGTGCAGTAGCCGCACTGCAGGCCGTGGTTCTGCCGGAATGCTTCCTGCATCGGATGCAGCTCGGTGGCGCTGGGCGCCAGACCCTCGATGGTCACTACGTGTCCGCCATCGGCCTGCACCGCAAGGACCGTGCACGACTTCACCGATTCGCCGTCGAGGTGGACCGTGCACGCACCACAGGACGACGTGTCGCATCCGATGTTCGTCCCGGTGAGACCGACGTCTTCACGCAGGTAGTGCACGAGAAGCCGCCGAGGCTCGACGTCGGCCGAGGTCGGCTGCCCGTTGACGGTGATGTTGATCTCCACAGATCCCCCTGGAGGCAGGTTGGCAACCCCGCCATCATGCCTCATGTGCACGCCGTTTTCCTCACCCGGTCGTCAGGACCACCCGAGGTTTGCTGCCCGTACACTTACTCGGCAATGAAAAGCATCAGGCTCGCAGCAGCGGCGATCGCCGCGATCACCGTTTTGGCCGCGTGCGGCTCGGATGAGACGTCGTCGGACACCCCGACCAGCGAGGTCCAGGCCGCCCCCGAGACAACACATGACCATGGCGACGCAGAACACGACCATGGCGACGCGGAACACACCCACGACGACGCCATCGAGGTGGGCGCCGAGAACGCGCCGACTCTCGACCTGGTGTTGGTCGAAGACCCGGCCGGTGGCTGGAACCTGCGCCTGGACACCACCAACTTCGTATTCGCTCCCGAGCACGTGTCGACCGAACACGTCGCGGGCGAGGGCCACGCACATCTGTACGTCGACGGCATCAAGCTGACCCGCATCTATGGCCAGTGGCACCAGCTCCCGACCCTGCCGCCGGGCGAACACACGATCCGCGTCGACCTGTCCGCGAACGACCACAGCCCACTCAGCAGCGACGGAACCCTCATCAGCGACACCGAAATACTGGTCGTGCCAGGCGACAGCGCCACCCAGGCCGACGTGAACGTCGAGGTCGTGGTTTCCGATGGACAGGTCGAAGGAGGGGTCCAGACCGTCGAGGTACCCATCGGTTCGTTGGTGAGGCTTTCGGTGACGGCCGATGTCGACGACCAACTCCACCTCCACGGATACGACGTCTACGCGACTGTCGCTCCCACCCAGCCCGGAGTTCTGCTGTTCGACGCCGACATCCCGGGAGTGTTCGAGGTCGAACTCGAAGGCCGCGGCCAGACAGTGGTCGAATTCGAGGTCTCCTGATGGGTCTGCTCCTGGCGCACGGCGTCGGGGCAAGGGGTGACCTGCCGGTAGATCCGTCATTTCTGGCTTGGGGCGGCGGCCTGGTGCTGCTGGTGTCGTTCGCCGCATTCGGGGTGTTGTGGACCACGCCTCGCCTCAGCGCTGCGGCTCGCCGATCGGTGCCCCTGTGGAGCCCGGGCACAACCGCTTCGGGCTGGGTGTCCGCTTTGGGCAGCATGCTCGGTCTCGCCCTGTATGGGCTGACCGTTTCGGCTGCCTTCTTCGGCTCGCCGATAGCAGCCCTGAACCCTGTTCCGTGGATCGTGTATATCGCCGTGTGGACCGCCATGCCCCTGGCCGCGTTCTTGTTCGGCGATGTCTGGAGATGGATCAGCCCGTTTCGCCCGATCGCGTCGGTGTTGGCCGGGATGCGGCGATCGTCGGCAGGCGCTGACGATCAGCAGGTCGGTGCGTGGCCTGCGGCCGTGGCCCTGGTCGGATTCGCCTGGGTCGAGTTGGCCTATCACTCGCCCAGCTCGCCCCGGGTTCTCGGCTGGTTGATCATCGCTTACACACTCTGGGCAACAGTGCCCGTCCTTTGGCTGGGGCGGGCATGGACAGAGTCTGCCGACGGCTTGGGATGGTGGTTCTCGAAGGTCGCCGCGATGTCGGTTTGGGTTCGGCGCGACGATCGGCGTCGGGGAGTTCGGGCTCCGACCGCCGGCCTGGCTCAGCTCGAGACCTCGGTCGCTGCGTCGATCTCGATCCTGGTGGTGCTGGGAGCAGCCTCCTTCGACGGCCTCTCGCGCACCGATCTGTGGAATGACATCGGCGGCGACGCGTTCGGGTGGAGGTCAACGGCCATCAACACGGTCGGCCTGGGACTGACTGCAGGCCTGGTGGGGATCGTCTACTGGATCGCTGCCCGGTACTTCGACCGGGGCACCAGCACCACCTCGGCCGCCTTCTCGGCCTTTGGCCCATCACTGGTTCCAATCGCCTTCGGCTACGGCATAGCGCACTACTTCTCGCTGCTGGTCTTCGAGGGCCAGACGCTGATGATCCGATTGTCGGATCCGTTCTTCACCGGAGCCGACTGGTTCGGAACCGCCGGCCGTGTCGAGGACTACACCGCAGTGTCACCGACGACCATCGCATGGGTTCAGGTCCTGTCGATCATCGGCGGGCACATCGTGGCGGTGATGGTGGCCCACGATCGAGCCCTGGAGATAGAACCGGACTCCGAAAAGGCGCTGAGAGCCCAGTACGCCACCATCGCAGCGATGGTGGTCTATACGGCTGCAGGATTGTTGCTGCTGGTGAACGCCTGAGCCACCGCGAGCGCCAAGGGCAACGCCCGCTCAGGGGATGTAGCGCCTCATCCCGCGCCAAGCGAACAGGCCGAGCAGGCCGCAACACCCGCCGATAGCCACGAGTCCGGGCCACGTGTCGGACCACGTGACACCGCTGTCGACAAATCCCGTTCGAGCCAGGCCCAGAATGCGGGTCATCGGGTTGATCTCGGCCGCTGTGGTCAGCCAGCCGGTCGTCAGGTCGAGCGGCACCTGGGCCGTCGAGACGAACAACACCACGAAGATCGCAATCGGGAACAGCGGCGCAACCCGTTGGTCCTTCACCCGATACACGAGGCCCAGCGCGAACCAACTCGCCATAGCCGACACCGACACGATCGCCAGCAGGGTCAACAACAAGCCGGCGGCGTCGGTCGGGCGGGCGCCGGCAATCAGACCGATGACGAACACTCCGGCGGCGACGGTCAGAGCCCGGGTGAGGGCCATCGCGGTGGTTCCGATGGTGATGGCATGACGGCTGCCCGGCATCAACATCAAACGGTCGAAGAACCCGTTGTCGATGTCGACTGCGGTCGCGAACCCGGCACCCACACCGCTGAACGCCGCTCCCTGGATCATCATGAAAGGCAGGTACCAGTTGGCGATGTTGTCGGTTGGAAATCCGGGCAACTGGGTCACAGCCTTGTACAGACCCACGTACACGATCAGGAAGAAGCCCGGAAAGAAGAACGACTGCACCAAGATCGCGGGAATGCGCAGAGTGCGGATGAGACCGCGGCGCCAGACCGCCACCGAAGCCCCCACAAAGCTCGGCTTGTAGAACCCGGCCGTGGCGCTCATCGGGCACTCGCTCGCAGAGCCGCCACCGCAACAGAGACCAGAGCCACCATGAGGGCACCTGCCACGGCCATCGCCTGCAGGGCGTCGGACACCGAGAACTCACTGATGACGAGGCTTCTGGCGGGGTCGATCATCCACGTCATCGGGTTGACCTTCGCCACGGCCTCGAACCACCCGCCCGCGAGCTGAGGGGGGAAGAACGCCGAAGACAAGAAGAGCGCAACGAACAGGATCGGGAAGAATCCGTTGACGGCCTCGACAGAGCCGGTGCGGATGGCCACCGTCAGCGCAAACGACCCGATTGCCCCGGCCAACAGGCAACTGACCATCGCTATCGCCAGCACCGACGGAATCCCTCCGGCGACGGAGGCCCCGAACAGCGCAAAGACAGCGCTGAACAACACGGCCTGCACCAAGGCAAGGGTCATGACACCTGCCAGGCGGCCCAGCATCAATCCGGTGCGCCCGACCGGAGCAACGCGAAGGCGATCTGCGAACCCGTTCTCGATGTCTATTGCCATCTCGGTGCCGACCGAGGTGGCTCCAAAGACCACACCCTGGATGATGGTCGCGGGCAGGATGAACGTGAGGAAGCTGTCGACCTCGGGGAAACCCGGCAGCGCTCTGGTTCGGTCGAACGCTGCGGCACTGACCGACGAGAAGAACAGCGGGAACACCACCGCAGGCACCCAGGTTTGTGGCTGGCGCGCGATCGAGCGGATGGACCTGCCCGCCATTGCAAATACGGGCCCCAACCGCGAGTTCCGGCGAAGGTGAGGGGCCGGGGCCTGCGTCATCGACACGTCAGCTGTCCTCAGCGCCCTCGAGCCGCCGGCCGGTGGCCTCGGCGAAGACGTCGTCGAGGCTCGGAGCGTCCAGTTCCATGTGAACGATCGCCACGCCCGCCTCGTCGAAGGCCCTGACAACGTCGGCCATTCGACCCGCACCGCCAGCGAGCCCTATTGCCAGGCGCCCCTCGCGAGCAGGTCGCTCCTCGCCGAAGCGAGCCATGGTCTGTTCGGCACGCTCGAGATCGCCCCTGGAGACATCGATACGCAAGGTAGGGTCGCCGACCGCGGCCTTGAGTGCGGTGGGTTCGCCCTCGCGCACGATCTTCGCTCGGTCGATGATGGCGATGCGGTGAGCCAGCTGGTCTGCTTCCTCGAGGTACTGCGTTGTCAGCAACACGGTGGTGCCGAATTCGCTGTTCAGGCGCCTGACCTCCTCCCACAAAGCCTGTCTGCTGGTGGGGTCGAGCCCGGTCGTGGGCTCGTCGAGGAACAAGACCGTCGGCTCGTGGATCAGCGACAACGCCAGGTCGAGACGGCGGCGCATGCCACCCGAGTAGGTTCCAACCCGACGGCCGGCTGCCGCTGTCAGGCCCACGCGCTCGAGCAACTCGGCGCCGCGTCTGGCGGCCACCGACCTTGGAATGCCGTGCAGGACAGCCTGAAGCTGTACCAACTCGGTACCGGTCATGATGGGGTCGATGGCGGCATCCTGCAGAGCGACGCCGATGGACGCCCGCACCTTGGCAGACTCGGAAACAACGTCGTACCCGGCAACGACCGCTCGGCCCGAAGTTGGGCGAAGAAGCGTCGTCAGCATACGAACCGTGGTGCTCTTGCCCGCCCCGTTTGGGCCGAGGAAGCCGAACACCTCGCCCGCCTTGATCTGGAGGTCGATGTTGTCGACGGCGACCAGGTCGCCGAATCGGCGGCTCAGCCCGTCGGCTACAACGGGATACTCCGACTGGCTACCGCCCGTTGACATCAACCGCCCCTCACCAGCCTCGCAAACCCGGGCCACAGCCACTCGGGCGGCAATTCGGCCGCATCGCCGGCGTGAATCGAAAGGCGATACAACTGCTCGCCTTCGTACACGAGAGAAAAGCGTTCGCGTGCGATGCGGCTGACCGACACCCGATCGTTGTAGTCGCCCAGTTTGGCCTCGAGTGCCGCCACGTCGGCACGTGTCGCGTC
Organism: Acidimicrobiales bacterium; assembly: GCA_041394185.1. Lineage (NCBI taxonomy): Bacteria > Bacillati > Actinomycetota > Acidimicrobiia > Acidimicrobiales > Acidimicrobiales bacterium. The sequence continues at coordinate 303,726 of JAWKIQ010000002.1, forward strand.
GAGTTCGGCCTTCGTCGCTGCCAGCTCGTCTCGCTGGGCCATGTAGTCAGAGGTCGGAAAGACGGCCACGAACAGCACCCCGGCGACAATCCCGACTATCAACAGCACGGCGAGCAAGCCGGCCGCGAGACGAGCGAAGCGGCGCGTGCGCGACCGACCCTGGGCTTGTTCGGAGTTGTGAGTCATCGACCAGCCAGCGCCGAGATTCCGCGGTATGCAGCAGCCTCGCCCAAGTCGGCCTCGATGCGGAGCAACTGGTTGTACTTCGCGACGCGGTCGCTGCGTGCCGGCGCACCGGTCTTGATCTGCCCGCAGTTGGTGGCCACGGCCAGATCGGCGATGGTGGCGTCTTCGGTCTCGCCCGAGCGATGGCTCATCACGCTTGTGTACGCACTGCGGGTGGCCAGGCCGACGGCATCGAGGGTCTCGGTGAGGCTTCCGATCTGGTTGACCTTGATGAGGATCGAGTTGGCTATGCCCTCGGCGATTCCTCGCCCGAGCCGCTCGACATTGGTCACGAACAGGTCGTCGCCGACCAGTTGGACGCGATCGCCGATCTTGTTCGTGAGCGCGGCCCACCCGTTCCAGTCCTGTTCGTCCATGCCGTCCTCGATCGAAACGATCGGGTAGCGGTCGCACAGATCGGCGAGATAGTCGGCGAACTCGGCCGAGCTGAGCGTGCGGTCTTCACCGGCCAACACATAGCTGCCGTCGCGGAAGAACTCGCTGGAAGCGGCATCCATGGCCAGCGCCATGTCGTCGCCCGGGCGCAGACCGGCGCGTTCGATGGCTTCGACCAGCAGAGCCAGAGCTTCTTCGTTCGAGCCCAGGTTCGGGGCGAACCCACCCTCGTCTCCGATGGCCGTCGACAGACCGCGCTCGCCCACGACCTTCTTCAACACGTGATAGGTCTCGACACCCCAGCGCAAGCCTTCGGAGAACGAGGAGGCCCCGACGGGCATGATCATGAACTCTTGAATGTCGACGTTGTTGTCGGCGTGCTCGCCACCGTTGATGACGTTCATCATCGGAACGGGCAAAACGTGGGCGTTGGGGCCGCCCACGTAGCGATACAGCGGAAGGTCGAGGTCGTCGGCAGCAGCGTGAGCAACTGCCAGCGAAGCGCCCAAGATGGCGTTGGCGCCGAGCCGGCCCTTGTTGTCGGTGCCGTCGAGGTCGATCATGAGGTGATCGAGTTCGCGTTGGTAGGTGACGTCGAAGCCGACGAGGGCGTCGGCGATCTCGCCGTTGACGTTCGCGACTGCCGTCGCCACACCCTTGCCGAGATAGCGATCGCCGCCGTCTCGAAGCTCGACCGCCTCGAACTGCCCGGTCGATGCGCCAGACGGAACGATGGCGCGGCCCGACGCTCCGCTGCTGAGCAACACCTCGACCTCGACGGTCGGATTGCCTCGCGAGTCGAGTACCTCGCGTCCTAGAACACGCTCGATGATGCTCATTGTGGTTGCCTCGTTGCCGGGGGTAGCGAACGTGGACGAGAGTACCGAACTAAATCGTGCTGGCAATCCCCAGTCTGCGGCCGGCCCTGGCCGGTCAGCGAACCGAGCGCCAGGCGGCGAGCAGATCGCTCTCGGAGGCCTCCGCCAGCGGCGTTTCCAGGCCGGCGAAGTGGGCCTCGACAGCCTCGAATCGGGTCATGAAACGAGCCACCGCCTGCCTGAGCGCAGCGTCTGGATCGAGGTCCAGCTGGGCGGCCAGTGCAACGACGGCGAACAGAACGTCGCCCAACTCGGCCAGGCGCGTCTGGGGCTCGGCCGAACGAAGCTCGCCAATCTCTTCTGCGAGCTTTTGCCACGCTCCCTCATCGTCTGACCAGGCGAAACCGACCTTACGAACCTTTCGCACGACCTTTGAGGCCAACGGCAGGCTCGGAAGTGCGGGCAGACCATCGAGCACCCCCTCACGGCCTTTCTCGGCGGCCTTGATCTGCTCCCACCGCAGCGACAGCTCGTGAAGGCCATCCACCTGGACGTCGCCGAACACGTGGGGGTGGCGGTGGTAGAGCTTGTCGTGAATCGCGTCGGCAACCTCTGACAGCGAGAAGTCGAGCCGCTCTTCGGCGATGACCGAGTGGAGCACGACCTGGAACAGCAGATCGCCGAGTTCCTCGCGCAAGAGTTGGGCGTCGACGAAGTCCGAGCCGCCGCCGCGGGCCGCGGCATCGATCACCTCGACGACCTCGTAGGTTTCCTCGATCAGGTGCGAAACCAGTGATACGTGGTCTTGCTGGCGATCCCAGGGACAGTCCGCGCGCAGCCGGCGCACCAGCCGATCCAGGCGCTCCACCGCAGCGCCCGGCCCGACACGCGGGGCGTCGGGTACGAACAGGGAGGTCAAGTGATCGGCCGGAACCGTCTTGTCGATGTCGGCCCAGGGAACCCGGATGATCTGTTCGTCCGCGAGGCCCAAGTGGTGCAACAAGACCGCCTCGGCGGGTTCGGCGACCTCGTAGGCCAACTTCACGTCTGACAGGGTGGCCGCGTCGTGGCATTGGGCTATCAACAGCGCCCCCGGCCCCGACACCGTCGGGTCGAAATCGTGAGCATCGGCCAGGCGGACGCCGCGCTCGACCGGATCGATGCCCAACCTGGCCCAGGCCAAATCGAGGAACGACAGGGCGGGCAATATCTGTACGTCGACATCGTCGCGAGCGGCCAGCATCTCGACCGTGCGTTCGGCAACGGTGGGGGCCCCGGGCACCAGGTACACGACCGAGCCGGTCGAACTGAGAACGACCAGATCCTCGACGATTCCTGCATAGACCTCCTCGAACGAATCGAGGGTGTCGTACAGGTGGTCGTAGCTGGGGGCGTCGAAGACATCGGCGGCCGGATGCACGCTGGTGCGAAGCCGCACATGATCGGCACTGGCGACCGCGGCGAGGGTCAATTGGTTCAGCAGCGACGCGTCGGCGGGGCCGAGGCCGGCGACGACGATGCTTGTGCTCACCGCGGGCTCAGGCCGGGGGCCGCACCGTGCCGTCGACCCACGAGCCGAAGGCCGGGTCGACGGTGACATCGGCGGCTTCGAGCCGTTCGGTGATCCAAACGCTCAATGCGGCCTGGCGCTGCGAGAAGATGAAGTTGTCGACCGAGGCCTCACCCTGGGCCAGCAGGTTGGCCTCGCGCTCGGCGATGGCGTCGGTGGCGTCTTCGCGCAAGATGACGTGGAATCCGAACTGAGACTCGACCGGGGCCGAAACCTGCCCGACCTCGAGAGCGACCAGAGCCTCGGCGAACTCGGGGACGAACACCGATGGATCGGTGCATCCGAGGTAGCCGCCCTGGACAGCGCTGCCCTCGTCGATGGAAACCTCGGTTGCCACATCGGAGAACGCCTCACCCGCCTCGATGCGAGCCAGCGCGGCAACCGCATCGGCCTCGGATTCGACCAGCAGATGGCTGGAGCACACCGGGGGCTCCAACGACGCCGCCTGCATGAAGATGTCCAGTTCGGCCTGACGCTCTGCGGCAGTCATGTCGGGTACCAGCGAGGTTGCTATGCCCTCGAGGAAGTCGTTGTAGGTCTCGATGAAGTCGGCGTCTTCGTCGTCGAGAGCCGGCGCTTGTACGCCGAACTCTGCAGCATCGTCTTTGACCGCCTCGATCAGCACCAGCACGTTCAGTGCGCCGTTGACCTCGCCCGAATCGAGTGCGAGGTCCTCGACGACGACCTCGTCGCCGATGGCGAGGCGCAGGATCGAATCGACGTCATCGACGGTGATGTCGGTACCTTCGACCGTTGCCGCGACGCGGCTGTCACTGGCACATGAGGCAGCTAGCAGGGCTACCGCCAGCGCCACGAGAAGAGTTCTGAGAGCATGCACGGCTTGGCATGGTATCGCCCAGTCACGACGGTGAATCGACGGGGCGCAGTTCGTCGAGGAACAACACCAACTCGCGAGCCAGCTTCGGCCCGACCTTTACGGGCACGTGAACCTCGGATGCGTCCTCTTTGTAGACGGCCTTGGGCGCTAGGCGCTTCAGTCGCGTCTGCTCGCTGATTCGCAAGTCGAATGGCGACAGCTTGGCGACCGTGTTGCGCAGCACGCTGACCTCGCGCAAACCCCTCTGCTGACAGGCAGCTCGCAGGTAGCCCAACTCGAGGAGGTTGCGGGCGGTGTCTGGCAGCGGTCCGTATCTGTCGAGCCACTCGGCCTCGATGTCGTCGACCTCGGACGGTGACGTGACCGACGCCAGCCGCCTATAAGCCTCGAGGCGGTGTTCTTCGCGCTCGACGTACTCGGTGGGCAGGTACGCAGGCATGGGCAGGTCGAGCTTTATCTCGACCGGTTCGGGGGTGGGTTCGCCCTTCAGTTCGGCTACGGCCTCGGTGACCATCTGGCAATACATGTCGTAGCCGACGGCGGCGATATGTCCCGACTGGCCCTCTCCCAGCAGGTTGCCTGCACCACGAATCTCGAGGTCGCGCATGGCTATGCGGAAGCCAGATCCCAGCTCGGTGGCCTCGCCGATGGTCTTCAGGCGCTCGTAAGCCTCTTCGGTGAGCACGCGGTCGCGCGGGTGGAACAGGTAGGCGTACGCCCGCTGCCCCGACCGGCCGACCCGGCCCCGGATCTGGTGCAGCTGACCCAAACCCAGCATGTCGGCACGATCGACCACCAGGGTGTTGACCGATGGCATGTCGATGCCGGACTCGATGATGGTGGTGCAGACCAGCACGTCGAACTGACCCTCCCAGAAATCGAGGATCACCTGTTCGAGCGATCCCTCGTCCATCTGACCATGGGCGGTGGCAATGCGTGCCTCGGGCACCAGCGAACGAAGGTCGTCAGCGACCTGATCGATATCGGCGATGCGGTTGTGCACGAAGAAGACCTGGCCTTCGCGCAGCAATTCGCGCCTGATCGCCTCGGCGACGGCCCGATCGTCGTACTCGCCCACATAGGTCAGGATCGGCTGGCGTTCGGCGGGCGGCGTCTGCAGCAAGGAAAGGTCGCGAATTCCGGTGAGACTCATCTCGAGAGTTCGCGGAATGGGCGTCGCGCTGAGGGTCAGCACGTCGATGTCGGTTCGGAGCTTCTTGATCTGCTCCTTGTGAGACACACCAAAGCGCTGCTCTTCGTCGACGACGAGCAGGCCCAGGTCCTGGAACGCCACATCGTTGCTGAGCAGCCGGTGGGTGCCGATGATGACGTCGACCGAGCCGTCCTTGACACCCTCGATGACCTTGCGTTGTTGGGCTGGGGTCAAGAACCTGGAGAGCACCTCGACCCGCACCGGGTAAGGGGCGAAGCGGTCGGCGAACGTCTGGTGGTGTTGTTGGGCCAGCAGCGTGGTGGGAACCAACACCGCGGCCTGCTTGCCCGCCTGAACCGCCTTGAAAACCGCCCTGACCGCCACCTCGGTTTTGCCGAAACCGACATCGCCACAAACCAGGCGATCCATCGGGGCCGAGCGCTCCATGTCGTCGAAGATGTCGGCGATGGCCGACAGCTGGTCGGGGGTTTCTTGATAGGGGAACGCGTCGGCCAGCTCGGCTTCCCATGGTGTGGGCTCGGGATAGGTGATGCCGTCGGTGGTGATGCGGCGCTGATACAGAACCACCAGCTCCTGGGCGATCTCCCTGACCGCCGCCTTGACCCTGGCCTTTGCCTTCTGGAAGTCGGCGCCGCCCATCTTGGACAGGCTCGGCGTCTCGCCACCCGAGTAGGGCCGGATCAGGTCGATCTGGTCAGAGGGCAGGTAGAGCTTGTCGGTGCCCTTGTACTCGAGGATCAGGTAGTCGCGTTCGACGTCCATGATCTTGCGGGTGACCATGCCCGCATAACGAGCGACGCCGTGGTGATGGTGAACCACGAAGTCGCCCTCGGTCAACGCCTCGAACGCGCCCTGCTGACCACGCTTGCGAGGCCTGGCCCGGCGGTGGGTTCGGCGACGACCGGTTATGTCGCTCTCGGCCAGCAGCCCCAGTTGTGCCCAGGGCACCACCACGCCGCGCTCTATGGGGGCCACGACGACGTGGCCGCCGGGCTCGCCGATGCGACTCAGCTCAGACGCCGACCGCAGCGACACCTCGACGCCCTCACCACGAAGGGTCTCCACCAGCCTGGCTGCCGAACCCTCACCCTCGGCCGCGACCACCAACGATCCGCCTGTGGCGATGATTTGGCGCATCTGGGCGAGGGT